>JANMYL010000171.1:0-3178 GCA_031382045.1 Akkermansiaceae bacterium | reverse complement strand
CGCCGCCTTCTTCGAGTCCCAGCCCCGCATCGCCCACCCCTTGAAACTCATGGCAGACACCGGCCTCGGCTACCTCCAGCTCGGCCAAGCCAGCTCCACCCTCTCCGGCGGCGAGGCCCAACGCATCAAACTCGTCTCCGAGCTCACCAAAGGCCGTGGCACCAAGGCCACCCTCAACAACGCCGCCCTCAGCCAGCGCAATCTCTACCTCATCGAGGAACCCACCGTCGGCCTCCACCTCGAAGACGTCCAGCGGCTCATCGACGTCCTCCACCGCCTCGTCGAGGAAGGGCACACCGTCGTCGTCATCGAGCACCACATGACCGTCGCCGCCGAGGCCGACTGGATCCTCGACATCGGCCCCGAAGCCGGCGACGCCGGCGGCCAAATCATCGCCCAAGGCCCCCCCGAGAAAATCGCCAAGTCCAAGACCTCCCGGACCGCTCCGTTCTTGAAAGTGGCGCTGCGGCTTTGATAGATTTCCTGGCACAAAAACCTATCAGCTTTCCTCACCGTTGAGCAAAACCTGCCCGCTCAAAATATCGTAGTGAAAATTCACGATCTCGCCAGAGATGAGTAGCCGCACCGCAGTCTCGATCGTTTCAAGTGGCACGCTGAACCATTCCTGCGGGGTGTGGTAGTTCCCCAGCGAGTCAGTAACTTGGATTTTCGCCCGGGCGTGATCGAAGAAGCGGTGGAGTAGGTTTTCCAATTTTGGCAGGTGAACGTTATAGCATTGGAAGGTGCTCACGAGTGCGACGGGTGCCATCAGATAGGTCGGCTCGTTCGCGGCATTTTGGATGCGGATCTCGATGCTGCGGCGGGCGAGGCCGATTTTGTAAAGGTGAGGAACCGCCTTGATGTCGGGGTGATCGCTCAGTGAGCGCAGCACGTAGATGAATCCGGCGGACGTGTCGTCGTCGGTCACCTGCATCGCGGCCAGCGCTTTTTCGTCGAGCCCGGTCACGCGGCGGCCGTCTTTGTAAAGTTCTGCGGCGAGGGAACGCAGCAGCATGTCGGACTCGGTGCCATTTTCGAAAATACAGCGGAGCCGTGCATTCCACTTGCCGTTTTTCTCCGTCCGCTCGCCGACTTCGCTGACGAGTAACAGAATACCGCGCAGGACGTAGAATTTGCCGACCTCGATCTGTTGCTCGTTCGCGAAGGGTAGCAGCCGCCGCTTCTCTGCCGTGAGTTCACGCTGGCAGTCTTGGAATTGCTCCTCAAACCTGGCGAAGTCTTTGCAAGGCTTGCGCTGCGCCACGTAGTCCGGAGCTTCGATTTCTTTCGGGAGCGGGATGTGTTTGAGGGTGAAAATATCAGGCGTCCCATTGTCAAGGCTGTCGAAAAACGCATCATCGAGAATGTCATCGATCGTCGTCCCGCTCACCTCTCCGCACAGCAGGCCGTAATCGTCAAATGGCTGCAGTTGTTCGCAGAGCACGGAATTCTGTTGGATCGCGATCAACCGTTTAAAAAGCATCCGCTCATTCATTCCGGTCCCGAGTTCGACCGGCGCGACTCCCATGGCTTCCACGAAATGAACGAGTTCGTGGAAGCCCGACTGCAGCCGTGCTTCTTCAGTCGTTTGCGGCGTGTGTTTGGGCCGCGGCGTGGTCAGACCGAAATCATCGGCGGCGATCAACTGGTCGAGTTCTTCGTCGCTCATTTCCCGCGTTGCTGACGGAGTTTCTGGATGAAGATGAGGGCTTGCGCCATGCGCTGTTCCAGTGGATCGGCCGCTGCGATGTTGGGCGGATGGCCTTTTTCCTGAACGAATGCCTTTACCTTCGGGAAAAGCAGAATCGCTTCTTCATCACTCATCTGGATGCGGGTGGCGGCGATGCAGTCTTGGATCACTTTCAAGGTCGGCGCATTGACGTTTTTCGAGAGGATTTCGTAGGCGCGCTGGAAGGGATTGATGGCATCAATGAGGTCGATGCTTAGATCGTCGATGTTGATAAACTGCCCGGCCATACGGATGAAACGCTGGTCGCCCACGATTTCGATCTCCCCGCCACGCAGCACCGAGTCCGCCACGACATGCTGGCGCACTTGTTCTTTTTCATCGGCCGTGAGCTGTGGGTATTTAGTCGCGATGACTTTCGGGATGAGCACCTTGTTGAGCACCTCTGGATCGACGATTCCGGCGATGGCCTTGGTCACCGCGTCATCGCTGAGGATGGCGGCTTTGAGGTCGTTGATGTCTTGCTCGAGAATTTTCCTGACTCGCTCAGTCGTGGCACCTTTGAGTCCCTTCACGCGGATTTCACCGGGCGGCGTGTCTTCGTCGTCCTGCTTCGGCTTGAATTTGATGAGCGGTGCCAGCACTTGCTCCATCAGCAGCGAGCAGGTGATCGCCTTGAGCATGTTGTTCACGGAGATCGCCACGTTGGTGTCCGTGGCATCCGGCTGGGCGATGAGATTGGTAAACTGCGCGTGTTTTTTCCCCACACTGTCACGGGTGCAGCGGCCGATGATCTGGATGACTTCTGTGAGCGAGCCGCGGTAGCCGACGGTCAGCGCGTGCTCACAGAATTTCCAGTCGAAGCCTTCCTTCGCCATGCCGAGCGCGATGATGAGGTCCATGTCCTCAGGCTTTTCCATCTTCCGCAGGGTGCCCACCACACGGTCGCGGCGGATGGCATCGTCATCCACGAGATCGGCGACTTTGATAATTTTGCCGTCCGTTTTGCGCTTCACATGCAGCACGCCCGTCACCGTATCGGTGAATTCCACCGTGCCGATGAGATCAATAATGGCATCCACTTCACCATGTTTGTCCTTGGTGGATTCCCCGGCGCGGACGTGCGGGATGTGCAGGATGGTTTTCTTGTCGGTGTCTAGCACCTCAGCGATCGCGGTGAGGTAGCGGCCTTGGTAAAAATGGTAGCCGATGCCGAGCGACTTCAGGTGCTCGTAGCCATTGAGTTGCTGGTAGTAGTTGTAGGTTACGCCCGTGAATTTCGCCTCATCCTCCGGCAGTAAAACCGGTTGGCTATCCCCGCGGAAATAGCTGCCCGTCATCGCTACCAGATGCGCCGTGCTGCCGCTCATGATGCCGCGCACCAGCTCGCCCAAGCGGCTATCCTCACTGCCCGAAACGTGGTGAAATTCATCCACCGCGAGCAGACAACCGTCAAATGCCGCGCTGTCCAGCTGCTCATAGGCAAAGCGC
>JANMYL010000119.1:0-7760 GCA_031382045.1 Akkermansiaceae bacterium | reverse complement strand
GCGGCGTCCGGTTTTCCCCGGCGACACGCTTTTCATCGAGACGGAAATCGTCAAAATGCGCGGCTCCATCGGCCAGACCCGCGCCCGCTGCCTCGTCAATGGCGAGGTCGTCTCCGAAGCAGAACTCAAATTCGCGCTGATGGATCGGTGAAGAAATGAAGTTAGAAGTTATAGGTTAAAAGTGAAGAAACCACTTGCGATCCACATCCCAGCTTCTCCACCGCCACGCGACGCATTCCCTTTTAACAAATAACTTTTAACAAAAAACCTCTCCCACTCATGTCCACCGAACGCAAGACTCTCGAAGAACGCCACCAAATGTCCGACATCGAGCGGCTCCGCCACTCGTGTGCCCACGTCCTTGCTACAGCGATTTGCCGGATTTGGCCAGATGTCCAACTCGCCGCCGGTCCGCCAGTGGAGAATGGATTTTACTACGACATGGATCTCAAGCACCGGATCTCGCCGGAGGATTTCCCGCGGATCGAAGAGGAAATGAAAAAAGTGGTGAAGGACAACGACTCCTTCGAGCGCATCACGGTCTCCCGCGCCGAGGCACTGGAACTCGCCAAAGCCGGTCGCTTGGGCGCAGTCGCCGACCGCGAAATTGAGAGCATTTTCAAGGTCGATCTCCTCAACGACATCCCGGCAGATGAGGAAATCTCGATCTTCAAAAACGGCGATTTCTGGGATCTCTGCGCCGGCCCACACGTAGGCCGCACGGGGAATTGCAAAGCATTCAAGGTGATGAGCGTCGCCAGCTCATATTATAAGGGCGACAAGGACCGCCAGTCGCTGCAACGGATTTACGGCACCTGTTTCAAGAACTCCACCGAACTGCTTGAACACCTCACCCGCCTTGAGGAAGCAAAGAAGCGGGATCACCGGCGCCTCGGCAAGGAATTGGGCTTATTCCACATCGATGAAATGGTCGGCCAAGGCCTCATCCTCTGGAAACCCAAGGGCGCGCTCGTCCGCCGCTCACTCCAAGAATTCATCACCCAAGAGCTCGATAAACAGGGCTATTCCCAAGTCTTTACCCCGCACATCGGCAAACTCGACCTCTATCGTACTTCCGGCCATTTCCCTTATTATCAAGAGAGTCAGTATCCCGCCATCGCCGAGCGCGACGTGTTGGAAAAACTCGCCGACGAGGACGCGACCTGCGCCACGCTCATTAACGGTCTGTCAGATGGCACTTACGAAGGCTATCTGCTCAAGCCGATGAACTGCCCGCACCACATCAAAATTTACGCGAGCGACCACCACTCCTACCGCGATCTGCCCGTGCGCTTGGCGGAGTTCGGCACCGTTTATCGTTGGGAACAATCCGGCGAACTCGGCGGCATGACGCGCGTCCGCGGCTTCACTCAAGACGACGCCCACCTGTTCTGCACCCCAGATCAAGTCGCTGCCGAAGTCACCGGCTGCCTCGACCTTGTAAAAAAAGTCCTCAACACCCTAGGCATGCACGAATACCGCGTGCGCCTTTCTCTCCGCGACCCCGAGTCCGACAAATACGTCGGCTCTGCCGAAAATTGGGATAAAGCCGAAGCCGCCCTCCGCGAGGCCGTGCAAACGCTCGGCGTGGAATACACCGAAGAAATCGGCGAGGCCGCATTCTACGGACCCAAGATCGACTTCGTCGTCAAGGACGTCATCGGCCGCGACTGGCAGCTCGGCACCGTGCAAGTGGACTACAATCTACCCGTCCGTTTCGGCCTGACTTACGTAGGCGCAGACAATCAACCGCATGTCCCGGTGATGATCCACCGCGCGCCGTTCGGCTCATTGGAGCGTTTCACCGGCCTGCTCATCGAGCATTTCGAAGGAAAGTTCCCAGCCTGGCTCTCTCCCGAGCAAGTCCGCGTCATTCCCATTTCCGAGAAAACTCTGGAAGCTGCAGAAGCCACCGCCGCTAAGCTCGCCGACCTAGGCGTGCGCGTCTCCGTGGACCGGACCAACGAAAAAGTCGGTGCGAAAATCCGCACAGCCCGCCTCGACCGCGTGCCTTACATGCTCGTGCTAGGCGCGAAGGAAGTGGAAGACGGCACCGTCTCCATCCGCCACCGCGACCACGAGGAGCTAGCCACCATGACGCTTGAAGAATTCACTGCCAAGATCACCACCGAGATCCGAGAAAGAAGCCTCTAAGCAGTCATTCTTGCAAAGCCGGTTGGCGGATTACCGGGCATCTGCGATAGCGATCTTGGATGGCGTGATGAGACTTTGCACGGTTGGAATCAACTCGTGCAATTCATCGACCACGATGAATTCGCCGTCGTAGCACCAAGTGCCGAGCATTTCGATGAGCGGGGTCCAGAAGGATTTCCCCCGCGCGTCCTTACGATTAAAAATGATGACAGGTTTTCCGATCATCGACGGATGGCCGTGCTGTTTAAAAATCATGAGCGCAAGCATTTCCTGGACAGTTCCTGAGCCGCCGGGAAAAATAACAAACGCATCGGAATTGCGGATCATGACCTGCATGCGAGTGTAAATGTCCGGCATGAGCCAGAAGCTGGAAAGCCCGCTCGGGAGGCCTTCAAGCTCGATGATGTGCGGGACATTCGAGCCCCCGGTCCAGCCACCGGCGTCCACCGAGCCCCGGACGACTTCGCCCATGATCCCGGAATTCCCCGCACCGGAAACGCAGCCGAGACGACTTTGCGCGAGCTGTTTTCCGAATTCATAGCCATCACTCAGATAAGCTGGATCCTCGATGGAAGCGGAGCAAAAAACACAGACGCTGCCCTCGTGATCCACAGGCAGCGGAGTTTCGAATGAGTCCATGGTGCTACTAACGATTTTCTCACGGTCCACGCTAGGAAGCCCTTCACGGCGGCTACTTTCGAGCAGTTGGAGAACCTCATCTGGCGACTCCGCCAGGAGCAAGTAGTCGGTGTGGTTTTGCTTCACTGTGCCGAGGCTGTTCAAGTGAGTGAGCAAGGCAAACAAACGATCCCAAGAGCCGTCGGAATTGAGCAACACCGTCGGTTTACCGGAAAGATTTACATCCAGTGTCTGGTATCCTACGAAGACAGAAACAGCTTTGAACAAGTCCTCAAGCGTGGCTCCGGGAGTGAATACGAAGGCGTCGGACTCGATGATTTTCCGCTGAATATTAGAGAGAGAAATCCGCTGGTCTCCGTTAGAATTATAAATATCCCAGCCCTTACTAAAAAGGCAATAGAGAAGGCGCGCGCGGGCTTCGCGGTTAGGGTCTTTTTCTCCGTGGACGGTTCCTGCAAGGCGGACTTTAGGCATTTTTTTGAATGGGTGAGCGAACAAAGGCGATCAAAGCGCCGCTGCAGAGAATGAAGCTCATAGGCGGATTCTTGCAAGCGGCAGTTCACAGAGTCCGCGACGATCTACTATCGACATCCCCACGCCCGCATTTCATCGTCATCGCGCGCATGAATCCCTTCAGAGCCATTCCGCTAATACTTTTAGCCACCGTCCTAACGGCGACTGCCGCTCAGAGATTTGCACTGGTCCGGGTTAAAGATCTCTACAGCACACTGCCCTCCACGATCGTTCTCCAACAGCAGATCAAAAACGAATACGACGCGATCATGAAAAACCAGCGCGCCGAACAACTCCGCAAGATCATCAACGAGCTCCAAGCGCTCCAAGCCCAGCTCTCTGACAAGACCAAGCCACTCGACGAGGCAACTAACCGTAAACTTGCCCGGAGTTACGAAATCAAGCGCGAAGAGGCGCAAACGATTCAACAGGAATTTGAAAATTTTAAGACCGAGCAGGAAAAATTAATCAACCGCAAGATGGTCGATGGGATGAGCGCCTCGCTCGAACGGATCGCTAAAGTATCCGTCCAAGTCTCGAAGGAGCGAGGTTATGACTTAGTTTTCGACAGCTCGGGCGTCACCAACACCGGCGTGCCGTTCGTGCTTTTCAATAAAAATGCACCCGACCTAACCGCCGACGTGCTAGCGGCGCTGAAAGACAGCCTGCCTGCCACTGGAAAAGCTAAATAAATCCTTCAATTTTAATCACTATGAACCACCTAACTGAAGCCCTCAATCATCATTTCACTTGGGGCTTACTGCTCGGATTGCTTGTCGCCGCCTTTGTTTGGAAAGCTGGCTTTAGCGCCCGCCGCAACGTCGCCCGCGATCTCAAGCGGGTGGAAGGCGAACTAAAAAACCTCCAAGGCCACCTCAACACTCAGCTCAAAATCACCGCCAGCGGCAATGATTCGTTGCAAGCCGAGCTCGACTCACTGCGCAAACAAAATGAAACCCTAAGGGTGAACAACGCCGCCCTCCAACAGAAACCCGGCCGCGCCGAGCAACGGCTTTTACACATCCAAGAAATCGCAATCCGCACCATGCGCGAGCAAGCTCCCGGCTTCGCACCCGCATGGGAGAACGCGCTCCGCCAAGCCGAGACGGAAGTCTATGCTGCGGAGTCAGGCCTAACTAAGCTCGTGCGCCGCGTGATCCCCGGTCTCGGGATAACCGGACAAGCCGCCAGAATCACCAGCAACGACGATGCTAACAATCATCCGTGAACGATCACTCAAACGCCGTAGGCTTGCGGCCGCGTAGGTAATCTGCGGCAGACATTTTCCGACTGCCATCCGGCTGGACAGTTTCCAAGCAAAGAGCTCCCGTGCCACAGCCGACGACCAGCCGCCCCTCGGTGATTGAGATTTCACCGGGTGATAGACGCTGAGCCAAGACACTGACAGGCGGGAAGATTTTCAATCGCTTGGTGCGGCCATCTTCGGTGGCAAGGGTGAAAGTGCCCGGCCACGGATCGTAGGCACGTATGCGGCGCTCTATGAAGGTGGCTTCCTGCGTCCAGTCGAGGCGGCCGTCGTCGCGCTCAAGCTTGGAAATATAACTGGAAGCAGCAGCGTCCTGCGGAACACGAGACACGGTGCCGCTGGCGAACTTCTCTAAAGTTTCTGCCAATACCGCTGGTGCGAGTTCTGCCAGACGGTCGTGAAGGCTCCCGCCAGTTTCTTCAGATGCGATGGGAATAGACTTGGACAAAATGACGTCCCCAGCATCCAGCTCGCGGACGACGTGCATCGCAGTGATGCCAGTTTCACAGTCCCCTGCATCGATGGCGGCTTGAATGCATGCAGCGCCACGATACTTGGGAAGCAGCGAGGCGTGAAGATTGATAATGGCCTTGCTAGCGAGGTTGAGAATATCAGCTCGAAGGATTTGACCGTAGGCCATGACAACGAGAATCTCAGGCTCTAGGCCGGCGAGTTCCGCGGTGATATCCCCTATTTTCTCCGGCTGAAATACTGGAATTCCCGCTGCCAATGCTTCCATTTTGATAGCGGGCGGAGTGAGCATCTGATGGCGGCCAGTCGGCTTGTCCGGCTGCGTGACCAGCGCGACGGGCCGCGGCCCATACTTCAACAAATGGCGGAACGCCGGCAGCGCGATCTCACCAGTGGCAATAAAAATGAGCCGCATGATTTTAAAAGTTAGACGATATGATTTACCATTTCAGCATCCACCGAAAAGCTTCGGTTTTGCTCTCGGAGAGTGCTATCGGAGCAGAAAAACTAGAACGCCCTCCCCAAACCGCAAGCTCCGATCACGACTTGAACGCCGCGAGAAATACAATGAAAGGCACAAGTAGAGCGACGTCTGCCAGCACTCGCAGGGCATCCATAGAGAACCGCGAGCGCACCCGGTTGAGGATTTGATGCAACGCAGCCCCAGTCAGAATCGCGTAGAAAAATGGCCTAGTGATAACATCTGGATCCCGCAAAGCAAATACCAGTGAGGCCGCACCGAGCAGAGTTAAAGGCAGCGTCAGCGACAACTCATCAGAGGCCTTAATCTCAGGATCGGACGAGCGGTTAGCGTGTTCCCACAAGTCGATGGCGGAAATATTGAGAATGCACAGAACTGCAAAGCAAACAAGCTCGGGAGATTTGAGCAGCTCCTGCCTGTTAAATCCGGTGTAGGCATGGGCTAGCATCGCAGTTCCGTAAGCAAAGCAAATCCCCGCCACGATGTTCTTCGCGTGGGGGAAGTCGTTCGGCCCGCTCGTGGAAAAAACCGATAAGATGAAAAATCCAGCCACCATGATCGCCGCAACGATGGCATAGCTATAAACCGTGACGGGCATCGCCGTGATCACCAGCACTGACGCCACGACTCCGGCAATCACTGCCAACACACCGAAGCACCGACGGTGCCTGCGATGAAAGTCATGACGCGCTTCAAGTTTCTCCGATGAGCCGCCCCGGATTGACGCGTCTAACAAGCGATCCATCACGTAGATTAGCCAAACCATCAAACCCAGCGAGACATAGGCTCCCCATGGCAGATACTCGACCCGCCAAGTTTTTGCGAACATGTAGAGCCAAGCGATGGCGACGAGCGGAGCATCCAAGCTCAACAAGTTAGGAATGAGCCAGAATGGCTTGCGACGCTCAACAGGCACGACGCGCGGACCTTCCGCGACCACAGCGGTGAACGCAAGCGCTCATTGCCCACCCCTTGCTAGCGATTTAAAATTTTACATGAGCCCGACTGCCCGGCGCACGCGGTCGAGCACCTTTGCGGCTTCTTCACGCGCACGCAGCGCTCCAGCGGCGAGCACTTGATCGACGTAGCCGGGATCCGCTTCGATTTCTGCCCTAAGGACCCGCATTGGGGCGAAAAAATCCCAGTAAGCATCTGCCAGCCGCTTCTTCAAATCACCGTAACCGACGCCGCCGTTTTCGTGGTCGGCAACCATCGCCGCATAGTCGGCCGGACTCGCGAAAAGCTTGTAGAGCGCAAGAATCGTCGAGCCTTCCGTGGGCTTCGGCGCTTCCACCGGAGTCGAGTCGGTGGTGATTTTCATGACCCCCTTCTTCACCGACTTCTCCTCGCCGAAGATCGGCAGCGTGTTGTGATAACTCTTACTCATCTTACGCCCGTCCAAGCCGAGCACCACTGCAGTGTCCTCGCGAATGATCGGGTCTGGCAGGACGACAGTGCCCTCGCCGTAGGTTTCGTTGAACTTGCCAGCTAGATCGCGAGTGACTTCGAGGTGCTGCTTCTGGTCCTTTCCGACGGGAACTTTGTTGGAGTCATAAAGCAAAATATCCGCCGCCATCAGCACCGGGTAGGCGAACAGCGCGTGATTCGCAGCGATGCCCTGCGCGGTCTTATCTTTAAAAGAATGGCACTTGGCCAGCAGGCTCATCGGGCAAACGGTCGAGAGCAACCATGCGAGTTCGTTGACTTCCGGCACCGCGCTCTGGCGGAAAAACACAGCACGCGCTGGGTCGAGCCCACAGGCGAGGAAATCCACCGCGAGTTCACGCACATTTTCTCGCAGCGCTGCGGGGTTCTGGGAGGACGTCATCGCATGATAGTCGGCGATAAAATAAAACGCCTCGCCCTCGTTTTGAAGACGGACGGCAGGCTCCATCGCGCCGAAGAAATTACCGACATGAAGTTTTCCGCTGGGTTGGAGACCGGTGAGGATTCGCATGGATGTGAGCATGGATTCCGGGCGGGGAATCGGTCAAGCGGCGAGGTAATTCCTCAACACTGCTCGAAGTAGCCAGCACTCCGGAGTGCGCGAAGCTCTGCTCGCGCCTGTGGTAACTCCGGCTCTGCCGGATGCGGTGCGGAGCGTCTTCCCACATCGTGCACCGCGAAGAGGAAGAGCTCCGCGCCACATGGAGCAGAGCTCAATCTCCCACGGCGACAGCAGAGCGTGACGCACTCCGGAGTGCGCGAAGCTTTGCTCGCGCCTGTGGCAGCTCC
>JANMYL010000098.1:0-7099 GCA_031382045.1 Akkermansiaceae bacterium | reverse complement strand
CTCGCCGCCGGACTGGGTGAACGTCGGTGTGGGCGATGACGTGACCATCCTCGAACTCGCCACTCTGGTCGCTAAAACCACTGGCTTCAGCGGGCAAATCCTCACCGAACCCAGCAAACCAGACGGCACCCCGCGCAAGCTACTCGATATTTCAAAAATCCAAGCCACCGGCTGGCAGCCCCAAGTCCCCTTGGCCGAAGGCCTCGCCGCCGCCTACCAGGATTTCCTCGCCACCCTCGCCACTGGCGCTGCGCGTCTTTGAAAAATCACTCACACCTTTTATGAAAAAAGCACTCATCACCGGCATCACCGGACAAGACGGATCCTACCTCGCGGAATTCCTGCTCGAAAAAGGCTACGAAGTCCACGGCATCAAGCGCCGTGCCTCGCTCTTCAACACCCAGCGGATCGACCACATTTACGAGGACCCGCACGTCGAGAACTCCCGCTTCCGCCTGCATTACGGGGATCTTGCGGACGCTTCGAACCTCACCCGCATCATCAGTGAAGTCCAGCCAGACGAAGTTTATAACCTCGGCGCGCAATCCCACGTCGCCGTCTCCTTCGAAGCCCCGGAATACACCGCCGACGTCGATGCCATCGGCACACTGCGCCTGTTGGAGGCGATTCGCTTCCTGGGCCTCGAAAAGAAAACCCGCTTCTATCAAGCCTCCACCTCCGAGCTCTACGGTCTCGTCCAGGAAACTCCGCAGAAGGAAACCACCCCTTTCCACCCGCGCTCGCCCTACGCCGTCGCCAAAATGTATGCCTACTGGATCACTGTGAATTACCGCGAAGCCTACGGTATGTATGCGTGCAACGGCATCCTCTTCAACCACGAGTCCCCGCGCCGCGGCGAGACCTTCGTTACCCGCAAGATCACCCGCGCCATCGCTAACATCGCCCAAGGTCTCGAAGCCTGCCTGTTCCTCGGTAACATCGACTCCCTCCGCGACTGGGGCCATGCCAAGGACTATGTCCGCATGCAGTGGATGATGCTCCAGCAAGAAGCTGCGGACGATTTTGTCATCGCCACCGGCAAGCAAATTTCCGTCCGCGAATTCGTCCGCATGTCCGCCCGCGAGGCCGGGATCGAGCTCGCTTTCTCCGGCGAGGGCGAACAAGAAATCGCCACCGTCACCGCAGTAAATAAGGACCTCGCCCCATCCGTGTCCGTGGGTGACATCATCGTCCGCGTCGATCCCCGATACTACCGCCCCGCTGAAGTGGAAACCCTCCTCGGCGATCCCGCCAAGGCGAAGGAAAAACTCGGCTGGGTCCCCGAAATCACCGTCGAGGAAATGTGCGCCGAGATGGTCGCATACGATCTCGACATCGCCCGCCGCCACTCGCTGCTCAAGTCCCACGGCCACCACATTTCCGTTTCCAAGGAATAAAGTCCGCTCATTTTCATGGACAGAAAGCCTGTCCAGCGATTGATTCAGCCATGACCACGATTTCCTACACCGAAGCGCGCGATCGCCTCGCCAGCGTCTGGGACGAAACGGTCTCCACCCGCGAGCCAGTGCTCATCGACCGGCGCGGCCACGAATCGGTCGTACTGGTGCCCGCCAGCGAGTGGGAAGGACTCATGGAAACCGCCCACCTTCTCCGCTCTCCCGCCAATGCCCGCAGACTCCTCGCCGCCTTAAACCGACTCGAACAAGGCGAAGGACTGGAACTCTCGCTCGCAGCCCTCGCCGAAAAATCGAGTCAGCGATGAATCCGGAATCAAGATGCCTGATCTTCGACCGCGACTTCTTGGAAGATCTGGCACACTGGGTCTCCACGGATCGGAAAATCGCTCTTCGAATACTCGAACTCGTTGAATCCATCCGCCGCGATCCCTTCGGGGGCACCGGCAAACCCGAGCCTCTCCGCCATCTCGGCCCCGGCGTTTGGTCCCGGCGCATCACCCAAGAACATCGCTTGGTCTATCGGGTGAAAGACGACCGCCTCTTCTTCGCCCAAGCCCGCTATCATTATTGATCACACCTTCCCATCATGAAAAAAGTCTTCGTTTCCGGCTGCTATGACATCCTTCATGCCGGCCACCTCCAGTTCTTCGAAGAGGCCCGAGCGCTGGGCGACTATCTCATCGTCTCATTCGCCTCCGCCGAAGTGCTGTGGCACCACAAACGCCGCAAGCCCTCCATCCCAGACGACCACAAACGCGCCCTGCTCCAAGGTTTGCGGATGATCGACGAAGTCATCGTCACCCAAGGTCATGAGGAAGGTCTCGACTTCGAGGAAGACTTCCTCCGCATCCGCCCGGACTTCCTGATCGTCACCGAGGACGACAAATACGGGGAAGTAAAGCGCGTGCTCTGCGCCGCAGTCGGCGCTGAATACACGGTTCTCGCCAAGACTCCCCCGCGCTTTGAACCCGTCTCCACCAGCTCCATCGTCCGCTGGGTCCAAGCCCCTACCGAAGCGCCCTTGCGCGTCGATTTCGCCGGCGGCTGGCTCGACGTCCCGCGCTTTTCACGCCTTGGCGAGTTCGTGGTAAACTGCGCGATTTCCCCGCTCGTCTCCCTGCGTGAGTGGCCTTACGAAAAGCAAGCTGGCCTCGGCGGCAGCGGTGCCTGGGCCCTGCTCAACGGTCGCGACGGCGTGGACTCAGAAATCGACCTCGGCGTCGGATGGCAGGATCCCGCCGTCATCCGAGAGACCGGCCTTTGCGTCTGGCGCTCCGGCCAAAAACCCGTGCTCGACTTCAAACAAAACGGCGATTTCCTCACTGGCCGCATGGCAATTTACTGGACCGGTAGCCCGCACGACACCCCGGGCGTCGTCAACCACCCCCGTGACTACGACCGCATCGCTCAAAGCGCCCGGATCGCGCGCGAAGGTGCCCTTCAAGCCGACATCCAGCACCTTGCAGAAGGCGTGCATATCTATTACGCAACCCAGCTGGCGGAGGGCATGGACCCGCTGCAAGAAATCCCCGGCGCTATCGCCCGCAAATACTGCGGCGGCGGCTACGGTGGCTACGCACTCTATCTGTTTGACGAGCCCGCCCTCCGCGACGCTGCCATCGCCACCACCCCAGAACTCCGCGCCGTCGAGCCATTCTGCCGCGTCTGATCGCCTCACCACATCCTTTGAAAACCATCTCCATCATTGGCCTCCCCGTCGCGGCCACCCACTACGCTGGTGCCGTGGAATGGATACTACAGCGCGCCCGCAGAAACGACTGCGCCTATGCCGTGGAAGCCGCAAACACCCACGTCGCCGCGCTTGCCCGCAGTGATGAGAATTTCCGCCATACCATGCGCCGCTTCGACCTCATCTGCCCCGATGGCATGCCACTCGTCTGGGCGCTCAACTCTCAGCTCGCTGCACCCGAGAAACTCACCGAGCGCGTTTACGGTCCCACCTTGATGCTCGAAACGCTTAACGCGACTCGCGGCCTCCCAGAATTCAAACATTTCCTCCTCGGCGGCAAACAAAGCACACTCGACAGCCTCACCCAAAAATTTGCCGCAGATTTTCCAGACGTTGCCATCGCCGCCACCCACTCGCCGCCTTTCGGCACATGGCCGGAAAACGAGTTTGAACTCATCGCGGAGAAAATCCGCACCTCCGGAGCCAACCTCGTTTGGGTAGGCCTCGGTTGCCCGAAGCAAGAGCACTGGATCGCCCACAACAAACACCGCCTCCCGCCAGGCGTCTATTTCGGCATCGGTGCTGCCTTCGCCTTCCACGCCGGGGAGATCAGTCAGTCCCCTCCCCTCCTCCAGCGCCTCGGACTCGAGTGGGCCTACCGCCTTGCCATGGAGCCGCGCCGCCTATTCAAACGCTACTTTGTTTACAACTCTCTCTTTATCTACCATTTCCTGCGCGAACACATTTTCCTGAAAACTCAAAACTCGTAACTTTTTATGCCTATCAGATCCATCTGCTGTCTCGGCGCCGGCTACGTCGGCGGCCCCACCATGGCCATGATTGCCGCCAAGTGCCCTCACATCCAAGTCACCGTCTGCGATTTTAACCAGCACCGCATCGATGCCTGGAACTCAGACACACTTCCCGTGTATGAGCCTGGCCTCCAAGAAGTTGTCGAATCCGCACGCGGCAGAAACCTTCACTTCACCACCGACATCAAGCCCGCCATCATTGCGGCGGATCTGATCTTCGTCTGTGTCGGCACCCCCACGAAATCCTACGGCATCGGCGCAGGTCGCGCCGCAGATCTGCGCTACATCGAGTCCGCTGCGCGCCTCATCGCCGAAGTTTCGGAAGGTAACAAAATCATCGTCGAGAAATCCACCATCCCGGTTAAGACGGCCACCGCCATCCAGTCGATCCTTGCCTCCAACTGCATCACCGACGCGACGTTCCAAGTCCTCTCAAATCCAGAATTCCTCGCCGAAGGCACCGCCGTAGCCGACATGGAAAACCCCGACCGCATCCTCATAGGCGGGGAAAGCACCCCCGAGGGCCAAGCCGCTCTCGAAGCACTCGTCTCCGTCTATGCCAACTGGGTCCCTCGCGAGAGAATCATCACCACCAATCTCTGGTCCTCCGAGCTCTCCAAGCTCGTTGCAAACGCCTTCCTAGCCCAGCGCATTTCCTCCATCAACTCGATCTCCGCTCTCTGTGAGGCCACCGGTGCAGATGTCGATGAGGTCGCACGAGCCATCGGCAGCGACTCACGCATTGGCTCGAAATTTCTCAAATCTTCGGTAGGCTTCGGCGGCTCCTGTTTTCAAAAAGACATCCTCAATCTCGTCTATCTCTGCGAATCCTTCAACCTCCCGGAGGCCGCCGCTTATTGGCGCTCCGTCGTCACCATGAACGACTGGCAGAAATCCCGCTTTGTCGAAAAAATTGTCCGAACCCTGTTTAATACAGTCAACGGCAAGCGCATCGCCATTCTGGGATTCGCCTTCAAAAAGGACACCAACGACACCCGTGAATCCGCCGCCATCAATATCGTCCGCGACCTCGTCGCGGAAAACGCCCACGTCGTCATTTACGATCCGCAAGTGAGCACAGAAACGATCCATCGGGATCTCCTCGAAGTCGGCGTCCCGCAGGACATCATCGACTTCAACATCGAGATCGCTCCCGATCCCTACACCGCCGCCACCGGCGCACACGCCCTCGCCACCCTCACCGAGTGGGATGAATTCCGCACGCTCGACCTTCCACGCATCTACGACCTCATGCTCAAGCCCGCTTTTGTTTTCGACGGCCGCGCAGTGCTTTCCGCAGCCGCATTGAAAGCTCACGGCTTCAATGCATTTATCATCGGTAAAGGGGACTGAGAATATCCCCGCTTTACAGACCAGTCATTTTAGATTAGACAGTTTATATGAAAGCAAGCGTCATGGATCTTCGTTACCGCACCAAAGAAGTTTTCCGCGCTTTGGAGGCTCGCGAGGAAATCGTCCTCACTCATCGCGGAATAGAGAAAGGGAAAATCGTATCGATGAATCAGAACGGCTCGCTACCGCAGCCCTCTATTTCTACACTTGCCGCCGTTGGAATGTGGAAACACGATCTAGAACCCGTCGAGGAAATGATCGACAGATTACGGAAGCCACGATCATGTTAATTAACACTGATGTTCTGGTTTGGTGCTTGCGTAGCCATCCAAAGGCGATCAGAGCAATCGACGCGCTTACGCTGCGTCTAATTTCTCAGGTCACACGTATGGAATTAATTTGCGGGTGCCGCGATAAGAAAGAAATCACCCTCCTCAAGCGGTTCTTGGTAGCAGGAAATTTTCAAGTGATCCCACTGAGTCAAGAAATTGGGAATCGGGCGGATCTCTATTTAGAGGAGAAGCATCTCAGCCACGGTGTTGGTTTACCCGATGCCTTAATCGCCGCGACCGCATCTCTCCAAGGTCTGCCACTTTTCACCGCCAACGCGAAACACTTCCGTTGCTTCTCGGATATTCAACTCAATCGCTTTTCGCCATGAACATTCATCCCGAGTTCCACCGCTTCCTCCACCGCCACGACAAGGAAAACCTACTCGGCCAGCGCGGCATCGTCGTCTGGCTATGCGGCCTCTCCGGCTCGGGGAAATCCACCATCGCCAACGCCGCCGAGCGCGTCCTCCACCAACAAGGCCGCTTCACGACCATCCTCGACGGCGATAACCTCCGCACCGGCCTCAATTCCAACCTCGGCTTCACCGACCAAGACCGACTCGAAAACATCCGCCGCATTTCAGAAGTCGCCAAAGTCTTCGTCTCCCAAGGCATCATCACCTTTGTCTCAGCCATCACCCCACGCGGCGAACTCCGCGACATCGCCCGCGGCCTGCTCGGCGACGACCTCTTCGAAGTTTACATTCAGGCCAGCTATGAAGCCTGCGAACAACGCGACGTCAAAGGCCTTTACGCAAAAGCCGCCCGTGGCGAAATCGCCCATTTTACCGGCAAAGACGGCTCCTTCGAGCCCCCGCAAAACCCGGACCTCGTCCTCGACACCGAGACCACCACCATCGAAGACGCCGCCTTCGAACTCCTCGAAGCCATCCGCAAAAAAATCGCCGTCCACCGCCCGCTCTGATGAATCCGGTTTGCCGGATCCTTTGAAAAACGCTGAAGTCCTCAAGCTTCAGCGTTTTTTTGTTCCATCATTCAAATTTGTGAGACACTCATAAGATACATTACAAAACAACTCAACTTAATAATTATTTCTTGACCTCCGGGCACCATCCCCCTAATCCGTTCGCAGGCCACTTTCAGACTCTCCATTTCAGCATCCCAGTTTTTCAGCATTTACCCCATCATGCCCAACTACCATCTCAGCCAGCTCGACCAACTCGAAGCCGAAGCCATCTTCATCCTTCGTGAAACTGCGGCGCAATTCGAGAACCCAGCCCTGCTCTTCTCCGGCGGTAAGGACTCCATTGTCATGGCTTGGCTCGCCCGCAAAGCCTTCTGGCCCGCCCGCATGCCCTTCCCACTCGTCCACATCGACACCGGCCACAATTTCCATGAAACCATGACTTACCGCGATGAATTCGTGGAACTCATCCGTGCCTCCCTCGTCGTCGGCTCTGTCCAAGACTCGATCGACAGCGGTCGCGTCATTGAGGAAAAAGGCCCCAACGCCTCTCGCAACAAACTCCAAAC
>JANMYL010000085.1:0-13073 GCA_031382045.1 Akkermansiaceae bacterium | reverse complement strand
GCACCTTGGGTGCGCTGCTGCGGCAGCGGGGTTTCCGGGTATTGATTTTCGATGATGACAAGCGGCCGGAGCTGTTGGTGGGTGAGTCTCTTTTACCGACGGTGGTGGATTTGATGCGGCGGCTGGGGATTGAGGAGCGGGTGGCGGAGATTTCCCAATTCAAGCCTGGGGTGGCTTTCATGCATCGCGGCGGGCAGCGGTTGGACTTTTTATTTCCGAAGGGAGTGCTCGGGAAAACTCCGAACTATGCGTATAATGTCCCGCGCCCGGAGTATGATCGTGTGCTGCGGATGCGGGCTGAGGAATTGGGCGTGGAGTTCGTGCAGTATCGGGCGAAAGTGGAAAAGGGTGGAGCGAATCGTGAGATCCAACTGACGGAGGAGAGCTTGGCCGCAGCCGGCATGAATGGCGTGCATCCGAGGTTGTTGGTGGATTCCACAGGGAGGGCCCGCTTGTTTGCGAAAACGCTGGCTCTCAAGGCGGCTCGTGGGACTCGCAACGACGTGGCGTATTTCGCACACTACGAGGATTTCAATCCGGAAAGCTCTGTGGATGGGCAGGTGGTGCTATCTATACTGGAGCACGGTTGGTCGTGGCGAATCCCGCTGCCTGGCCGCGTGTCGGTGGGCGTGGTGGTGGATCGCTCGATCGCAGAACGGTATGGTAAATCTCCGGAAGAGCGATTGGAGGGGATCATCGATTCTGAGCCGATTCTGCAAATGGCGGGTGAAGGTAGGAAGCGGGTGAGTGAGGTGATGGCTTATACCAATTATCAGCTAATTTCGGAGCGTGCGCACGGGCCGGGCTGGATCGCGGTGGGCGATTCTTTCGGTTTTGTGGATCCGATGCTCTCGCCGGGGCTTTTCATGGCGATGCACATGGCTGAAATCTTGGACAAGAAGGTTTTCAAGGACGGGCCCCGGGTGTTGGGGAATGCGCGGAGGCTGGCGGCTGGGTTTTCTGCGATCGAGGCGGAGATGCGCGATTGGCACGCCGCGTGGAGTGAGGTGATTGAGTATTTTTACGACGGGCGGATGTTTTCGATGTATGAGGGCGGCAGTAAGCTCAAGGAGGCTTATGGAAAATGGGCGCTACCGGCGATGATGGAGAAGCATCTGAGTTCAAACATCACGCGCATGGTCTCGGGAGTGAGCACGCGGAGCCGCTATGGACGCAAATTGATCAATTTCACCTCAAAGCATCTGGTGTGGGATACCGAGCCGCCGGAATACTATGCGGTGAAGGCAGCTGGCGGCGAAGATGCGCGGGTCACTGTGTCAACTGCGGCGGATTTTTCCTGACGAGGTGCGGGGCAGTTCTGCGACGAGTTGGAATTGGAGCGGTATTTTGTAGGCGGAGAGATGCTGGCGGCAGTGGCGCTGGAGGTCGATGGCTTTCGGCGGATTGGCGGCGTCTGTGGGAATGAATTCAGCGACGGGAATCTGGCCGGCGTGGAGATGATCTTGGCCGATGACGCGGCAGGCTTGAATGCTGGGGTGGAGGTTGAGGATGGCTTCGATTTCCTCGGGAAAAACCTTCATTCCGGCGACGTTGATGACGGACTTGCTTCGCCCGATGAGCGTGAGTAATCCATCCGGGCGGCGGATGACGAGGTCGCCGCTGGCGAAGTATCCGTTTTGGAGCGGGTCGGCGTCCCATGGGACGAGATAGGCGTCGAGTAGGCCGGGGCCTCGGACGTGGAACTCGCCGGGCTGGCCATCGGCGACGGGATTTCCGGCGGGGTCAAGAATGGCGACTTCATAGGCGGGTAAGGCGCGGCCGATGGCGGTGGGGTGATCTGCGGCATCGTGGATGTTGAGCACGGGAAGACCGACTTCAATGATGCCGAGGCCTTGGACGAGGGGTTGGTCGAAACGCTTTTGGAAGGCGGCGGCGGTGTTCTGGGAAAGGGCCGCGGCGGTGGAAACGGCGAGCCGGAGTGAGGGCCAACGGAAATTCCCGGGGTCCGCGCCGAGCATGGCGTAGTGAAAGGGAGCGCCATACATCACGGTGGCCTCATGGGCCTCGGCAGCGGCGAGGATGTCTTCGCGCGTAGGTGAGGATTCGAGCACGGTGAGGGCTCCCGCATAGAGGTAAAGGACGATGGAGACTGCGAAGTGATGGGCGAGAGGCAGCATCCACAAAACGCGATCTGTGGGACCGATTTGTAGCCCTTCATTGGCAGCGGTGATGCGCTTGAGGAGGGTTTCGTGGGAAAGCACCACGCCCTTGCTGGTGCCGGTGGTGCCGGAGGAAAAGCGGATGAAGGCGGGTTTGAGTGCTTGAAATGAAGCCTCGGAAAAGGCGGGGGCTGGGGTTTCTATCCGGGTGATCAGATGGCCGTCTGCGGAGGTGTGCTTTTCGAGCGTGAAGTCGAGGGCGGTGACGCGGATGATTTCTGCGCGCTCTTCTGCGGTGAGTTCGTCGGCGAGGGGGACTAGGCAAGCATCAGCGAGGAGGATGCCCATGGAGAGGACGATGTAGTCGATCCCGTTAGGGCAACTGAGGCCGATGCGCGGGAGGCGACCGAGTGGGCGAGCGGCTTCACGGATTTCCGCAGCGATGGCACCGGCGCTCTTGAACAATTCCTCGTAAGTGACGGAGCAGCCGCCGCTGACGATGGCGACGGCGGTGGGCGGATGGCGGCGGGCGATTTCTGCGATGAGATTCATGGGGAGAATGGGGTGTGAAAATGGTCTTCGGTGTGCGGGAGGAGCTGTGTGATGGCCTCGAAGAGGTCGCTCTCCGGCGTAGTTTGACTCCCATGGGGCTGCAAGATCAGGGGAAGAGGTTGAGGCCGGATTGGTGCCCCAGATCATAGCAGGCGGGGGCGAGGCGATTGGAGAAAATTCCGGGAAAGGGGGTGAGGGTGGTGATTTCGATGAGCTGCTTGCCCTCAGCGGCGGCGAGCCTACCTCTCAGACGGTTGAGCTCGTTGGTGGATGCGAGGTGGGACATACTGATGACCTTGGCGACGGTTTCCCATCTCAAGGTGGGCTGGCTGCCTATGGGATGGCAGATGCGATGGATGAGGATGGTGTCGATGGCGGGGTCGTCGATGAAGTGTTCATAAGGGAGCTCAGCAGCGACGCCGCCGTCGAGGTATCGTTGGCCGCCGAATTCTTGAATGGTAAATAAAGCGGGGACGGCACAGGAAGCCATGACGGTCTGGGCGAGGGGACCGAGGCGGCGGATTTCAGAAGAATGAGACGTGAGGTTGGTGACTGCGATGTCGAGCGGGAGGCTGCTGAGATCGCGATCTCCAAATTGTTCGCGCAGGTAGGCGATGGCGTTTTTTCCGGAAAAGATGCCGGTGGACCAGAATGAGGTGGCCACGCCGGGCAGTCGCCACAGGCAGCCGAGGTCGAAGAAGGAACGACGGAGCTTGGGATCCAGAGCTGCGGACCGCAGTGCCTCGCCGCGTAAGCCGCAGGCATGGAAGGCCCCGGCGAGGGCACCCGCGGATGATCCTGCGATCCGGGCGGGAGTGAAGCCATGGGAATCGAGGCCGCTGAGAAATCCCGCGTGGGCATAGACTCCGAGGAAGGAGGATCCGAGGACCACGGCAGTGCGGGCGGGATCCGGCAGGATGTGAGTAAGCTCAGTCACTTGAGTGGGAAAAAGTCTGCGGTATTTCGGGTTTTCATTGCAAGAATGGGATGTTTCTCGGCGGATGGATGATGAATTTTGGGTGCGTTAGCTATTCTATCGGTCGCGGGCATGTGCGGCGGCGGCACGACCGGCGGCCTGCCCGGTGGCGAAGCAGGTGCCCATGACACGGATGGAGGCGAGGGCTTCGTGGGTGGCGGAAATGCAGCGGCCCGCGAAAAAAATGCCGTCAATCTCGGCGCTGGTGAGCGAGCGCAGCGGGATGGAGGCTGGGAGGGGGTGGTCGAAAAAGCGCAGTTTCGGTCCGCGGGTGGTCTCGCGTAACTCGATGGGCCAAGTCGCGTAGGCGGCGGTATCGGGAAATTTCCGGCAGGAGACGAGATCCTCGGCGGTGAGGGTGTATTGTCCGTTCCAGCGATAGGTTTCGCGAATGCCGGGCAGGCTTGCGGGGAGTGGGGCGGAGGCGGAGGCGTATTCGGGAAACCTCTTGCGAAGGAAGTCGGTGAAGGATTCTGCAAAAACGAGTCCGGTCGCCATGAGCTTTGCGGGTGGGGCGGGATCGAGATCAGTGGTGAAATAAATTTCCCCGGGGGTGGTGGATGGACGGCCAGCGGTGCCGAGTGCGATCTGGGGAAGTGAGTCGGAGGCGACAGCGCGGACGATTTCTAGGGCGAGTCGCATGCGGAATTCTTCCTCCATGGCGGCGGGGGCCACGCTCTGCAGCGAGAAGATGAAGGCGGAGCGCAAGTTTTTCTCCGGCGCGACGGAAAGCCGGGCGACTCCGAGCAAATCCGCGACCACGGCATCTGCGGAGGCATCCACAAGGGCGCGACAGTGGATGTTTCCGGCGTCTGTTCCGACGATGAAGGATTTTTTGGCGGCCGGGGTGATGGCGATGCAGGTGCTTCCGAAGCGGACTTCCAGGGATTTTTCGGCAAACGCGAGATCGCGAGCTATTTCCGCGAAGGCGGCGGGATCTTGGGGGAGGACATAGACTTTACCCATCTTGACGGGGCCGACGCCGGTGCGGGAGCGCATGAGTTTTTCGATCTCGGCGGGCAGTCCGGGATTCGCGATCTGGGGTGGGCGAGCGACATCCGGGTGGTAGAGGCCGCAGAAGGTATGCACCTTGGCAAGAGTGCCCATGCCGCCAAGCGTGAGTGAGCGCTCGATGAGGATGGTCTGTGCGCCGGCGCGGGCTGCCGCGATGGCCGCGCAAAGCCCCGCGCTACCGCCGCCGATGACGACGACATCGGCTGTGGTATCGTGGTGCATCTAGGGCAAGCTTGCTTTTCTCCGAACCAGTTCGGCGATGTTGGCCAGAGTGGAAAAGTTCGTCCGGTCAAGGTCCTCGGGAAGGATGGTGATCGAGAACTCCATTTCAAGGAGGACGATGGCCTGCATGAGGGCTAGGGAGTCGAGCCCCTCAGCGAGTAGGTCCGTGTGCTCGGAGACGGACGAGTGCAGAGGGAAAATCCCTTCATCGATGAGGCTATGGATTTGGTGAACAAGATCGGGGGTCATGGTGCGTCTTTGTCTGCGGATCGTGAGGTGATGATGGCCAGTCCGCCGACGAGACTCCAGAAGAGGGTGAAGAGGAAGCCGATGAGCGAGGCAGTGACGGCGGTGCCGCTGGGGACGCCGGTGAGTTTTCCGATGAGGAACTCGAAAGCACGCTCTCGCACACCGAGGCCGGATATGGATATTGGCAGGGCGGTGGCGGCATCGACAATAGGCATCACGGACATGATAGTCACCGCCCCGACCGGTTGATCCAGCGCTCGGAGGGCGGCGAAGAATGCCAAGTAGAAGCTGGCGGATAGGACGAAGGAGGCGAGCAAGCCGAGACCGACGTAACGCCACCCGGTGCGGTAGAGATCGATGGCGGATGTGATGGATTCTACCCAGCGGTTGTGGGTGATGGCGGGAAGGTGCTTCCTTCCCCAGGAAATCATGGCCGGGCTGCAAGAGAACAAGCTAAGCAGGATGCCGAGGATGCCGCCTGCGTGGAACCATGTGGCGGCTACGAAGATGCCCATCCCGACGTTATCCTTGAGGTGATCCGTGATTCCGAAGCACCAGGTGGCGACGAGAAAAATGATACCGCTCGATAGAAAGCCGACGACGTGATCGACCATCACCGACATCGTGATCCCGACTTTCCGGTCAGGCATGCGGCGGATGAGAAGGAGTATTCTGACAGCGTCTCCGGCGGTGGATCCCAGGGAGGCGATGTTGAAAAATGCGCCGTAAAGCATGAGGCGCAAAATATAGGAAAATGGCACGTTGATCGACTGTGCGCGGAGTAAAAAATGCCAGCGGAAGGCATTGGCCAGGAGCGAGATGAAGGCGAGGGCGATTCCTGTGGTGACCCAATAAGGCGAGCGCAGTGCAAGCTTGAAATTTTCGGTGAGGCTACGGCTATCTTCGAAGCGGGAAATCGCCCACCACAGAAAGACGAAGGTGCCGGTGAGCTTGAGTGCGAAAAGGCCCAGTGCCTTGGCGGTCGGCTTGTTCATCGGATGAGCACAGCGGACAGGGCTCAGGCGCTTTTGAAGGCAGTGACAGCATCCGCGATGGTTTTGACGGAATGGAGCATGCCCTTCGCAGCCTCGGGATCGGAAATTTTGAGCCCGAATCGTTTTTCGATGGCGACAACCAGTTGGAGTGCGTCCACGGAGTCCAGACCGAGGCTGTCTGCTCCCATCAGCGGGGTTTCCTCTCCGATTTCGCTCATTTCGAGATCGAGCATGAGTTCATCGATGAGGATTCTCTTAATCTCATCGTGAAGAATGGAAGTTTCGGTCATGTGATTTCGGTCCTGTGATGGAGCGGGCCTAAAAAATACCGCCGTCGATTTTCAATGCGGTCCCGGTAATATAGGCGGCGTCTTGCCCGGCAAGAAAAAAAACCGCCGCAGCGACCTCTCTTGGCTGCCCGAAGCGGCGCATGGGAATCGTGCTTTTTCGGGCTTTTTTCTCCTCTGGGCTGCCGCCTTCTGTGGCGGAGGTCTCGATGTATCCGGGGCAGACTGCGTTGACGGTGATACCCATCCGAGCGACTTCTTTAGCGAGACTCGCGGTCATGGCGATGACTCCTGCCTTCGCTGCCGCGTAGTTCGTCTGCCCGGGTGGAGAGAGTAGGGCGCTGAGAGAGGAAACATTGACGATGCGCCCGAAGCGCTCACCCATCATCCCGCGTATCACGGCCCTGGCACCGAGGAATGTGGAGGTCAGATTGGAATCGATCACGCTGAACCATGCGTCGTCGGGCATGTTCGCCATGAGGTGGTCGTCGTGGTGGCCGGCGTTGTTGACGAGCACGGTGATAACGCGGCCCTCGCTGGTGACATGGGCCAGGGCTGCTTCCCATGCCTCGGGCTTGGTGACATCGAGCGATAGAACACCGCATTTTCCGGGAAACTCCGAGACAAGCGCGTCGGCCTGGCCACGTCCGGTCCGGATGCCCAGATAGACGTAGCGGGAAGGATCGTGTTCCAGGAAGTAGCGGGCGGTGGCGTTGCCGATGCCTCCATTGGCACCAGTGATTAAGATGGCATGTGCGCTCATTGGCTTTGTCGGATGAATTTAGCTGAAAATGCCTGTTGGTTTCCGCCGCTCGCTAGGACGATCGCCGAGTGATGGTCGTTACGCAGTGCCTCGATGGCGGCGATGGTCTGTAAGCCGCAGCGAATGCCCATGCCCTCCCCGAGCACGCGGGCTGGGCTGAGGCGGGGGCCGGACCAAGAGGCTGAGGCTGCGAGCTCGGCCCAATCAAGGCGGTGGATACCGGTCAGGCCGTCGATGAGAATGCTGCTGGCTGAATCGGCATGGGGTGCCCAGGAGGTCATCACCGCAGCGCGGCGTTCGGCAGCGTCGTTGTAGGTGAACGGGCCGTGGAGATTTTCGAGACGAATCTCGGAAGGGCGGGCTTCGAGGTAAACCGCTGCGGCGCCCTCGGTGGCGATGAGATTCCTTGAGTAAAGGCCGAGTCCTTCGAGCGTGAGCCAGTCAGTTTCCTCCCCGCAGACGATCAGGCAACCGTCCACATGGCCATCGGCGAGCCATCCTTCGGCGACTTTCATGGCGGAAAACCAGGTGGCGGAATCACCGATCATCGTGTAAGCGGGGCCATCACAACCGAGGTAGGCGGCGATGTGGCTGGCCGGAGCGTTGAAGACGGTTTCGGGAAAGAGAAGGGGGCTGGCAAAGCTTGGGTCATCGAGAACCTCGCTGAAAAATCGGTTTGAATAATTGACGCAGCCGTTCAGCAAGGTGAACACGAGGCCGATGTTGAGCTCGTGGTTTTTCATCCGCTCAAAGCGCTCTGGGCCTATGGCTTGATGGGCGGCGGTGACGGCGAATTTGGTGATGTTGCTGGACCGGCGGAGGCGCGGGTGCTTGGGCATGGCGGCGCGCAGGGCCTCGGCATCCACCGGGCGATGGAGGTAGGAAATCGTTTCTTGGCCGATGCTGCGCTCAAGGCGGGTCGTGGGGAGCGTTGCTTGTTCGAGGCAGGCGTGGAAGAGCGGCGCTGACCCGATTCCTGCGGTGGAGACCGCGCCGTGGCCATGAATAAATAAAGGGAAATCACTCATGCTGGACTCAGTTTACGGTGCGAAAAATCAACGAAGCATTCGATCCTCCGAAGCCGAAGGAATTCGTCAGCGCGGCGTCCAACTTCGCGGTCCTAGGCTCTCGGACGAGATCGAAGTGGCAGGCAGGATCGATTTCGTTGACGTTGAGGTTTGCAGGAAGCAATTGGTGCTTGAGAGCGAGGATGCAGATGGCGGACTCGATCGCTCCGGCTCCGCCGAGAAGATGGCCCATCGCAGACTTCGTGGAGCTAACGGCGATGTTTTTTACCTGCTCGCCCGCCCATTGGGAAATCGCGTTTGCCTCGGCGATGTCGTTGAGCGGGGTGCCGGTGCCGTGCGAGTTAATGTAATGGATGTCGGTAGGGGTCATCTCTGCCTGCTTGCACGCGGCGCTCATTGAGCGGACGGCGGCAGTGCCCGCAGGATGAGGCTGGGTGAGATGGTGAAGATCCGTCGCCATGCCGTAGCCGCAAATCTCGGCGATGGGCACTGCGCCACGGGCGACCATGCTTTCCGCAGATTCCAGGACAAAAACGGCCGCGCCCTCGCCGAGAGCGAGGCCGTCGCGGTGGGCGTCGAACGGGCGGGGGATTCCAGACAGTGCGAGTGCTTGAAGTGAATCGAAACCAGCGAAAACGAGTTGACAGAGTGCGTCGTAGCCACCGGCCAGGGCCATGGATTCCCGGCCGCTGCGGATCATGTGAAACGCATGGCCGATGGCATTTGCTCCTGAGGCGCAGGCATTGGAAATGATTTGAGTGCGTGCTCGGAAATTCAGCGCACGCTGCACTTCTCCTGCTTGGCGCTGGGGTTGGTAGTGCTCGACTCGGGCGAACTGCCCGCGGCGGCCGTGGGGAGCGGTGGTCGCCAGTTGATAGTAGGTCTCGCCAGTGGCCATAGCCCCTGCGGAGGTGCCGAGAATGAAGGGTGTCTCGGGATGGATGTCTGTTGATTTAACGCCTGAAATCGCTTGGGCGGTCGCATGCAGGAGCAACCACGTCCCGCGGTCGAGGCGAGCCGCTTCTTGCGGGGTGAGGGCGTAAGCCATGGTGGATGGATCGCTCACACCAGCGGTTTTTACACGCTGCCGCGAAACATCGAAAAAATTAATCTCGCGAAAATGGGTGCGCCCAGCTCGGAGGGCGTCGATGTGGGCTTGCTCGTTATTTCCCAGCGGCGAGATCATGCCAGCTCCGGTGATGAAGACTCGCTGTGGCGGCGCGTCCCGATCGGTGGAGTGGAGGGGAATGTGGGGCATTTGGGGGGACGATTGATGAAATTTGCTGGAAAGACGCGATTCCTGCACTTGGCAAGTCGGCCGGAAGCCGCTTGAAAGGGCGCGAAATGCTGCTCAACCGCTGGGAAAATGTCAACACACGTCGAGGAGATGATCTGGCTTTCCGGCATCCAGAACGGCCGACTGGGGTCAGTTTTCGGGAAATCGACGAGATGGCGCGCGAGGTGGATGTGTCCGGCGAGGTGGTTCCGGCGATCGGCGCATCTTTAGATTTTTTTTCCTCTCTGATTGCCGCCTGGCGGGTCGGAAAGCCTGCGTTGCTGATGGAGAACAAGACCAGCCGCATCCGCCCCATTTCCTGCGAAATTCCGGCGGGAACCGTGATCATCAAGCAGGCATGCGGGGCTTCGGGGGTCGAGCGCAGTTTATTCTTCGGTGAGTCGCAGATTCTGGCAGAGGGGGAGAGAAACATCCGAGGACTCGGGCTGCATGAGTTCCGGCGCGGTCTGGCGGCGATTTCACTGGCCCACTCTTACGGTTTCGGTTGCCTTGCCCTGCCGCTATTGCTCGCAGGTGTCCCCTTGGAGATCGTCTCCGGGCCTTTACCGATGTTCCTGCAAGCGGCTCTGGACCGTAGCGGCGAGATTTTCTTGCCCGGTGTCCCGGCGATTTGGAAAACTTGGTGGCAGACGGGCGTGGCCGCGCATCCCGAGATTTCTCTAGCCCTTTCTGCCGGTTCTCCGCTTTCACTGGAGTTGGAAACGGCGGTCTATGCAGATTGCGGGCTGAAAATTCATAATTTTTACGGCACGAGCGAGACCGGGGCGATCGCCTTCGATGACTCGCTGGCACCCAGAAAACGCGCGGATTTCGTCGGGAAAATCCTTCCGGGGATCGACGTAGCGGCCGATGGGGCGGGACGGCTGACCGTGGCGAGCGATGCCTGTGCGCTCGGTGTCGATTCACCAGCTTGGGAAGATGAATTCCACGGTCGGTTTTATGGCACTCTGGATGAGGGAGAGGTCTCGGATGGCGGAATTTTCATCAGCCACTGTGTCGGAGGGGCGATCAACGTCGCTGGCAGAAAGGTCAGCCCGATTCGTTTGCAAACCATTCTTGAGCAGCTCGATGGTGTGGTGGCGGCCGTCGTCGAGCGGGGAGAAAGCCGAGATTTTGAAAGATTCGGGGAAATTCGCGTCCGTTTATCCGTCAAGCCGGGCCATGAGGCCAAGGTCATTCGCGAACAACTCCGACAGCAAGTGGAAAGCTGGGAAATGCCGAGGCATTGGGAGTTCGTGCCGGTTGAGGGCGGTCTCAAGCCCCACCTAGCATGACGGTCGCGGTGGCGATTTGCGATTCTCCATTCCAGACGGTCCCTGTGATCTGGATGAGATTTCCCATGCGCCCCTCCACGCTGGCGCGGATGGTTAGGACTTCGCCCGGATAGGCGGTGCCGAGGATTTTCGCATTTCGAACGGAGGTGAGCCGTAAATCTCCTAACACTGGATGTGCCGGATCGGATTGGGCGATCACGCCGCCGAGCTGGGCGATCGCCTCGATCATGATGACGCCCGGCCACATCGGCCGTCCCGGGAAGTGGCCCACCAGAAACGGCTCATTTCCGGTGATTGTGTAAGTGCCGAGACCTGAGGCACCGCCTATCAAAGTGGTGATTTCATCCACGAAGCGGAATTCGGGACCGTGGGGCAGTGCAAGTAATTCTTGATCGAACGGCATGATGGATGGCAGGTTTCGTTGCAAGGTTAGGCAAATGTTCGGTTGCCGGCCATGGATAAAGCCACTCCGAACGAATTTGCAGACTGCCTCGAAATTCAGTGAATTCAAATCCCGATTCAGAAATCGCCCCGCAGCAGCAGCGGAAAAATGTGGCCAACGTGCTGCGTTATCTCGCCGGGATGGCATTCATGGTGGTTTTCTGGCCGACGGCGGTGCTTTCTGTGCTGGTTATCAGCCTGATCTCGGGAATTTTTCTCGATCGGGAGGCTCACCGCAGGCTCGGGCAGTGGACACTGGGAACTCTTCTTGCGTTATTGATCGGGGGATTGGAGTTGTTGGGGATTATTCGGGTTTTTGATGACGATCTTAAACGGCACGGCGGCGTGGCGGGGCCGCTCATCATCGCGTGTAATCACCCGGCGCTGTGGGACGCGCCGCTGGTGATCCGACGGTTTAAGCGATTGAACTGCATCATGAAAGAGGAGGTTTTGGAAAACCCATTTCTGCGCAATGGAGCGCTCTTCGCAGGGTTTCTGCCGAATTTCCCGCGCCTCAAGATGATCCGCCTCGCCACGGAACGTCTGGCGGGTGGTGGGCGGCTGCTGCTTTTCCCCGAGGGCACGCGCACGCGCAGGGAAAATGGCGTTCTCAATCCCTTTCGCCCCGGGCTGGCCTTGCTCGCGAAGCAATCGGGCGCGCCGATCCTGCCGGTCTTCATTTCATCCGACAGTTGCTACCTTCAAAAGGGCTGGCCTATCTGGCGGATGCCGCATCTGCCGATTTCGATTTCGCTTCGTGTCGGAGAGCAAATCCTGATCCGACCTGACGAAAAGGTGAGGGATTTCTCGGAGCGTCTGGAGGGAATTTTCCGCAAGGAACTGAGCTGAGTAGTGCAATATTCTCACCGAACGAATTCGAAATTGTATCTCGTCGCAAAAAACTCCATTTCCTTGGTTCCGAATGAAAGCCTGCGTCTTGATCCCCTCCTACAATTCCGGACCCTTGCTACGGCAGACGCTCGCCGGAGCACTCGATGCGTGGGATGACGTGTTCGTCGTGATCGATGGCAGCACGGATGGAAGCGACGCGGATCTGGAGGAGCTCGCCATGGGAGGAAGCTCACGACTGCGAGTCCACCGCCTGCCCGAGAATGCTGGAAAAGGCTCTGCGATCCGCCAGGGAATCGCGCTTGCTGCCGCGGAAGGCTTCACCCACGCGCTCGCGATGGATGCCGACGGTCAGCACCCATCTGACCACATCGCAGGTTTCATGGAGTTGGGGAAAGCTCACCCGGAAGCGTTGGTGCTTGGTAAGCCGGTGTTTGACTCTTCCGCGCCGTCTCTTCGGGTGAAGGGGCGGAAAATCTCGAATTGGTGGGCGAATTTGGAGACTTGCGGCTGGGGGATTCACGATTCGCTTTTCGGCATGCGGCTCTATCCCATCGCGCCGCTGGAAATGGTTTTCTCGGAAACGATGTTCGCTCGTAGGTTCGACTTCGATCCCGAGGTCGCGGTCAGGCTTTGCTGGAAAGGACTTCCCGTGATCAATCTGCCCACGCCGGTGAAATACCTGAGCGCGGAGGAAGGGGGAATCAGCCAATTCCGCTACCTGCGCGACAATCTCTTACTCACCGGAATGCACATTCGCTTACTCGCCGGCTTTTTTCTGCGACTGCCTATCCTGCTACTGCGGGGGGGGAATCCGCTGAGAAACCACTCACTGCTTCCCGATGTCTGAGCCCACTCGAATCGCGAATCACATCTCATCTTTGTGCGGCGGCACTTGGCTGCGGTACTACGTTTCCTGCAAACTGCGGATGGATCCACTCTACGACGGGGTTTTTTGCGAACTCAAGACGAGTCCACTGCCCCTGCTCGACATCGGCTGCGGCAC
>JANMYL010000080.1:0-10075 GCA_031382045.1 Akkermansiaceae bacterium | reverse complement strand
AACACCCACCTCGGCATCGGCAGTCCTTCGAGAAACAACTGGGTTTTATTCCGAAACTCCGTCGCCACCAGTGCGGTGCCTAACACCAAAGTTACCAGTGGTATGATGTAAAACCATAATTGGGAGAGCAGGAAAAAACTGCTACCACCCCTCTCCTTGAGGAAGTTGTTTACCGTCAACGCGAACTGCCCGAACACCATCATGAGCAGGATGTAAACCGCGAGTCTGGAGTGCTGCCGATACTCTTTTTCGAGTAAACCTCGGATCATACAGCTACCCTTTCTGCGCTGACACAGGCGATGAAAATTGCTTCTAGCGGCAGCCGCCGGATTTCTACTGGCGTTGGCACTTGAAGGGCATCCCATTGCTCGAGAGTCCCACGGAAAGTAATCTCCATCCTCCCGTCCACCTCGCGCTGCCGCCAAGACTCGAAATGGCTTGGTATGTCCAACACCATTTCTGACGGGCTACAAATACAGCGCACTTGGTCGTGCAGCTCACTGAGCTGGCCCTCAAACCTCATCTGTCCTTCATGGATGATTCCTATACGGTCGGCACAACGCTCCACTTCGTCGATCAAATGCGATGAGAAAAACGTCGTGCGTTGGTGTTTCCGCGAGTGGGCGACGACGATTTCCATGAACTCGCTGCGGGCCACAGGATCGAGTCCCGCAGTTGGCTCATCGAGAATCAACAACTCGGGTTTCGGCGCCACGGCAAGGGCCAGCGCGAGCTTCGCTTTCATCCCGCCTGACAGCTCGGAAACCTTCCGGTCGGGCGGGATGGAAAACACCTCCAGCAAGCGGCAAAACTCTGCCGCATCCCATTTCGGGTAAAACGATCCGACGAATTTACCCAACGCAGTGGAAGTCATCCATGGGTAGAAATTCTGCTCTTGCGAGACATAGCCGATTTGGCGCTTTTGTGAGACGCTGGTGCGTTTTGTCGTTTCACCCACCAACCGGATTGTGCCTGCTTCTGGCGCTATGATGCCCATGATCGAGCGGATGGTGGTGGTCTTACCCGCGCCATTGATGCCGAGGAATCCGTAGATTTCGCCAGAGATCACGTTCAAGTCCACCCCATCCACTGCGGGGACTTTTCCAAAATGACGCTTGAGGTTCCGGACTTCGAGAACAGTGGGAGTGATAAGATCATTCACAGAAAAAAATGGATAAAATAAAATTACAGGCGAAATTTATAAAAATTTCTCACTATAAGAAAAATATTTTTTTCCATTTGCGAGTCTTTTGTTGAAAGTTATCACGATTCCACGGGATGTTTTAATACCTAACTAATTGGAATTGTTATGCGGCGGTGATTCTTTCTGCCTTAAGGAGATTACTTTTCATTCTGCCAAGTAGCCTCTCATTTGAGTTTGGGATCTTTGCAAGTCGAATACTCCGAGCCGGAACGCACCCACTAACCGGCTTTGCACCTTGCGAGTTTTGGCCTTGAGCATTATGCGCCGCTGATCCGATTGGCCGGGCACAGTTCCATCCACAAGGCGAATCGCTCCGGGGTAGGAAAGGCCGCCAGCAGTTGTTCTCTCGTGCCGACTTTACTGATTAGCGCACAAAGCAGTCCTGCCGATGTACCAAGCACCCCGCCCAGATCCACTCCGTAAAACTGCCAGGGGGGTTCAAACACCGCAAACTGTGGACTGTTCTTGCCAACATTGCGTTGGCCTCTGGGAGCTTCCGGCAGCGGCCGGAGACTTTGCATTCTACCCGGGCGGCCAGTTCGCCGAGCTTTTCATCATACGTCGCGATGGCTTCGCGCAACTGCCGGGAGGTTCGCTGGCTTTGCCCGAGCACAAAAAGTAATCTTCGCGGTGGTCGTCGCGCAGAGCTTCGATGATGTCCTCGGCACTGCTGCGGCATAGCTTGCGGTAGCTCCGGCTGTGGCGGATAGGGAGCGATGAATGAATACGAAGGACAAAAGTGTCTCTCTTCCTTTGCTTAGAATGCTCCGTTGAGTTTGCGGCCGATCCAGAAGATGCCCAGCAGTGTGACGAGGGCCGCGATGGTGGCCCAGTGAGAGCCTAGCGGGATGCGGTTTTCGAGGGGACGCGGTTCGGGGAGGGCGTTGATTTCTCGGATGAGGTCGGCGAGTTGGTCGGGCTGGATGACGCGGCCACGCGAGACTTTGGCCATTTCTTCTAAGACTTCTGGGCGGGCGGGTTGGCCGGTTTTTTCGATTTCGGTGCCTTGGACGAGGATGGTGGTTTCCAGTGGCTTGTTCTCGGCTCCGGTGGCGGTGGCGCGGAGTTTCCAGGAGCCTGGAAAATCCGCCTTGAAACGTCCGCTGAATGCTCCCCAAGTGCTGTCATTTTTCTGGAGTTCGATGCGCTGGGTGCGGCCGTCGGGCGCGGTTAGATCGACGGCGACGCTGCCTTCCTTGAGCGGCGCGCCGTTGGGGTCGAAGGCGTTGGCGTGGAGGGTGACTGTGGAGCCGGGTTCTGGACGCTCGGGATTGAAAAAGAGGCGGACGCTTTGGCCAGATGCCATGTTCCGCTGATAGGACATCCAGCGGGCGACTTGGCCCCAGAAGCGGTAGTGGTAGAGATCTTCGACACCGCGCCGCCAGCGCCAGGCGGAGTCGATGCCCATGAAGAGGACTTTCCCGCTGGCGGCTGGCTTGGTGACGAGCAGCGGGATGGGGCCGAATTTTCCGCGGCGGTTGCCGTGGACGGCGAGGACTTCGGTGCCGCCCTTGGCTTTGATGATGGGGGCGTGCCAGTAGAAGCCGGGAAGGCGTCGCCAGATCTCGGGATTTTCCTCTTCGTTGTTCCCGAGTAGGGTTAGGAGGGAGGTGCGGCCTTCGGTGGTGAGGGTGAGTGGGGAGGGGATGGCTTCGGAGATGCCTTTCGGGTTAGCTTCGTCGAGTATGACGGGGATGAGGTCGGCAAGATCGGTGGTTAGCAGGGAGAGTTGATTGCCTTGGGAGCCGGGCATGAAGATGAGGCCGGAGGCTTGGTTTTCCACGAGCCCGCGGATGAGGGTGCATTGTTCTTTGGTGATTTGTGCAGTGCCGACATCGCCGAGGAAGATGACGTCGTATTTCGCGAGGTCTTCAATTTTGGCGGGGAATTCCTGGATGTAGTCCTTGCCTTGGCCTGGGCCGAGGGTGGGGTGAAAAAGCAGGCAGGAGAGCTCGACGCCGGGATCGCGAGAAAGGGCATTGCGCAGGAAGCGATATTCCCAACGGGGGAGGGTCTCGATGACGAGGACGCGAATTTTTTCGGGTCGCCCGGCGATGGTGAATTTGCGGGAGTTGTTGGGAATGACGAGCTCTCCATCCGCCACGGGGAGGGAGAGTTCAAGGGTGGCGCTGCCTTGTTTTTCTATGCGCCAGAGGATGGAGTCATAGGTCTCGGAATTGGGCGGGATGAGGATTTCTTTGGTGCGCTCGCGGCCGGATTCGTCGCGAAGGCGGACGATGGTGCGGACTTGGCGGTCGAGCGAGGAGCGGATGGTGAAGGGGATTTGGACGTTTTCGCCGACGATCCCGTAGGTGGGTGCGGTGACGGAGAGGAGGTCGAGGTCTGGCAGGCGGACCTTGCTGCCGAGGGGGATGGGGAAGAGTGGGATGCCGCGAATACGCATTTTTTGGGCGGCGGCGACGGGTGGTTGACCGAGGTTGTAGTCGCCATCGCTGAGCAGGATGACGGCGCGGAGGTTGTTTTGTCGGGCGAGGAGGTCTGTGAGTGGGGTGTCGAGATCGGTGCCGGAGATCGCTTCATTTTGCGGGGTTGGGGTGGCGAAGGGATGGGTGGTGAGGTCGTTTTTGCCGTTGGCTTGGAGTGGGTTCCAGAGGTCGGAGGCGAGGGCTTTTTTCACCCAGTCGGCGCGGGAGACGATTTCGGATTTTTGGGATAGGACGGGCGGTAGCGTGGCGTCGATGGTGGTCATCGACTTGGAGTCATCCCAGAGAATTGCGATTTGGGGCTTGGTGTCGGGGTGGACGGTGGTCAGCCACTCGGGCTGCCAGAGTAGGATGACGACTGCGAGTGCGGATAAGAAACGCAAGGATTCGAGTGTGGCGGTGCGCTTAGGATGCGGGCTGCGTTTCCATGAGATCATGGAGAGCGCGGCCACGATGGTCAGGGCAATGATGCCGATCCAGAGGGTGAGGGGAGTGGGAGAGAGGTGGAGCAAGGGAAGCTTGTGTGTAAATTCGAAACGAAGAGGATCCGGGCTTTAAGGCAACAATGGGTTCCAAACTCTGAGAAAGCCTTGCCCGACAAAGTCTTTTTCGTTGGCAGTGGCAAATTCGGTGACGCCGTGGTGAAGCAAGGTGTGAGCCAAGCGCAGGTCGATGATGCGCCGGAAAGCGCAGTTATTTTGTGCGGCGAGTTCCCAGACATTTTCCATAACCGGGGCGGACTCGATGAGAGTCCAGGCCTGGTTTTTGCGGTATGCTTGGCAAACGGCGGCGGCTTGGGTGGCGGTGAGCGGACGGCTGAAAATCTTCTCGTTTCGCAATTTAAGATAAAGCTCCACAAGAACTAATTCACAGACTGCTATGTCTTTTCGAGTGGCCAGAGATTGCAGAAAATCGCGTGCACGGTCATGGAATGGTGAGCCTGAATTGGCCGCGTAAACCGCGATATTAGTATCAAAACTTAGCATTTGTAGCAGGGCTTAATCGTGGCAGAGCGCGGTCCACTCGTCTTCTGGCGCCAGGGTGGTGCCCATGTCAAAGGGTTGAGGTAAGGTCCAAGTAGCGGCTTTGGTTCTGCCGGGCGGGTGATGGCGAATGATTTCTTCCAATCCACGACGAACGACTTCTGCAAAGCTCATTTCATTTTCGGCGGCAAGTCGCTTGGCTTCACGAAAAAGCGCATCGGGGATTTGGACCTGTGTTTTTACCATGATGGTATTTTACCCACGGCTTGAAAAAGTGTCAATTTTCAAGCCGTGGCTTTTTTCGGAAGCACTTGTGGATGGTTTTTTTTAGGAAGGCAGAGGATGGCTTCGGAGATGAGCAAGAAGAGCATGGCGATGAGGAAGGCGCGCCAGACATCGCGGGAGAGGGATGGGTCTGTGGCTTGGCCGGCTTGGTCGAGCTGGGTGTAGCGGGTGCCTTCGAGGGCTTGGTCCAATTGCTCGCGGGTGAGGATTTCTGGGTCGTCTTCTTGGGCGGGGCGGTTGATGGCGAGGAGACGCTCGCCGAGGCGAAAGATGCCGGCTTGGTGGGCTGTGTTGGCGGGATCTTGGGTGCCTTGGTCATCAAGGCGGGTGCGGGTTTCTCCGGACAGGGGCTGGGCGGTGTCGCGGCCGACAATGGTGAGGTAGGAGGCATCGAAGCGGTCTGCTCCGGCAGCGATGATGCGCTGGACGGTGGGGAGGAGGACGTCGGCATCGCCCAAATTTGACCAAGTGTAGTCCGGAAGGGAGCCGAGGAACCAGGCGGTGCCTTGATCGATGATGCGGCGGGTGATGAAAGGTTCTCCATCTTCCCAGCGGGCGAGGGCGGTGGCCTCGCCTGATGGGATCTGACGGCGGATCGCCTTGAGCCGCTGGGCGGGGATGGGTGTGCCGTCGATGCCGTCACGGAGGGGTCCGTCGTTGTGATTCCAGTCCCTGAGAATAAAAAATTTCCCTGCTGGAGCTTCGGTGGGATTGGACCATTTTAGATCGAGAAATGAGGCGTCTGAGGGAATTCCGGGGGGTAAGAAAATGACGTGGCCGCCGGAGGTGAGGAAGCGGGTAATGGCATCGTAGGCCGGGCCGGTGGGAAGGGGCGCTGCCCAGAGGATGGTGGCGAGGTCGCTGGTGGCGAGGGAGGCAATGGTGGCAGGATCCACGCGCTCGACGGTTTGATTTCCTAAACCGGGTGGTGCGGCGGCGAGTGTCAGGTAATCGGCAGTTTCGCCTTCGGAGGCGACGATGATGGATTTGACGGGGCGGGCAGGGCCGTAGGCGAAGAAGGTGGAGTTGTCGCGGGGATTTCCGTCGGCAGGGATGGAGAGCCAGCCGGAGCCGGTGGAGCTGCCGACGGGGAGGGTGACGCGTTTTTGAAAGCGGAGGGATTGGCCAGGGAGGGTGAGTGTATCGGTGGTGCGGGTGCCGTTGAGATGGGTGGTGAGGGGCAGGGTGATGCTCCCTCGGGAGTCGGCGGCGCGGAGGATTTCGAGCTCGAAAAGCATTTCGTCTCCGGAGCGGCGGGAGCTGAGGATACGGATGGCGGTGTTAGGCGCAGTGGGGCCAGTGAGGGAGAGGACGCGGATGGCGGGTTTCTGAGGCAGCGCGGCGAGGCTTGCGCGGGCGGCGGCCCAGCGTGGGTCATCGGGCTGCCAGTTGGAGGATTGGAGATCTGAGGCGAGCCAGACTTCTGAGCGGCCGGTGGTGTCGGATAGAAATTCTGCGGCGCGGGTGAGGAGGGTTGGGAAATCGGCGGCGGTGTCGGTGGGGGCGGTGGCTGCGATATCTGCAAGGACATCTGGGGAAGGGATTTCTTGAGGTTTTCCGCTGGCACTGTCGATGAGGACGAGGCGGGTGGCTCCTAAGGTTTTCAGGGTGTCGCGGATTTTTTCGATGACGATCTGGCGGCGTGGATTCAGGCCGTCGCCGGGCTTGGTTTCCATGGAGGCGGAGCGGTCGAGCAGTAGGATGACTGTATCGATCGAGCCTCCGCCCCAGCCGATGAGGCTGGAGACGATGGGCCGGGCGGCGGCGATGGCGAGCGCGGCAATGGCGAGCGCCCGGCAGGTGAGGATGAGGAGGTGGCGGAGGTTTTTCTTGCCCCGGGACTCGCGGGTGGCCTTGAGCAGGAACTGCATGGCTGCCCACTGGATCGTCTTGTGGCGGCGACGGTTCAGGAGGTGGATCGCGATGGGGACTGCGGCGGCGAGCAGGCCCCATAGGAGCAATGGATTGAGGAAAAGCATGAGTGATTTGACTTAACGCAAAGAGGATGCGACGTGCATTGGCATCAAGGGAAGTGGTGGCTACGGGAAAGTTTCCTCGCCGACGTGGCGGGAAAAATCCATGGACTCGTGGAGGATGCGGGCGATTTGAACTTGGCTGGATTGGACTCGGTAAATGAGGAAGTGCTTGCCGCAGCTAAAGGTCCGGCAGCTTTGCATAATTTCATGGTGAGCTTTACTGCCGGGAGTAAATGGATTTTCTAAAATGCGCTGCATTGCCGTTTTTAGTAATTTCTGATAGGCCGGGGCTTGATCTTCGCCCCAGAATTCGAGGGGGTATAAAAAGATATCCAAGAGATCTTCCTTGGCGCTTTGTGATAGGCAAAAGTCGCTCACCTGCTGGCGCGTTTGTTGGATTTCCCCCGATGGATTTCGAGAGCTTCGGCAGCGATTTGCTCGAAGGTTTTATAAGAAAACTGCCCCCGGTCGAGTTGGTCGAAGCCGAGTTGGACCTCGCGTTTCAAGTGTTCGAATTTGAGCTGCATCAAGGAATCGTAGTCTTCTTTGGAGGTGAGCACCAAGGCGGGACCACCGTGTTTGGTGATGGAAACGGGACCGGTGCGGGCGCTGTCGAGGACTTGGCCGAGCTGCTGTTTGGCGATGTTGGCGGTGACGGTTTTCATGGCTTTTATTTCGTCTAAAATAGATGAAACGGATGGAATGGCAAAGTCAGTGTTTTGACTTTGGCAGCCGGGCGGTGAGGAATTCGCGGAGCAGTGGTTCGAGCGGGGTGTCGGTGGCGATGAGTTGGTAGTCGGCGGAGGCGTCGTGGCACTTGGCACGGACGGCGGTGAGGAAATCGCGCAGAGCGGCCTTGTATTCGTCGGCGATAAGGTTGGGCTCGGCGACGATGGAGGTGCCGTCTTCGAGATCGACGAAGCGGTGTGGGCGGTCGAACTCGAAGCTGAGTTCGAGTGGGTCCATGAGGTGGAAGACGGAGATATCGTGCTTGCGGTAGCGCAGGTGCTGGAGGGCTTCGCCGAGGGCGGCGGTGTCGGTGAAGAGGTCTGAGAGGATGACGACGAAGGCGCGCTGGCCGATTTTTTCGGCGATGGTGTGGAGAGCTTGGATGAGGCCGGTTTCGCCGGATGGCTGGATTTTTCCGAGAGTGGAGAAAAAGCGCTCTAGGTGGGCGGCGCGGCGACTGGGTGGGACTTCGAGATGGAGCTTGTCGGTGCAAATGGAAAGCCCGGCGGCGTCACCTTGGTTGACGAGAAGATAGGCGAGTGAGGCGGCGATGCGGCGCGCGACTTGGATTTTTGCTTCGCCATTTCCAGCGAAATTCATGGAGCCGGAGGCATCGACGACGAAGTAGGCGCGGAGGTTGGTATCGGCCTCGAATTCTTTGATGTAAAAGCGGTCTGAACGAGCGAACGCCTTCCAATCGAGGCGGCGGGTATCGTCGCCGGGGACGTATTTCCGGTATTCGGCGAACTCGACGGACGAGCCGCGGTGCGGAGAGCGGTGCTTGCCCGCGACGTTTCCGAGCATCGGCGCGCGCGATTCGATGGGCAGCGAGCCGAGGCGTGAGAGCAGGGTGTTATCGATGAAGGAGTGGCTCATGGCGGCAAAAGTCGGCGGGTGCTGGCGGTGAGGGTGTTCATCTGGCGAATTGCAATTCCGTTGAGCTTGAGGAGGCGTGTTGCTGGCGGAAGCTGCATGTGAATGAACTCGGCGTTGAGGCTTTCCAGATTGGCGAGCACGAGGAGCTGCTCGATGGTGGCATGGTCGCGCATGTTGCCATCGAGTTTGGGATTGGAGTCGCGCCATTGTTTTGCGGTTAGGCCGAAGAGGGCGACGTTGAGGATGTCGGCCTCGGAGGCATAGGTGATGGCGGCTTGGGCGGGCGTGATTTCCGGCGGGATTAGGTTGGCTTTGATCGCGTCGGTGTGGATACGGTAGTTGAGTTTGGAAAGGGTGCGGTTCAAGTTCCACGCGAGTGAGAGGCGGCGGTTTTCGTCGTCCTTGAGGCGTTGGAATTCTTTAATAAGGTAGATTTTGAATTCGGGACTAATCCACATGCCGAATTCAAACGCGATGTCCTTGTGAGCATAAGTGCCGCCGTAGCGTCCAGCGTTGGCCTTGAGTCCGATGGCACCGGTTTTCTCCACCCATTCCTTCACACTGAGTTTGTAGCTGTTGAGGCCAGCTTGGCTTTTAATTGTGGCGAATCCGCCGGAATTAAAATTCGGATTATAGACGGATTCCCAAATTCCGAGAAACTCGACGGTGTTCCGATTTCTGAGCCAGTCGGAGATAAAAAAATCTCCATCTTTGGCTTTTAGCATGTCGGTCAGGGAAATGAAATCTCCGTCCGGAGTATTAAAAATCGTGATTTCTGCGCCTTGAACTTCGATGGTGGCTGTGACAGTTTTTTTCATCGTTGATGTAGTCGCAGGGAATTGAGCGATTTGCTCAGCCAAACGCCAGTTGCGATGGATGCCAACGAGAAGCCTGCCATTAAGATTCCTCCAAATTTAGTGAGGGCGGCATAACCAAATGATAACCCTGTGTCGCTCATTGGGTTTGCAGTTTTAAAAAGATATAATTGCCGATAAATCAACAGCAAGTAGATAATCCATGTGATGAATGTGATAGAAATTAAACTCACTCCGATAAACTTAATTCTATCGCGGTTCATTTAGTGTGGTGTTGTTCGATCACTCCTCTCTCATCTCTTTGATCAAGCGCTCGACGATTTTCTTGGAGGTCATGCCTTGTGATTCGGCGGAGAAATTGGTGATGATCCGGTGGGTGAGCACGGAGGGGGCGATGGCTTCCAAATCTTCGAGCGACGCCATGTAGGCACCGCGGAGGGCGGTGCGGGATTTGGCACCGAGGATGAGATATTGCACCGCGCGCGGGCCGGCACCCCAGCCGACGGTGTCTTTGATCCATTGGGGCGACTCGGGCTCGCTAGGGCGGGTTTTGCGGACGATTTTCACCGCGTAATCATAGAGATGTTCGGGGACGGGAACGCGACGGACGAGCTGTTGGAAGGCGATGACTTTTTCCCCGTCGAGCAGGTGGTTGAGGACTTGGCGGGCGCTGCCAGTGGTGGCGCGGGCGATTTCCTTCTCCTCAGTGGCGGACGGGTAGCCGACTTCGATGAGGAACATGAAACGATCGAGTTGGGCTTCT
>JANMYL010000076.1:0-15664 GCA_031382045.1 Akkermansiaceae bacterium | reverse complement strand
ATACCATTTAGCGGATTATTCTATGCGTCCTTGATGGATTAGCCTATTCAAAGCGCATGGGTTCAAATCGAAGTAAAATCGACCACAAGAATGAGGCACTCGAAGTCGTCAAGAGACATCGCACGGAGGAAATAGGTTGGAAGAAGGAACGGCTCTTGGCTCTCAAGCTACTGCTCGAAGGGGAGCTGGAAATCACGGAGGTCGCGAAGCTATTAGGGCGTCACCGCAATAGCATCAATGACTGGATCAAGCTGTTCCGTAACGGTGGTATCGAAGCACTGCTAAAGCGTGGAGAGGGCTCGGGAAGAAAGGGAAAGATGACGGCGGAGGCTACAGCCGAACTGACTGAAAAGCTCAGGACGGGAGCATTCCGAACGGCAGGCCAGGCCGAAGCTTGGCTCAAGGAAGCCCATGGTATCGAATTCGGAACCAACTCCATCTACTATCAGCTGGGAAAGCTCGGCGGGCGGCTCAAGGTCGCCCGCCCATGCCATTTGAAGAAGGATGAAGAAGCGGCGAGTGCATTCAAGGCCACACTCGTCGAGAAAATGAAGGAGTTAGAATTACCCGCAGGCCGTAAGGTTAAGCTCTGGGTTTACGATGAAATGCGCTACGGACTCCACCCATTGGTGCGGCGCGTTTGGTCCTTGAAAGGAGTGCGAGTGGTCACGCCCGTAGAACGCCGCTTCGAATGGGGATACCTGTTCGGTGCGCTCGAAGTGGGTGGCGGAGCAAGCGAATTTCTCTACTCGCCGACAGTCAGCAAGGAAGCTGATGCGCATTTCCTCCAGCAGATCGCCGAGAGCGACAGCTATGCAATGCAATGCATGTGGCCATCGACGACGGTGCGGGATTCCATCACAGTAATAGTGTCTGCGAATTGCCTAAAAATCTCCGGATCATCACCCTGCCCGCCTACAGCCCAGAGCTCAATCCAGTCGAGAAATTCTGGGATATCGTGAAAGATACGATCTGCAACACCGCTTGGCCGACCTTGGAAACCCTTGAAGACAAGATTACCGTGACCCTGCGTAGCTATTGGGACGATGCGAGCCGAGTTCTGTCATGATTTACAAACAGCTGCCTCAGTTCCGAACTAAACGATTAGAAGAAACCGCCACACCTATTCCTTTAAGCTAAATGACATTATTACGCAGCCTTCGACGAGCTCGGAGACGTGGGAGCATATTTACTTGCCACGATTTTCAAGGATCTGCTCGTAGAGTTCATAGACGGCGTCACGGGTGTTGGCGTATTCAAGTCGGATTTCGTTGCCGGAAATTTGTCGGTAGATCATCCGTAAACCTCCGATCCGAAGTCGATTGAATCCTTCAAGTGGGCCCTGTAGGCCCTTGATGTCGCCCTTGCCTTTGGCCAATCAACGGAGTGCCAGCCTTACCCGGTGCTTGGTTTGCGGCGGGAGACCGCAAAGCCATACTGCGACTTGATCAGAGGCCGAAATTTTTATCATCGAGATCAAGCTGGCGGTAAGTGGATTCGCCGTTGCGGGCGGATTGGATGGCTTTCATTGCGGCAGGGTCGGCCAGCACATCGAGCGTTTCCATCAGCGCCTCAAAGTCCTCAATTGGTATGGCCACCACCACCGGGCGGTTCCGATTGGCGATGACAAAGCGCTTTCCTGATCGGCAGAGTTTCGTAAGTCCTGCCTGTGCCTCCTTCATGTTGTAAGTATCTGGCATGTGTTTTGTCTATACTTCAAACCGTGGATTCGCCATACAAAAAACCGGCGTCCCTTGTGAGGACGCCGGTTTGGTAAGGGGAGAAAAAAGCGACAGGAATGTCGCCATTCCTTACTCAGCCGCGACGGCTGGCTGAGCTTCTGCCTTTTCGGCAGCTTGGTCCCGGAGCCAGGCGCGGCGGGACATTTTCACGCGGCCTTTTTCGTCAACTCCGAGGCACTTGGCGGTGATGACGTCGCCTTTTTTGACGATGTCTTCGACGTTTTCGGTGCGGCCTTCGGCGAGTTCAGAGACATGGACGAGTCCGTCCTTACCCGGGAGAACTTCCATGAAGGCGCCGAACTGGGTGATGGAAACGACCTTGCCGGTGTAAACCTTGCCCACTTCGATTTCCTGGAACATGCGGTCGATCATCGCTTTCGCGCGGTCGAGGCCTTCTTGCTTGGAAGCGTAGATGTGCACGGTGCCGTCGTCCTCGATGTTGATCTCGGCGCCGGACTCGGCCTGAATACCCTTGATGTTCTTGCCGCCTGGCCCAATCAGCTCGCCGATGCGATCTGCTGGGATTTTGACGGAAACAATGCGTGGAGCATGTGGGCTGAGCGGCTTCGGCTCGATGATAGACTCGGCCATTTTCTCAAGGATGGCGGTGCGGCCGGCCTTGGCGATGTGGATGGCTTCTTCAAGCATCGCGAGCGGGAGGCCGGCGAGCTTGAGGTCGAGCTGGTAGCCGGTGACGCCTTCGCTGGTGCCGCAGAGCTTGAAGTCCATGTCGCCGTAGAAATCTTCGGAACCGATGATATCGAGGAGCATCTTGTAGGACTTCATCGAGTCGTCCGGGTTGTTTTCCGTGACGAGGCCGACGGAAATACCACCGACTGGGCGGATTAGCGGGACACCGGCGTCGAGCAGTGCCATGACGCCTGCACAAACGGAGGCCATCGAGGTGGAGCCGTTCGATTCCATGACTTCCGAGGAAACGCGAATGGCGTAGGGGAAGACCGATTCGCACGGGATGACTGGCTCGATGGAGCGCTCGGCGAGCGAGCCGTGGCCGATTTCCCGGCGATTGATGCCACCCATGCGTCCGCATTCGCCGACGGAGAATGGAGGGAAATTGTAGTGGAGGATGAAGCGCTTCTCGTCTTCGCCACCGGCGTAGTTGTCGAAATGTTGCTTCTCGTCCGCTGGGGCGAGGGTGGTGATGGCGAGCGCCTGAGTTTCTCCACGGGAGAAAATGGCGGAGCCGTGGACGCGTGGCAGGGTGCCGACTTCTCCGTAAAGCGTGCGGAGATCGCCGATGGCACGGCCGTCTGCGCGGACGCCTTTTTCCATGATGGAAATGCGGAAGGCCTTCTTCTGAAGGTATTCGAAAGCTTGCTCGACGTCGAAGTCGGTGGCTTCCGGAGCACGCGATTTGATGGCGGTTTCCACTTCGTCACGGAGAGCGCCGACTTTCTTAGCGCGCTCGGTTTTGGAAGGTGCGTAGATGGCGGCTTCGATGCGGTCACCAGCGATTTCGTAAGCGATCTCGAGGAGGTTATCTTTGGCGACTGTGAGTTCGTAAGAACGCTTTTCCTTGCCTGCGAGTTTCGCGAGTTCTTCTTGGGCCGCGACGAGCTTGACCACGGCAGCTTGAGCGAAATGAAGCGCCTTGATGAATTCGTCTTCTGGAATTTCGTCGGCTTGGCCTTCGATCATGATGACGTTGGTCTTGTCACCGACGTAGATGAGGTCGAGGTCGCTGTCAGCGCGTTCGTCGTGGGTCGGGTTGATAACGAATTGTCCATCCACACGACCGACGCGCACGGCACCGATCGGTCCGGCGAACGGGATGTCCGAGAGACAAAGGGCGGCAGAAGCACCGTTCATCGCAAGGATATCCGAGTCATTCACACCATCAGCGCTGAGCAGGATGGCGACGATTTGGGTTTCGTAGAGATAGCCTTTTGGGAAGAGCGGGCGCAGTGGGCGGTCCGTCATGCGGCAAGTGAGAATTTCCTTCTCAGTTGGGCGGCCTTCGCGCTTGAAGTAGCCGCCTGGAAAGACGCCGGCAGCGGTGGCTTTTTCTTTATATTCCACGGAAAGTGGGAACCAGGTTTGGCCGGGCTTCACTTTGGTGGAAGAAACGGCGGTGACGAGGATTATGGTGTCGCCGCAGCGGACGGTCACTGCGCCATCGGCGAGTTTGGCAATTTTGCCAGTTTCGAAAGTCATCGGGTTGGTGCCGACGTCGGTCGTGATTGTGTGGATATTCATAGTCAGTATTTGTTTTCTATTTTCAGTGCGTACCACCCGTCCGGCGGGATGCCGGGCGAGCATTCATCATTTTCGGACAAAAATCCGCAGCTCGCATATTGGCGGGCGGCGGAGTGGATTGTCCGGTGGCTCGGGCGAAATTTCGGTGCCCTAGCCGTTTCGCAAAACAGCCACTGAGAGTTGTCCAGTGGCTGTCCTGCGGAGAGTATTTTAGCGGCGGAGTCCGAGACCAGCGATGATTTGCTGATACTTTTCCTCAGAACCTTTTTTGATGTAATCCAGCAACTTACGACGCTGAGAAACTAAAGTAAGAAGGCCACGGCGGGACGAGAAGTCCTTTTTGTGGATGTTCAGGTGGTCTGTCAGGTGGAAGATCCGTGCGGTGAGAAGGGCCACTTGATAAGGGGCGCTTCCGGTGTCTCCTTCGTGGAGTTGATAGGCTTTGAGGTCGATTTCTTTAGTGCTCATGGTCGTATGGGATGGATCTAGGTTCTTTTGCAAGAGGGCCGGGTCGTCCTAAGTTGATGGTTGAACGCGCAAGAAAGCGTCCGGACAGCGGCTTTGCAAGAGAATTGCTGAATGCTCAGAAAATTTTAAAATACTTGCAGGTGCGCTCAAGCCTCCCTGACAGAATTTTGTGAGGGTAGTAATTTCGAGACGATCAGCAGTAGAACAACGACGACGCCGGCAAGCGCCAGCCACAACCAGGGTGATCCGGCGTCCATCGCCCGGTGGTTGCTACCCTCCGGGCGGAGAATTTCCTCGTCACCGAGAGTCGTCGCCCGCGGCGCGGCTGCTAGTATTTCATGGCGGACCACTTGCAAATCGTATTGCGGCGGCGCGGCTTTGGGATTCCCGTAGCATAAAAGGAGCGGGGCTGCGTCCGAGAGCTTAGCGATGATCGAGGGTGCGGTGAATCGCAGCACCACCTCGTCTAGCGTGATCGGCGGGTTGTCGCGATTGTCGGTTTCTAAAATGAACTTTGTGGGCAGACGTTGGCCATTGAGAACTAAATTAAGTGGCGCATCTCCGCGGCCGGATTTTGTCCAATCCGCAAGGCTCAACTCCTCGCGCGAAGCATTTTTGAAATCGTTATTTCCTTCAATGACCGCGACAAACCGCCGGGTAAATAACGGCGTGGAAGAGTGGGCTATCAGATCTAAAATCGGCACTCCACCCAGCGGTAGCGAGATTTCCCAGCGTGAGACACTCGGGCGTCGCGGGTCGTTTTTTGAAATAATGGCGATAGGCTTCAACAGGTGAGAAACCGTATTAGGCCGCACCAAATAAGGGATCTGCCGCCCGTTTTGGACCAACCGCAGATCGCCGAGATCCGTGCGACTGCCCGCCAGGACCTTCGCGTCGAGTTCGATCTGAATCACCCCGGGGCCCGACGGCTGGACCTGTCGCTGGCGGGCCCACTCCACCAGATCGATTTTCGCTCCGGCGATCGTCACTCCGGGCAGCGGCTCGGATACGACGAATTCTGAATTCTTGCTGAGCGGACCGGGTTTGGTGAATTGCCCTCCGGCATTGGTGAGCGACTCGCGCAATGCGCTTAAATCGTAAGCCGCCGCAACCGCGTTACGGTTCCCCGTGATCAATCCCCACCCACTTGTCTGCGCTGCATAGAAGGCAAGAATCGTAGGGTAGCAGCGGACTTTCCCGCTTTCCACGGCCAGAGGCGGGCTGTCGCCATTGCGGAATGTCGCCACGATGAAACGTGCAGGAATCCGCTGATGGATGGGAATCGCAAGCTCTTCCGTAGAAACTCCGCGCTCGCCTACTACCCGATAGATCGTGCCAGTGGCGAAAGTTTCCAATCGAGATTCGCCATCTGCCGTCGGCATCATATACCCGAGACTGCATTTTCGGCTGAAAATCGCATCTGGCATCTGGAGTCTCAACTCCGCCAGATTCAGATTCCGCGCACCCAGATCGAGCGTCAGCCGCGTTTCGCCAGACTTTTCCTCGCGTTCCCCTAGGACAACAGGCAGTTCGACCGTATCTGGCTGGTCCACAGCGGAGAAGATCCGCACCCCAGTGAATGGCACTGGCGGACTCCGCCCATCATCCACGGTAAAACGAAAATTTGCCCAGCTTCCGACAGGGATCGGCACCTGCAACCGCTCGACTCCGCCGGACCGAAAAATCACCTGATGGGTCGCCAGCGTTTGCCAAGAACCTTCTTTGCATCCCTCAATCGTCACCGACTTCAGAAACTCCCGCCCCGGCGAAACCAGTTCCACCGCCTCGATCCGGTCCGAGGTGCCGGATGAAACCTCAATCGTCGTGATCGTCCCGGATTGAGTGATCCTCAATCCCACCGAATCGCGTAAAATACCCTCATGCCGGGCAGCGCTCTCGATTAGATACGGCACTTCCTTTTTCCCCTGTGAAAATATCCTAACATCACCCAAATCCGGCCGTGAAACATCGAGCACTGCGGGCGAGAGCTCCAACCGCACCATCCCAGGCTGGCTGACCTCGAACGGCGCCTGCCATAGCCCATCCGGCCCACCCACGAGTATTCCCACAACGGCTAACCACAATATAAAGATCGTTTTCATAAAGACTCATTCCGATCGAAGAATCGCTGATAGATAAAGGACGCCATAAAGGCGATCACCGCCACGCCGATCAGCGCGCCGACCCGGAAAATATTCTCGATTGCTGCTAGATCGTGAAAGAACAGTTTGATGAGTGTGACCACCAAGAGGCCGATTGCAGCGTAGCGCGCGTGCCTCGAAGCTTTCCAAATCCCGATTCCCAATAAGCCCAACGAGAATAATCCCCAAGCGATGCTGTAGGTCATGTCGCGCGCGAAATTTCCACCGAACATGAAGGCCACGCACCGATCGCCCGGGCTTGTGAAATAATTCGCAATCTCGATATTCAGCAGCAAGAACAACAGCACCCCGCCGAATCCATGCAACAGCCCGCGTGCCGGAAATTTAGAGCACCTCCCTGCTGGATCGGTGAACCAACCCGCACCGAGAAACTGTGCCGCCGCGACCAGTCCGTAGGCATACAAATGCCAATTAAAAATCACCGTCCCGCTGCGTGGATAGTCAGTGAATACCGCCGGATTCAATGTCAGCCGAAAAAACGCAACCAACAACAAAGCAAGCCCCGTAAGTTGCAAGCCCGGGTGCGTCACGCGCCGGAACAACCACAACAACAGCGCCCCTTCTAACGCCCAGCTCACCGTCAGCCACTGGCGGCTGAACTGAATTGGAAAAATCAGCGTGATGAAAAACAACGCCACCCCGCCGAACCAGGCGAGCTGGCTGCGGCTCCTCGCATCCATTTCTCTGGTAGAGCGGATCACTGCAAACAAAGCGGCCAACGCCGGCACCGCGAATGCTGCGGGCAGCAGCCCCATCATGCCATTAGGGAATGCGCATTTCACCAAATGATGAACCAGCAAAAAGTGCCCCACACCCGCCAGCGCGCTGCCGATCCACGGCGCGGCCTGCCCTGCACACGCTTTTCGAAAGATGAAGGGGAATAGTAGAAACAACCCATAAAATCCCAAATACCACGGCAGCGCGACCATCGGCGAGTCCGCTTGGAAATGATTCACATGCCACACCGCCTCCACCGCGAGGGTGCCTGCCAATGCCGCTAAAACGAGCGATCCTTGTTTCCCCAAAACCGCCAGGCCTGCCAGAAGCACCGACATGACTAACGCTACCCCGAACACTGCCGCTGGACTGGGCACCGGCAAATGCAACACTGCAAGAATCAGCATTCCAAAGGGCAACAAGGCCGAACAAATCGGTAACACCGCCGCCGCTTGAATTTCGAGCAGGCCTCTCCCCTTCCCTACTTTTGTGAGTCTAGCGAGTAACATCCCACCCACCGAAAATACCGCAGAGAAACCAGTGATCACTCCCAAAAACGGTAACAAAGAATCGGCATTTGAAGGCCCTTTCAGCAGCCACAGCGCCGCCGCCACCATCGTCAGTGCGAGCGATACCAGCAAGGAAAGCATCCCACCCGTCACGACCGCTAACCCGATCGCCATTAGATCGAGAATCAGGATCGCCACCCAGATCGTCATCGAAACCGGCGAGAGGTAAAACACGGGAAGCAACATCAACAATAAAACCAACGGCGCAATCCACGGGCCCGCCTTCAAAGGTAGCGTCGCAGAAGTTGCAGGAAATCGCTTAAACAACAAAACGGGAGCCACCGCATGCAGCGCGCCAAACACTAGATAGATCACCAGCACCCCATGCAGATTCTCCGCTGTCAGATGACCAGTCGTCCAACACGCAAGATGCAGGAATGCCAGCCCCGCCGCCACCAACTGCGCTGCGCTGACCTGCGGCCGTGCCAGCACCACCGCCATCACTCCCAACTGCACGAGGAAAATGTATCCATATAACAGGAAATACCTTGTCGCCACTTGCTCAAAACCGAGCAACCAAAAAGCGAACACAATCGCCACCATCGACAGCCCCAGCACCGCCCAAGTGGAATGTTTCGCCAGCTCCCGGCCTTGCTTCCCGACCCATCCACCAATAAGAAATACAGCAATAAAAAATAAGGCGATGCCCAATGGAATTAAAGTTTTAGAACCCACATCATAATGCCCGCTGGCGAAAAATTTAGCAGCCCAGCCGATTTGCATCATCACCGTTCCTGCCGCAGCAGCACTTGTCAGAAAGCGCCAGCGGCCATGCCGCGACACTGCGACCAAGCCTATGTCTAACAGCGCGATATATCCGAACAACCCGAATACTTGGTCATGCCCTGTGGACACCAGCACCGGAGTTAGAAATCCACCAAGCATTCCGAGCACCGCCACCACCAGCGCATTTAGCCGGACCGCTACCAGGAAGGCGACCAGGGTGACCAAGCTCATTACAACAAACGTCGGAACAGAGCCGAACGCCTCGAAATGATAGATCGCGTGCGCCGCGAAGGTCACGCCGTAGAGGATGAGCACCCCGGTCGCGCAGAACGCCTGCGCCAGCACCCGGTAGCGCGCTAGCCGGTGCGCCCACAAGCCGCCGACAAGCATTCCCGTTCCGGTCATAAATCCCATGGCTATCCGCACCGCAGGCGGGATCAGGTTTTTCTCAAACGCATATTTCACAAAGAAAATTACGCCAAAAAACATAGCCACCCCACCCAACCAAGCGAACAGCTTCACCCCCATGAACCGCTCTAGCGAGAACAACTCCTTCGGCTCCGTTACCACCGGCCGCGCGAGTTTTTCTAGAGTTTCCTGCTCCGTGAACTCAACTTTCATCGGCAGCGGCGGCGGGGCGTGCGCTTCGGAAATTACCCGACGTTTCACTTCCAAGTTTTTCAGCAACTCGTCGATATCGACCGGTTCTGCCACCACTTCATCTATCAACACCTGCTGCCTGTGTTCTTCAAACTCCGTGCGAAGCCTATCGGCGTCCGTTTGCGTCGCCGATGCCGCTGGCACGAGCGCCTGCTTGACTGCCATTAAATCCCGCTGCAGATCCCGGACACGTCCGAGCAAGCCCTTAACCTCGTGATTCGCCAATTTGGCTTCCTTGCGAGCTTCTTTCACCTCGAACAGCAACCAAACAAGCGCTAGAATGATTAGAATTATGATGACTCCCATGGTATGGCAGCAAGTTTTACACCCTGGTCACATATTTGACGATAGGAATTCCGCACAGCTCTTCCCATCCAACAAACACTTGCCCGCGATCCGAGATCAGCGCTCGTCTTGCTGACTCATTCGAAGACGTTAGACCACCATGCCCCACCCCTTGAATCGCGTATTTTCCGAGACAAGGAGTTGGCCGAGAACGCCGCAGAGCACGACTGTGTCGTGAGACAACCAAACGCGAGACAACAACGGGGTGAAGTATCGCGCTACATTTTCATCATGCCACCAGCGCTTTCAGACGGCGGCAGACTTCCTCCACATTTGCGCGAGAGTTGAAGGCAGAAATGCGGAAATAGCCCTCGCCCGCCGAGCCGAAGCCGGAGCCGGGCGTGATGACGACCTGCGCCTCGCTAAGCATCTTGTCGAACATGTCCCACGAGGTAAGCCCCGCCGGGCAGCTCACCCAGACATAGGGCGCATTTTCACCGCCGAAGACCGGTAGTCCGAACACTGCTCTTGGACCGGATCACAAGCACCGTTGAACTTTGAACTGTGGCGACTTAACTTGATAAAAAAAGAGCTGCTCTAGGGTGGACCGGAACAAAGACCACGCACGCATTTACGGAATCGTGACTACCAAACGTATGAAGCATTTTAACTTAATTCCCATAGGCACGCTGAAGGTGTGTTGAGGAGAACTGCCGGAGTCGACAACAGAAATCCAGCTCTCAGATGCGAGTGTCTGGCTCCATTTCGCACCATAAGTTACGCCACTGACTCCGCTGGGTTGAGTAAAACTTACCACCAAATTACCCGCTATTTGCTGAGGTTTTGGCAACAGCCCGACGCTGCTCTGTTTCGGGTTCAGGCCAAAAGCAAATTCGATTAAATTTACAATGCCGTCTTCGTCAAAATCATTCAGGTCAGCACCATCGCCGCTATTGGCCGTGTTGTCAAAATAGGTTTGGCGCCAACTGCTCAAGGGCGTGTCATCGTTAGTAATTGTGCCATTGGCTGCGGAAGGTGAACCCACGCTGTATCCCATCCCGCTGGTAACTGTCAAGATGACCGTTTCGTGGGCTTCCACTATATTGTCAGTAAATGTATCGAGAGTCACTACGGCCGTTGAAGAGCCCGCCAAGAAAGTCACAGTTCCACTGGAAGTCGAGTAGTTAGCAGAGCCTGTTTGCGTATAGTCGATGCCATACGTGGCAGTGCCGCCTACCGTAAAGCTTGCTGTGAGTGCTCCTGTGGTGACGCCCGTTCGTGCGAAGGTGTAGATGAGATTGCTTGTCCCATCTTCTAAGGCACTGCTAGACATTAGCGCAACGGTTACAAATGGCACGACTCCCGTGCCTGTCAGAGTAAGATTAAAAGGATTTTCATCGGCATCGTTACTGGCAATATGGATAGTGGCACTCCTTGTTCCTGAAGCAGTGGGAGCGAAACGGACAATAAAAGTGGTGCTTCCACTTGGTCCCGCCACCGGGGCAACCGGATTGGATGTTATCGTGAAATCGCTCGGATTGGTGCCGTCCTTGCTAAGGATCAGTCCCGTCAGGTTCGCCGTTCCGATGTTTTTGATCGTGAAAGTGAGACTCGCGCTCGCGCCAATGGCGACCGAGTCGAAAGTCTTGAAGCTACCATCGGTAATATTCGTGGCAACAGGCTGCTCGACGGCTATTTCAGGAACGGTGTTTAATAAAACTCGAATTAAACCATTATTTCCAACAGCAACATAGGCTCCACCACCATAAGTAACGTCATTTATATTGCTCGTGGTCTGCATGTTGATAGATTGGCAGTCCTTTCCATTGATTGACGTAAATGCTTTTCCGCTATCGCAGACAACCTTGAACCCGGATGGTCCCCCGCAAACCGCATTTCCCCATGGAGGCAAATTTGGAAACGTATTATTCAAAGAGTCAATCTCTACACCAGACCAAGACATTCCAGTTGTTGATGTGAAAATCTGACTGTCAATATAAGTCACTGCGACGAAACGGCCTCCATAGAAGGCTACGTCAGAGAATCCATATATTGGACCTCTTGCTCGTAGTGTCCAATCTATTGTGTTGGCCGTAGTGAAAATGCCGGCATCTCCAACTGCCACATTTAAGCCAACACCATAAATGATTTTGTTGATGTCTTTGTCAGTTGGGCTAGTCGTAACCGTATTCCAGTTAATGCCGTTTGAAGACTTTAGAATTGTTCCTTTTTCACCAACGAGGACGAACTGGCCTGTGTTATAGGTTCCACCAAGCAAATCATTTAATTGGCTTGTATCGCGTTCATTCCATGTAATTCGGTCTGATGACTCATAGCATGCTTGGTCGTATTCTTGGATTGCGATGTAGCGCCCACCCCCAGTAACAATTTCCGAGAATCCGTAAGATTGAGTTTGTCTGCGTGACCAACTTGTACCATAAGCAGATTCTAGGACGCCCCCCTCTGAATCAACGGCAACGAAACGACTCCCGTCCCAGGTTACACCCTTAATATTGTTGGTGGTTCCCGAACTAACGATCGCCCAAGTTTCAGCTTTCGTTAATTGAACGAATAGCAGCCCTACTAACACGGGAAAAAGAATGACAATGCGATATTTATGAGAGTGGTGTGCGGAATAAATTTTCATTAGATCATTCGAGCGTCGGATTGATTCTTTAGCATTGTGCGTTTTAGTGCACTCAGGTGCCGCCACTAGCAAACGGCCATGATTTAGTAACTCAGAAACTCTCCAAAAAAGCCGGTCGCTACAACTCGCCCGGCTTTTCTGTTTATGGGATGTGCGTTCATCCCCGCAGCAACCGCAACATTCAAAAATCAAACCGAATCCCGGCCTTGAACAAGACAAGATCGCCCACCAGATTATCGTCGGAACTCTGAATCTCAAGAGTGCCTCCTACAAAAGGCCGAACACACTCAAAGCTGGTGAGATACAAATTGAGATTCACATACGTCACGTTGATGGCTTCGAGAAATTCATCATCCTTGACGCCGATATCATAAACAAGAGACGGATTCACTTCCAGCCACGAAACCGGGGCCCATCGTAATCCAGCATGTAACCTAATGTGACCGATTGACTCATCAATGTCATCAATGCTCCAGGAGGAATGGCGGTAGCCGGCCCCGTAGTATAAATCCAAGCTTTCCGCCAACGGGCAGTGGCCGCCCATTCCAGCAGTGACGGCCCAATAATCAAAGTCGAGTCCAACATCCTCAACATCGATATTGCCATTATCGTAGTTAAAGTAGCCGTAGAATCCCTCAGCGATTTGGAAGCGCCCCTCGACTTGGACCGCATCAACATCCAAGTCCTCGCCGATACCAAAGAAGTTTGTGACATCATTGGGCAATTCAGCCGATCCGGTCGCGTAATTGATTCCGAAGTCGGTGTAACTGAATTCGGATGCTGAGGCGGCAGCGCACAGGAGAGTGCTAATCGTTATGATTTTTTTCATTATTTTTTAAGTGTTTGTTGGCTTGTCTGCGTTTTCTCACAGGTAAGTAAGGCCGATACTGCACAGGTTTTAAAGTTCGTCAATTGACGAATAAAGGAAATGAACTCCCCTGCTAAGGCAGGCGCGGGCAGACTCGTAGAAATGCACGTTGGTTCCGAAGATGATCCTGATGGGTTGCGCTACATGGCGCGACTTTTGGGCGTTCTTCGAGCCGAGAGGGAAGCGCGAAAATGGACAGCCCTCCAACTTGCCAAGGAATCGGGTGTCCATCTTTCTGTGATCAAACGTGCGGAAAAAGAAGAGCGATTCCCAGGAGTTCCGGTTCTCGTCAGAATTAGCCGTGCCATGGATTTGCCATTTTGGGAAGTCTGTCGCAAAGCAGAAATCTATAAAAATGAATGAGTTACATTCGCTGAATTATTCTTTCAGATGATATTGAACGAGAACGACATCACTACCGAAAGTTTTGAAGATCGAATTTTATATGGCTTAACCTGCCGCAAGGCTTCCACACTTCATCATGCCACCAGCGCTTTCAGACGGCGGCAGACTTCCTCCACATTTGCGCGAGAGTTGAAGGCAGAAATGCGAAAATAGCCCTCGCCCGCCGAGCCGAAGCCGGAGCCGGGCGTGATGACGACCTGCGCCTCACCAAGCATCTTGTCGAACATGTCCCACGAGCTAAGCCCCGCCGGGCAGCTCACCCAGACATAGGGCGCATTTTCACCGCCGAAGACCGTGAGACCCGCAGCAGCGGCGGCTTCGCGAAGGAGCTTTGCATTCCCCATGTAGTGCTCAATGAGTGCACTGACTTGTTTTTTCCCCTCGGAGGAAAATACAGCGGCGGCGGCTTTTTGGACCGGGTAGCTGGCACCGTTGAACTTCGTGCTGTGGCGGCGAGACCAAAGTTGATGCAGCGGGATGCGCTCGCCGGTGTCTGATTTTCCACTAACGGTCTTTGGAATGACAATATATGCACAACGGACGCCGGTGAATCCGCCATTCTTCGAAAAACTGCGGAATTCGATGGCGCAATCATGAGCTCCTTCGATTTCGAAGATAGAACGTGGGATTTCCGGGTCCTGGATGAAGGCCTCGTAGGCAGCGTCGAAGAGGATAATGGAATCGTTAGCTTTGGCATATTTCACCCACGCTTCAAGCTGGGAGCGTGTGGCGACTGCCCCAGTGGGATTATTCGGAAAGCAGAGATAAATGAGGTCCGCCTTTTCGGTGGGGACTGCGGCCACAAATTGGTTGGCGGCGTTGCACGGTAAATAGAGCAGATCACCGTAAGCCCCATGGTTATCAGCGTCGCCGGTGTTGCCGGCCATCACGTTGGTATCGACGTAAACCGGATAGACTGGATCGGTGATAGCGATGACGTTGCCCTTGCCAAAGATGTCGAGGATGTTGCCCGTATCGCACTTCGAGCCGTCTGAGATAAAAATTTCGTCGGCGGAGATGCCGTGATTGGCGAATTGATTATCCACGATGGCTTGGCGAAGAAACTCGTAGCCTTGCTCCGGACCATAGCCTTTGAAAGTAGCGCGATCCGCCATTTCATCGACGCCTTCATGCATCGCTTTCACGATCGCAGCAGGGAGTGGTTCGGTCACATCACCGATGCCGCAACGGATGATACGAGCAGCTTTATCCGGATTTTCCTCAGTATAAACGCGCACCCGGCGGGCGATTTCAGGAAATAAGTAACCGGCTTTGAGCTTGAGGAAATTGGAAGTAATCGTGGCCATGCGAGCGGACGTTTAGCCGTCAAATGGTGCTCGCGCAAGAGCAGAGGCGATTCTAGATGACTCCATTTCGAGTCCCCTGAAAGATTAGCAGGCCTGCACCGCCTCAACCCCGAGCCGACGCCAAAGTCTATCCATTTTTTACCACCAGATTCCCCACTCCCAACGCCTCAGCGGTGCGCATGACAGTCCGCGTTCCAGTCGTTAGTGAATTAACGGATACTGATGCTGAAATTGTAGCGGCTGTTCATGTTGCTAATTTCGATACCAGCCCGAGTAAATTATAGGCCCATGTTTCTTTCATATTTTTAAAAATGGCCCCACACACAATCTGATTGTACTTATCGAAGACTACATCCTGAGAGAGGCAGACATCTGCAAAATGGTTGAATTTGACCTTAAGAAATAAACTCTAACCAAGCGAGACACAGACTTAAGAACAAAGAAATAGAGGGCTACGACTTTCAAAAACAATCCAACGCATCACCCCGTGCAGCGTGAAGCGCATCCGCTGATTAAAGAGCCATTTCGACACTCAATGCTCTTCGACCCAAACGCTGGCCCGTCTTACCAAAGTTCATGTCACCTTATGACCTCCAAGTTGGGCTAGGTTGCATGCTTTTAAACACCCATTGTCCATTCATTCAAGCGATACCTTTGCGCAGGTCTCTCAGGCTCCACAGAATCCCACTCGCCGCCGCGCCGTCGCCCTTCAGTTTCCTCGCTCCATCCTTCCGCTTCGGCCCGAAGCGATCTCGCGCACTTGCGAACGCCTCGTTCACAAACTCTTTGCTGCCGATCACCGCACCATCCGTGAAATACCGAATCCGGCAGCGCAACATCTTCGCGGTTCCCAGATCCTTCAAAGCCGTTTCGTTGTCTTCGCTTTCCAGC
>JANMYL010000071.1:0-34101 GCA_031382045.1 Akkermansiaceae bacterium | reverse complement strand
TGCGGCGTTTTAATTTTCTCCAACTCGCACACATCGGCGGTCCTCCGCCTCCACAGTGAAGTGCAGCCAAATCGTCTCCGCCGGCAGCAATTCGGGGAATTTATCGCCCCACTCTGCGATGATCACTCCGCCTTGATCCAGTAATTCATCCCAGCCCAGTGCGAGTAATTCCGCTGCGGAATTAAGTCGATAGAAATCCAAGTGAAACACCGGCAGGCGGCCACCGGGGTATTCATGGAGCAGGCCGAAAGTCGGGCTCGTGACATCCGCTGCGGAACCTAAACCTGCCACAAATCCCTTGGTCCAGTGGGTTTTCCCCGCGCCGAGGCCGCCGACTAGAGCGATCACGGAGCCTGGTCGCGCCAGTTCTGCCGCCTCTTGGCCGAGGGTTTCCATCGCTTCGGGGGATTCCGCGTGTCGTTGCATCAGTCCATCGAAAAGCGGAAACTGCGGGTGAAGTCGATTGAAAAAGTGAAGTCGAACTGGCCTTCATCGGAGTTATCCCGCTTTCTCTCAAAATTCGGTTGATTCTCTACCCCATCGCCCGTGAGAGTCTCGCCGCCATGCTCGACATCCGCGTCATCCGCGATAACCCCGCCGCCGTCCAAGATCGCCTCAAAACCCGCGGCGGAGATCACTGGAAACTTGTCCATGAAGTGCTCGGATGCGATGAGTCCCGCCGGGCACTGGAAACTGCCAAGCAACAGCTCCAGAACTCGCGGAAAACCATTTCCAAACAAATCGGCATGCTCAAGGCCAAGGGCGAGGACACTTCCCTCATTGAAGCCGAAGTCCGCGCCATCAACGAGCAAATCACCGAGCTCGACGTAAAGTCGGAAGACGCCGCTGCTGAGCAGAATAATTTGCTGCTCAATATTCCAAATTTAACCCACGAAGCCTGCCCCGTCGGTTCCGATGAGACGGCCAACCCAGTCGTCCGCGAGTGGGGGACCAAGCCCGACCTTTTCGAGCCGAAAGATCACGTCGAGCTTGCACTCAAGCACGGCCTTGTCAGTTGGGACGACGGCATCCGCACCGCTGGCTCCGGCTTCGTCGTCTATCGCGGAAAAGGTGCTCGCCTCGAACGAGCACTCATCAATTTCTTGCTAGATACGCAGTCGGCTAACGGATACGAGGAAGTCAACGTCCCACACCTCGTTAAGCGCGAGTGCATGGAAGGCACCGGCCAGCTGCCTAAATTCGAGGATGACATGTATGGCACCGACGCCGACGAAAACGGCACCAATAGTCTTTTCCTCGCTCCCACCGCTGAGGTCCCTGTCACCAATCTCTATCGAGACACGATTCTGCCAGAGTCCGCGCTGCCGATCCGGATGGTCGCCTACACCCCGTGCTTCCGCCGCGAGGCTGGGTCAGCCGGGCGCGACAACAAGGGCATCATCCGCATGCACCAATTCGACAAGGTCGAGCTCGTTCAGATAGTTCACCCGGACCACGGCTTCGATGTGTTAGAGCAGCTCACTGCCCACGCTGAATCGATTTTACAGAAACTCGGGCTTCATTACCGGACTATCGAACTCTGCACCGGCGACATCGGTTTTTCCTCTGCGAAGACTTATGACATCGAAGTCTGGGCACCCGGCCACGGGAAATACTTAGAAGTTTCCAGTTGCTCGTGCTTCGGTGACTATCAGGCCCGCCGCATGAGACTGCGCTTCAAGGACGCCGAGGGCAAAAACCGCTTTCCTTACACGCTCAACGGCTCCGGCACTGCCCTGCCTCGTCTCTACGTGGCGCTGCTAGAACAGTGCCAGCAACCCGACGGCTCTATCCGCATTCCGGACGCCCTTGTCCCATACTTCGGCGCTACCCAAATCTGAGGGTCGCAGGCTGGCTTCAGGATTGCAAAATTCGGGAAACCTTCAATCGTTCCGCGGCGAGCAGGGCGTGAAAATCTGCTCGGTCCTGTTCGCGGGTGGAAGAAAGCAGCCGGTAGGTGTAGCGCGGCCAGTGTTGCATTTCATCAAGCGCGTTCGTCATGCGCAGGGTGATGGTTTCCGGGCTATCGGTCCCGCGGCCGAAAAGCCGTTGATAGAGCTCCGCCTCGCTCGGTGGCATCACAAAAAGATCCACAAATGCGCGCTGGATTTTGCTATCCTGGCAGCTTCGGACTTGGTCTGCGCCTTGTATATCAATGTCCATCACCACATCGGTGCCGGCCTGGAGATAGGAAGTCACCTCGGATTTGAGCGAGCCGTAGAGATTGCCGTGGACGAGCGCGTGTTCGAGGAAGTCACCCGCATCAAGACGTTGTTGGAAATCCTCCCGCGAGAGGAAATGGTAGTCTTTCCCGTTTTCCTCGCCCGGCCGGGGCGGGCGGGTGGTGCAGGAAATCGAGTAGCGGACCTCGCCGGAGTCAGCCAGTTGCCTGCATAGCGTGGTTTTCCCAGATCCCGAAGGACCGGAAACAACAAGGAGGATGCCGGTGCGTGCAGACATGAATGGTGGTCTAAAACTCAATACCAGGCCGGAATCGAGCAGTTTTTTTAAAATTTCTTGAAGAGCGGGTTTGTCGGCGACAGTGTTGCTTCGGTTAGTTTGCTGGCAGATCTGCCACACTTGGGCCATCGCTCACGAGGCGCCTGCCTACCCATAGCGGCGGATCCGCATGCAGTGCTAGATAAGATCGATAACACGGCGGCGAGGAAGCCGCCCGTGACGCGCGAGCTTGCAGCACCGCATGCGGAGTCCTTCTCGGAGGCCGAGAAGGACGCGATCGGTTCGCGGCAGCGGTGAGTTAGATAAACTCGTTGAGGAGGCCTTCGAGCATTTCTTGGCGACCGCTAGCGATGACGGGCTCGGGATTGGCGAGCGCGTATTTCTCCAGACTGGCAAGGGTCGTCTTCCCGGCTTCGGCCTCGGCACCGATACCGCTGTCGAAGGTGTTATAGCGTTCCTTGATAAAGGTGTCGAGGCGACCGTCCGCACGCACGGCGGCGGCTGCCTTGAGGCCGCGGGCGAAGGCGTCCATGCCGACGATGTGGGCGTGGACGAGATCGACTGGCTCCCAGGACTCGCGGCGGCGCTTGGCGTCGAAGTTGAGCCCACCGCTTGTGAATCCGCCCATTTTCATGAGGACGAGCATGGTGTGGGTGGTCAGATAGAGATCCGTCGGGAACTGGTCGGTGTCCCAGCCGACGTTGGGTGTGCCCATGTTCGCATCGATGCTGCCGAGTGCGCCAGCTTCGTAGGCGACGGTGAGCTCGTGCTCCATTGTGTGGCCAGCAAGGGTGGCGTGGTTGGTCTCAATGTTGAGCTTGAAGTGCTCGAGCAAGTCGTATTCGCGCAGGAAATTGAGGCAGGCTGCGGAGTCCGAGTCGTATTGGTGGGTAGTCGGCTCCTGCGGTTTTGGCTCAATATAAAATTGGCCGGTGAAGCCGATTTCTTTCTTATAATCCACCGCCATGTGAAGGAAGCGGGCGAGGTGGTCGAGTTCGCGCTTCATGTTGGTGTTGAGCAGGGTGGTGTAGCCTTCACGACCGCCCCAGAAGGTGTAGCCTTCCCCACCGAGGCGATGGGTGACTTCCATGGCTTTTTTCACTTGTGCGGCCGCGTAAGCGTAAACTTGGGCGTTCGGGCTGGTGGCGGCTCCTTGCTGATAGCGCGGGTGGACGAATAGGCAGGCAGTGCCCCAAAGGAGTTTTTTGCCGGTGCGCTTTTGCTCTTCTTCGAGCACGTCGGCGACGGCGTCGAGCGCTTTGTTGGACTCGGCGAGATTGCCCATTTCCGGGGCGACGTCGCGGTCGTGGAAGCAATAATAGTCGAGGCCGACTTTTTCCATGAAGTCAAAAAATACGCGGGCGCGATTTTGAGCGTTGGCGATGGAGTCAGAGCCATCATCCCACGGGTGGGCGGCGGTGCCTGCGCCGAATGGGTCGGCACCGGTGCCGCGCATGGTGTGCCAATACGCGCAACCGAAGCGGAACCACTGAGCCATGGTCTTACCTTCAACGACTTGGGAGGCGTTATAATGTTTGAAAGAGAGTGGATTTTTCGAACCAGGGCCTTCGTAGGTCACGGCATCGCAGGGAAATTGAGTCATGGTTGTCGGTAGTGTAGGGTGGGGTAGTTTTGAAATAAGCCGCAGCAAGCGACATCAAAATTCAAACTACTCAAATTGCACTGGCCTTGCTACCGCAAATTCCGGTAGGTTTTTGATGAAATGCGACATTTGAACCCTGAAAGCTCTAAACGAATTGCAGTGGTCCAATCGCCAGTGAACGTCCGACGGCTCATTCCGGGCTTCGCGCCGTTTGCTGGGATGGGTTATGATTTCTGGATCATCGACCTGTATCGACAGCCGGATTTGCTCCTAGCGAGCCTGCGAGAATGGCGGCCAAGCGCGATAGTGACCGAGTGGTTGCCGGGTCTGACGGAGGCGCTGGTGGAACTCGGGTGCCCGGTGGTGATCGTGCCGTCGGATGAGCGGGTAGATGGAGTTTTCAGGGTGGATGTGGACGATGTGGCGATCGGCCGACTGGCGGCTGAGCATCTGCTGGCAAGGGGTTATAAGAATTTTGCCTTTGTCGGGCGAGGGGGCGCGCATTATGCTGAGCAGAGGTTGGAGGGCTTTCGTGCGGTGGTCGGGGAGGTGCCGGTTTACTGGGAGGAGTTCCGTGACCGGCGGCAGTATGACGAATACTGGCGGGATCCGGACGAAGACATGGTGGGCTGGTTGGCGGGGCAGGCGATGCCGGTAGGGATATTTACAGCGCATGATCCGACCGGTCGGCATGTATTGGAGGCGGCGGCGCAGGCTGGGTTGGAAGTGCCGTTTGCGGTGGGGGTCATTTCTGCCAACGATGATGAAACGGTCTGTGAAATGGCTCGACCGGCGCTGTCGAGCATCCGTTTGCCGTGGCGGCGACTGGCGGCGGAGGTCGTGCAAATGATCGAGGCGATCTGGGCTGGAAATCCGCCGATTGGGGCGGTTTTGGTGCCGCCTCTGGAAATCGTCGCCCGTGGATCGAGCTCGTATGAGGCGGTGGGCGATCCGGTGGTGCGGCGAGCGATGCAATATCTCGTGGCAGAGATTTCAACGATAGCCACGGTGGAAGAATGGGCGGCCCGGATCGGGGTTTCGCGGCGGGTGTTGGAGCGGCGGTTTGAGGATTCGCTGGGGCGTTCACCGCATGCGATGATTCAGCGTGAGCGAGTGGAACGGGCGAAATCGCTGCTGACCACGACGGATCTTGCTGTGGGGCTGATCGCCGAGCGCTGTGGATTTCAAAGCAACGAGCGGTTGACGGTGAATTTCCGAGCATTTGTCGGTGTGCCACCTTCGACATACCGTCGCGATTCGAGGGCGAAGTCAAGTTAGTCAATGACTGGAATGTGCGTGAAATCGGCGTGAACGACGGCTTGCCGTTTTCAAATCCCTTGTTTAATTTGCTCTTCAACAGACGTTTATGAAATCCATTTCCCTTCTCTCCTTGCTCGTTTTGATCGCACCGCTTTCGGCTCAGGACAAAGCCGTGCCCACCGAGAAAAAGCCTGTCGTCAACAAGGAGGCGCTGTTGCCTAACCAGCAGGCATTTTTGAATCTTCCTGAAGAAAGCCGCAATGGCTTCATCAAGCATCTCAGCGAATCCAACCGTCTTTTCCAACAGAAGCGAATTTTTGAAACCCTCGAAGAACTTGATAAGGCGGCCAAGATTTTCACGGATAGCCCGGAAATCTACAACCTGCGGGGCAGCTGCTTCGTGGAAATGCGCTCGTTTGATAAGTCGCTCGAACAGTTTGAAAAGGCTCGCGCGCTAACCAAGGATAACGCCAGTATCGACTTCAACATCGGCGAGGTTTATTTCGTCACCAAGGAATGGAAGAAGTCAGTGGATCTATTCGAGAAGATCATGAAAGCACTGCCGCCGGAAAATATTGCGCTCGGCCGACTGGTGGAGTTCAAAATTCTCCTCTGTAAGAAGAAGCTCGGATTGAACGACGAGGTGAAGATTTTAGCCGAAAAATATGATTTTCTCGATGATTCGCCATATTATTATTACGCGCAGGCGGCTCTTGCATACGACAGTAACAATCTGATCAAGGCCGAAGAGTGGCTGGCGATTTCCGGTCGAATTTTTCAAGACCCGAACGTGCTCGCTCCATGGCAGGATACGCTCGTCGAGTATGGGTACATTAAAAGCTTTTATGGCGATGATAGCGGTGCGGAAGAGTGAATCGGCTGATGGTAGCCGTCTTGTATAATCTTGAAAACCTCTGTCGTTCCCTGCGTCATGGTTCGATTTTGCGTAAAAACTTTTTTGCTCATCCTTGTGGTGCCTTGCGTTCTGGCCAGTGGGTCGGCAGTCGGGCAGGGGGCCGCTCCCAAGGTGGTGGTGACCACGGGCAGCCGCCCGGTGCGAGATCCCGTCGCTTCCACTGCTAAAGTGCTTTATCCATGGAAAACCCACGTGACGTGTACGATTTTCTGGATTGGGGAGCAACCGTCCGCACGCAATCCAACTCCGAACTGCATGTCGTCTTGGGACCAGAACTGGACGTCCAATTTCGGCGGTTACGATGATCCTGAGCCGGCGAATCGAGTGGCGAACCACACGACGGGTGAATTCCGGCCGAAGGGTTTCACGCCTAAGCTCAATCCATTCTATATCGCCCTACCGTATAATGACGTGCAAGGTTGGGGTCGGCATAAACCTGAAGCTGCTAGGGTTATTCCTTGGTTCGCGCGGTCGAGTCCGGAGCCGGGTAAGACGGTTTGCAAAGGTCGATGGGTCCAGATTTATAACGGCAGCCGGAGTTGTTATGCGCAATGGGAGGATTGCGGGCCGTGGGTGACTGATGACTGGGAATTTGTTTTCGGCACCAAACCGCCGAAAACGACAGAGAATGGTGCAGCGGGAATCGATCTTTCGCCTTCGATTCGCGACTACTTGGGCTTGCGCTCGGGCCAGAAAGTTCACTGGCGTTTTGTCGAGGCTGGGCAAGTTCCCCACGGGCCGTGGAAAAAATACGGGCAGCAGACCCCGGTCGCTAACGATCCAGATTTGCTTACCCAGCAGCGTTATCTTGAGCACTTGAGAAAACTGCGTGATCAGGAGTTTATGAAGAAACCTCTGAACCAACTTTGAAACCAGAAATCCAAGCGGCTGAAACATTTCGGGCTATGGAAATTCTTAGCTCAGGCGAGTAATTAAGCTTCATTCTTCTTGACTCGTTTTGGGGCGAGGCCTAAATCACCGCCCCCAAACGAACTTTTATCACTGATTCCCATGGCCAACGCACAAGTTATTCTCAAAGAAAAAATCGAAGGCCTTGGTGCCGAAGCAGATGTCGTCAAAGTCCGGGCTGGATACGCTCGGAATTTCCTCATCCCACAAGGTAAGGCGTTCGAAGCCAATCGTTCAAATCTCCGTCACGTCGAGGCGCTTAAGACTGCCCGTGCAGCCCGCGAAGCCGTAGAGCTTGTCGGACTGCAAGAACTGGCCGTCAAGATTTCCAAGCTCAAGCCGAAGTTTGTGCTCTCGACCGGCCAAGGCGGCAAGGCGTTCGGTTCCGTTACCAATATGGACATTCACAAAGAGCTCGAAGCGGCAGGCATCGTCATCGATCGTCACTCCATCGAGCTTGATAAGCCGGTCAAAAAGTCCGGCAAGACAGAGGTTCAAATTCGCCTCCATCCTTCGGTTATTGCAACGCTCACCATCTCGGTTGACGCCGGCGCCGAAGAAGCCGAAGCGTAATCTGCGCTGATTATTTTTAATGGAGAACCCCCGCTTCGTCTGACGAAGCGGGGGTTTTTTATTGTTGAGTTTGAACTCAACCTGGGAGGGTTAGGCCAGTTTTTGGAGCAATGCCTTGGAAATCGTCTCGGTCTGTAAACGATCTTTTAGTTCTCGATGAGCCTCACGCAGATGCATGTCCACGGGTGCTATGAAAGGGAGAGTTCGTCGGTGATTTCTTTTTAATTAAGCCTCGGATAAGCAAGCGTGATACGATGTGGTAATTCCGTCCGCAGGGGTATTGCCTTCACCAGGGATCGCGGTTTAGGGGGCCGTCTAAAGTGGTAAGAGGAAGCGTTTGACCGCCTCCCGTTTGAGACGGAGTTCACGCCATTCATTGACAAGGCGGCTTGCTTCGATAATTCCACAGCCTGCGGGCAGCAGCAAATTTGCGTGGTCCCACCAGATGCCGCGAATCGCCACGACGGCATCGAATTGGTCATGATCCCAAAGTCCGAAGGGCGCGCCGAATTGTGAGGGGCAGCCAAGGCGTTTTCGCCACTCTAGCAAGAGCGAGAGAGTTTCCGCCGTGCGTGGTAAGGGACCGAGTGCCGGTGTGGGATGGAGGCGCCGGAGCAAGTCTTCGGGAGTTTGCGGTGACTGGAGATCTAAGCTAATCAGAGTTAGGAAATGGACAATCGATCCGAGATCAAGGATCTCGCGGGCGCTGCGCTTGATGCAGCCAAGATCGAGGAGCTTGGAGACGAGCGTTTGGGCGACGTATTCGTGCTCGCGGATTTCCTTTTCATCGACGGCGAAAACCTCGCTATCCTCGCTGCGGGCAGTGCCTGCGAGCGCCATGGTTTCGAGGTGATTTCCATGAAGCGAAAATAACTGCTCTGGAGTCGCGCCGGCGAAACCGGAGTTTTTTTGGAGCCAGCCATAAGAATAGAGTGGCGCGGCCTGGCGAGTCATCGCTGCTAGAATTGCGGGTCCGGGGGAATGGCGCGAAGTGCCGATTTCGGTGACCACCGGCACGGTTTTCTCAAAAACCCCGCTGTGGATTGAGGACATGATTTCCTGAAAAATCACAGAAAATGGCGCGGCGTCCAGTGGAGTCCACTCACAGTCCAAGGACGGAGTATTGGCAAAATGAGCGGCCATTTCCGCAATGGTGGTCCGCTCGACACGGCTTGGAGCTTTCCACGGCTTTGGATCTTTCAGCGCAAAATTCTGCACATAAAACGCAACCCCTTCAGACGGCGGCTCGGAGGACTCCGCAAAGGGACCGTGGCCGATGACTGCGCTGCCATCCCGCTTGGCCAGCCAGGCCATAGAGTCTGAAGTTTTTTCCATGAGGCAAGAGGATTGGGCGTGATGCCCGCGAACCTGCTAGAGCCGCGCGAGTACGGCGTCGCCCATGCCCACGGTGCCGACCTTGGTTTCACCCGGCTGGCGGGTGGCGATGTCGCCAGTGCGGAAGCCGTCGGCGATGGTCTTGGCCACGGCGGCTTCGATCGCGTCGGCGGCTTCGATTTCCCCGAGCGAAAAACGCAGCAGCATGGCGAGTGATAGGATCTGGGCGATCGGGTTTGCGATGCCTTGGCCGGCGATGTCGGGAGCGGAGCCGCCGGACGGTTCGTAGAGGCCGAAGTAGAGGCCATCCGCGCGTTGCTTTCCTAACGAGGCTGATGGAAGCATGCCGAGCGAGCCGGAGATCATTGCCATTTCATCCGATAGAATGTCGCCGAAAAGGTTTTCGGTGACGAGCACATCGAACGAACCGGGGCGCTTGATGAGCTGCATGGCGGCGTTGTCCACATACATGTGGGAGAGTTGGACTTCGGGAAATTCCGCAGAAATTTCGATCACGGTCTCGCGCCACAGGACGGAGGAAGCGAGGACGTTCGCCTTGTCCACGGAGAGGAGTTGTTTTTTGCGGCCCATGGCGGCAGTGAAGGCGACCCGGGCGATGCGCTGAATCTCGCTTTTTTGATAGACCATGGTGTCGAAGGCGACAGGCTCGCCGTCGCGTTGTTCGCGGCCTTTTGGCGTGCCGAAATAGATGCCGCCGGTGAGTTCGCGGACGCAGAGCACGTCGAAGCCGTCGGCGATGAGTTCCTGCTTGACGGGGGAGGCGTGGGTGAGCGCAGGAAGGCAGACGCCTGGGCGGAGGTTGGCGAAGAGGCCGAAGTGCTTGCGTAGCGGCAGCAGTGCGCCGCGTTCGGGCTGGATGTCGGGTGGTAGGTTTTCCCATTTGGGTCCGCCCACAGAGCCGAAGAGAATCGCATCCGCAGCCTCGCTCGCGGCGATAGTTTCCGGAGGAAGCGGATGACCCGTCGCATCAATGGCTGCGCCGCCGACGAGGTGCTCGCTGCGGGAAATGGTGAACCCGAATTTCGCCTCAACGGCGTCAAGGAGGCGGAGGGATTCGACCATGACTTCAGGGCCGATGCCGTCTCCGGCGAGGATCGTGATGCGGTGACTGCGTGACATGCGCTAGAAAATGGCGGGCGTTTGGGAAACTGGCAAGAGCGGATGGTGTTCTGTGGATTGCGTGCAGTTCATGAAGTTTCTATTCCAACCTTGGCTTGCGGTGTGCCAGGGATGGGATCATCGTTTTCGCACTATGCAGGCTATGACTGATCGCTTGAAGAATTTTCTCCAATACGTGGCTGTCAATCTTATCGACGAGCCCGGGCAGGCGCAGCTCAAGGTGGCGGAACTAGGACCCAAGCGGTTGCGGTTCAAACTCATCCTGGCCAAGCCAGATGTGGCGATGCTGATCGGCAGGAATGGCTTCACAGCCTCGGCGGTTAGGGGAGTTTTGAAAGCGGCGGCTGAGCGTGAAGGCGTGCAGGTCTCGCTGCTAATCCATTCGCAGGAGGAGGAGGCGGAGCTGCTCGCGCGGGAAGCGGCGCAATGAGTTAAATCACGCGGTTATCACTATTCTATCAAAACTATCGGTTCCATACTGTATCAATACTTGTTACGCTGGGTTCCAACATTAATGGAATATATCTAGCGGAATGGCATTGTGGGACCGAATGATGGGCCTGTGGAGCTACACATTTTCGGGGCTATCACGAATAGAAATACAAGAATCGCTATGACGGACATGATGAATTGGAACGTGACATAGCGATTCGCCGCACGACCCAGTGAATCGTCACGCTGGTGTCCGAACGCTTCTCTGCGTGGAGCTGAATCTGCTTTGAGCAGCTTCGCCTTCGCTTGCTCAAACTCTGATTGTGTAAGTGCTCCCGAAGACCTCAAGTCGGCCAGTCGCTGCAGTTCATCGGTTAGTGACATATTTTTGCAGTGCAGTTTTTATTCCCACCCGACATCTCTAGCTATAAGTTTTTATAAGTGCTAGAATTGGTAGATGAAATACTTAAAGCGCTAATTGTCAAACTATTTGATCTGATCTGAAAGTGCGGTCGCAGTAAGGATTTTTTAAAAGGTTACTGATAATTCTGAGAAGTGGATTCCTCAAGCGTTTGCAAGACAGCCGGGGCAGTTTTGGGCGAAATGGCCGGGCTCAATTTCGTCAAGGGTGGGCGAGGAGTTTGTGAGGCAGAGCTCGGGGTTACCGATGCTATTGCGCGGTTGGAACGAGCACCCGGCGGCGGGCTTGGAGAGATCGGGCGGTAGGCCGGGGATGGTGTAGAGCAGCTCGCCCTTGGGGTGGCTGGCGGGAATGGATTTCAGTAACGAGCGGGTGTATGCGTGTAGCGGTTGGCGGAAAAGGTCGGATTTTTTCGCGCTTTCGACGATGCGACCGGCATACATGACGTTGATCTTGTCGCACATTTCCGAAACGACTGCGAGGTCGTGGGTGATGAAGATCACGGCGGTGCCGAGTTGTTTCTGGCGGTCGCGAATGAGGTCGAGGACTTGCTTTTGCACGGTCACATCGAGTGCTGTGGTGGGCTCGTCGCAGATGAGGAGTTCGGGCCGGGTGATGAGGGCCATGGCGATCATGACGCGCTGGCGCATGCCGCCGGAAAATTCGTGGGGATAGGAATGGATGCGATTTTCGGGGTCGGGGATGCCGACTTCCGCCAGTGCGTCGATGGCGCGGTGAAGTGCGGCCTTGCCGGTGCAATTCTCGTGCAGAGCGAGTGGCTCTGTGAGTTGGGCACTCACCTTCATGAACGGATTGAGCGATGTCATCGGGTCCTGGAAGATCATGGAGATTCGCTTGCCGCGTATTTTGCGAAGTTGTTTCTCAGGAATCTTTAAGAGATCGAGGCCGTCGAAAATTGCCTGTCCGCCGTGGATCCTGCCGGGTGGCTGGGGGATGAGGCCGAGTAGGGAATAACAGGTGACGGATTTCCCCGAGCCGGACTCACCGACAATGCCGAGCGTTTCCCCCGGATCGACGCTAAATGAGACGTTTTCCACCGCGTGAACGACGCCGTTGCGGGTGTGGAAGCGGGTGGTGAGGTTTTGGACGTCGAGCAAGGGCATGACGCGCGGACTTTCGCCACTTCGGGCGAAAGTGCAAGCGCGCTGCTCAGCGAGTCATCAAGCGTTGGCGAAGTTCGTTAGCCAAGTTTCGCCAAGATGCCATTGAAGGTGAGGCTTGGGCGCAGGGCAGTGGAGGCTAGGGCTGCGCAAGGCTTGTAATAACCGCCGATGTCCACTGGCTTGCCTTGCACAGAGAGAAGCTCATTCACAATCTGGGATTCGTGCGCGGCGAGTTCCTCTGCGATGGGCGTGAAAATCGCTTTAAGCTCGCTGTCCTTGTCCTGTGCTGCCAGAGCCTGCGCCCAGTAGAGCGTGAGGTAAAAATGACTGCCGCGGTTGTCGATGCCGGGGACTTTGCGGGCGGGGGATTTGTCTTCAATGAGGAATTTTCCGGTCGCCTCGTCGAGAGTGTCAGCAAGGATTTTCGCGCGGGTGATGTGGAAGGTTTCGCTCAGATGTTCTAGAGAAACGGCCAGGGCGAGGAACTCGCCAAGAGAGTCCCAGCGGAGGTAATTTTCCTGAGTGAATTGCTCGACATGCTTTGGTGCAGAGCCGCCGGCACCGGTCTCGAAGAGTCCGCCGCCATTCATGAGTGGGACGATGGAAAGCATCTTGGCGCTGGTGCCGAGTTCGAGGATGGGGAACAAGTCGGTGAGGTAGTCGCGCAGGACATTGCCGGTGACGGAAATGGTGTCCTTGCCGTCCTTGAGTCGTCCGAGGGTGAAGAGGGTGGCTGCTGCGGGCGCGAGAATTTGAATGTCGAGGCCGGTGGTGTCGTGATCTCTGAGGTAGGTTTGCACCTTGGCGATGATCTGCGAGTCGTGGGCGCGGTTTTCGTCCAGCCAAAAAATGGCGGGGGTCTGGGAGGCACGGGCGCGGGTGACGGCGAGTTTTACCCAATCGCGGATGGGCGCGTCCTTGACTTGGCAGGCGCGCCAGATGTCGCCGGGCTCCACGAGGTGTTCGAGCAGGACTTGGCCCATGGCATCGACCACGCGGACGCTGCCGGCGGCAGAAATTTCAAAGGTCTTGTCATGCGAGCCATATTCCTCGGCGGCTTGCGCCATGAGGCCGACGTTTGGCACGGTGCCCATGGTTTTTGGATTGAAGGCTCCGTGATGTTTGCAGAAGTCGATGGTGGTTTGATAGACGGCGGCGTAGCTGCTGTCTGGGATGACGGCGAGGGTGTCTTGGAGCTTGCCTTTCGTGTCCCACATTTTACCTGAAGAGCGGATCATGGCGGGCATGGAGGCATCCACGATAACGTCGCTCGGGACGTGTAGATTGGTGATGCCCTTGTCGGAATTCACCATGGCGAGCGCGGGACCGCTGGCATAAGCAGCTTGGATATCGGCCTCGATCTCGGCCTCTTGGTCGGCGGGAAGGGTGCGAATTTTGCTCGCTAGATCGCCGAAGCCGTTCCGCAAATCCACGCCGAGCGAGGAGAAGGTGGCGGCGTGTTTCGCGAGTAGATCTTTGAAGAATACCTCGACGGCGTGACCAAAAATGATCGGGTCGGAGACCTTCATCATGGTGGCTTTCAGGTGGAGGGAAAACAGGAGGTCGTTGTGTTTTGCTCGGGAGATTTGCTGCGCGAGGAACGTGAGGAGAGCGTTCTTGTTGAGGACGGTGGCGTCGATGATCTCGCCGGGAAGGAGTCCGGTTTTTTCCTTTAGGACGGTGGTCGTGCCGTCTGTGGCGATGAATTCGATTCGTACGGTTGTAGCCTCGGCCACGGTGAGGGATTTCTCGTTCGAGTAGAAATCATTGCCGCTCATGGTGGCGACGGTGGTCTTGGAATCCGCAGACCATGCCCCCATCGAGTGTGGATTTTTGCGGGCGTATTCCTTGACCGCTTTGGGCGCGCGTCGGTCGGAGTTGCCCTCGCGTAGGACGGGATTCACGGCGCTGCCCTTGATCTTGTCGTAGCGGGCGCGGATTTCCTTCTCGGAGTCGGTCTTCGGATCGGCCGGGAAATCGGGAATCTGGTAGCCCTTTGCCTGGAGTTCGGCGATGGCTTCTTTGAGCTGGGGGACGGAGGCACTGACGTTTGGCAGCTTGATGATGTTCGCGTCCGGCTGGGTGGCGAGCGCGCCGAGTTCTGCCAAAGCGTCCGGGATTTGCTGACTGGTAGTGAGGTTTTCTGGAAATTTGGCCAAAATACGGCCGGCCAGTGAGATGTCCCGAGTTTCCACCGAGATGCCGGACGACTTGGTGAAGGCTTGGACGATCGGCAGAAACGAATAGGTCGCTAGAGCGGGAGCTTCGTCGGTCTGCGTGTAAATGATGGTGGGAACCTGGGGCATGATTTGGCGGGATGAAATTGCGGCCAAACGCTTAGGGTATCGGCTTGCTGTGGTCAAAAGCAATTGCTTCACCAATTCGCGGAAGAGATCCTCGGATAAAATTCTTAACGTGTGGGGTTTGTGAATAACTTGGGAAAAATTCCGAAAATCAGCCTATTCAGTGGATTTCAAGTCCGGCCTGGGCGGAGATTTCATGATTTTTGGATAAGTGCCTAGAACGCGCCCCCCTTGCGGTTATTACCAATGATCCGCGGGTTTCAAACGCATGATGGATCGAATCGCTGCTGATAATGAATGAGATAGAAAGTTGTAAAACACTTGCTCGCACTTGTTGCCAAGTTATTCACATGAAGTTTTCGCGCTTAATAACTCCAAATTCAGAGCGCTGACGCAGCGACTAAACTTTAAAAATTCCTTAAGCAATCCGGTGTGAATAACTTGGGTAAATCTCCCTGTTCCACGAGTGCACCACTTTAAAAACAAAGGAACCGAGCCATCCGCATCGCGATTTGTGGAACAATCTGGCAGAGGGCGGTTCGTGATTACGGAGCCGTGCCGCCATGAGCGGTCGCATCCGGAAAATCCGCGGATTCTTTGCACTTTACGCTTGGGCGTGATCTCTTCAGACAAGGAGCCTCGCCGCATAAAAATCGTGAGGCGGCTCATTCAAATCATCGAAATTATCCATCATGGACATCCAAATCGCCACCCTTTGTGACTTCGCTGCCGACTATAACGGCAAGCTCGTTATTTCCGGAACCTTCGACACTCTTGCAGCCCGCGCCGTGCCGGTCGTGCACCCGTCGTGCGCCCTTGCCATGCGTTTCTGCTTCACTCCAGAAGACGCTGGTCGCCACAAGCTCTCGATCAACATCATCAACGAGGATGGCGAATCACTCGACCCGAATAATATGCCGATTGAGCCTGAGTTTGAAGTTGCGCTGCCGAAAAACGTTCCTTTCCTAACTCGCAACATCGTGATGAATCTGCAAGGCCTCCGCTTCGAGGAAGCTGGGATTTACTCGATCGACATCGGTTGTGATGGCGAGATTCTCGTCCGCCTACCACTCCGCATCGTCCAAGTCTCGCAAGGAACTAACGGCGAGACACAAATGGCTTAATTCAGGGGACGATTTTTATTCAGCGCGCCATGGGTTGACCGACCTGCGGCGCGTTTTTCATTTCCCGCAAGGTGAACTGTATTAGGACTTCCTCCGCCACCAGCGCTCTGCCAGCCGTCGCGCGGATTAGTTATACCATTTGGCAGAATGTTTTGGGTGATAATATATTTCTCTGTAATGATCTCGCATTGCAATAAAATGAATTAGGTTGACTAGAACAATGGGGTGCCAGAGACCGGCAAAAGACAATGTGTTGAGCAGACGGAATGGAAGAAAAAGTGGCTTCTCGTCATCAAACTTTTGCTTGAATGTGAACTGGATATCGTCGCGGTGGCGCGTTTAGTGGGACGCCATCAAAACAGCATCAATGATTGGATTGAGCTCCTCCGAAATGGTGGGATTGAAGTGTTTCTCAAGCGCGGCGAGCATTCAGGAAGAAAGGGCAAGATAACGGCTAAAGACAAGGCCTAGCTGACCAAAAAGCTCAGGGCTGGGGAATTTTGCACTGCTGGCCAAGCGGCAGCCTAGCTCAAGAAAAAGCACCACATTGAATTTGGCATCAACTCCATCTACTATCCTAAAGAGAAAAGTGGGTGAGTTCGTGGAGCGCCTTTTTTCGAGACGTTTGAGGGCGAGGCGAAGCTACGCGAGGTGTAGTCGCCCCGACTCCATTGGTTTTTGAGTTCATCGAAGTCGTTTTCCGCATCGTGCCCATCAATGGGTAATTTTAATTGTCGTCAGGGGGTAAGTCTAATTGTCGTCGCACAATCATGCGGACGACGAATTCTTTGACTTTGGGCATGTTGATACATGTAGCGTAGTTTAAAAAGATAGGGTAAGCTATGCTCTTCATGCTCTAACATGATGCTTTCGCTACCGTAGCTACTGTCTCCACGACCGAAGGTTGGTCATTGGTGACGGCAAAGTTTTTCTAACATTTTCTAACATTCGGGTAAGTATTTAGCGGCAGCATGTTCATTTTGGGGCGCACTTAGACTCCGAGAGTGATGCATAAGTTTGCCACGAAATAGCTGTGGTAAACGTGGCTGGGGCGGCCGGGTTTTTGTGGGTTGTGGCTGATGACTGCACCTACTTGCCGGCTTTAGAGAGGCTTGACGGTGACATCGATATCGAGAATCGACGGCAGTCCTAACACGGGTAAATACGAGCAAGAATCTGGGTAGAAATTCATTCGCGACCAGCTTTTTTCTCAATGCGATAGATCGCGAGGCGGAAGGCGTCTTCATCGATATCTCCGAAGAATGGGAGCCGGGCAAAGTCTGTCCCTAACCCGAAACCAAAAAACAACAATCAAACTGACCTCAATACTCTAGCAGCCAAGATCTCAATCAGACGATTTCACAGAAAAAAGTTTGCGCGGCCTGCGAAATCCACGTGATGCGAAACTGCAGTGGGGTAATCAATTAATAGTCGTTAGAAGTTAAACTGAAGGCCAATGCCACCGCCGTTAGTAACGGTGTTCTCTGCGAAAGAACCTTCATATTGGAGGTAGCCGCTGAGGGTCTCGGTGAATTGAAGCTGGACTCCGGCGACGACGCTGCCACTGACTTGATCTTGAGGCAAGCTGGTGGTAAAGGAGCCGGCGCCGCCGGAAGTTGTGTTGAAGCGGGCTTGTTGTTCCCAGTCGTCCGAAGAGAGGAAACTGACGCTGCAATTGGCGTAGTGTCGGAGGATCATTCCGTTGTCGAGGTTGGTCCGGAGGCCGACTTCGAGTCCGGGTGTGATTATGAGGCTAGTCTGTTGATTCTCTTTAAGGTCGAGCCTGAGCAGGCTGGAGCCAGACTCGGAGAGGCTGTCGGCGTGGACGTGGATGAAACCGGCATCAAGGCGAGGACGGAGGTAGGCTTGGGCGTTGTGGAAAGTGTAGGCGGCACGGAGTAAGAAGCCTAAGGATTGTACCCCGGGGCTGCTTTCGAGCTCGGCTTCATAGCCCTGGATGGCAATGCGGCGGGTGGTGTCAAATGAGCCGGTGCTGCCGCTGAGGGCGGCGGCGAAGAGCCAGTCATGTTGTTCGTATCTGGCACTGAGAGCGGCCATGGCAGATTGACCATCGCCATTGACGTGGTTGGTCTCACTTCGGAGGTCATCGTGTTGGAAGCCGAAGGTGCCGCCGATGAGGAGGCCGCGGCAAATTGCCCATTGGGCACCGACTTCGTTGACGAAGGAGTTGGTGGTGGAGTCATGCACGCTTTGCCCAGCGACATCGCGGCTGGAATGTCCGCCGGATGACCGTGCCCATAGGGATTGGGTCGCGGTGGGGTTGGTGGAGTCACCTACAAACTTCTGAGAATCTAGGGTGGAGGTGATGAAGGAGTGCTGATTGCCGAGTGCCTGGGCGGCGAAGCCGAGGCTGGCTCCGGGGCTGATCTCTAGGAGAGCTTGATCGTAGGCCGCGCTGCTGCTTAGGGCGAGGGTGTCCAGGTTCTCAAAAAAGGTATCAAGCGATGGGCTGGATCCACGTTTCCAGATGTCTTCGAGGTGATCGGCGACGTTGACGGAGTTCTTTGATAGGTCGGAGCTTGTCGGTGAGAAATCGGCAGCGACGGTGCTGAGGTAGAGGTCTTGTCCGTCTTGGCGGAGGCCAAGCGTGAAGATGTTAGAAGCGGCGCCGGCCTGGGAAAGGTCAAGGGTGGCGTTGTGTTCGAGGGGGCTTGCCACGGTCATGATTTTGACGTCATGGCGGGCTTTGATTTTGGAAACAATAGGCTGGATGAAGCCCTTGATGTCTGTTTCCCCCAAGACGGTTAGCAGGGCTTGAGATTGGCTACGGTCCTCTCCATTGATGATGAGGGTGCCACCGCTGGACTGGATGAGCGAACCGGTGATGGTGGTCTGGTTCGTGGAATCCAAGCCAAGGTGGATTCTGCCTGTGTTGGCCACATTTGCCTCGATGCGGCTGCCGAGGTAAGCGGTGCCGGTATTGTTGAACTGGGCGAGAAGAGGGGCGGCACTGGCCGAGCGGGCCAGCGAGGAGGTGGGAGTCGCGATAGAGATTCCGTTGTGCAGGAGGCTTCCTTCCCAGACGCCGGCGTTGTTGATGACTGGGGCTTGGCTAGAGACGGATTCGAGTGCGTTTATCCCCTTCACGCTGCCACCGGCGAAGATATTGACGACGTTACGCCCCCCGGAAAGATAGACGGCGGTGCCTGCGGAGGAGACGTTGCCAGAGATGCGGAGTTGACTGCCTTTGGTGGCGTCTTGGGTGGCTCCATCCGTTTGGGTAAAGATACCATAAGAATCCTCACCCGTGACGGCGAGATTACCGATGACGTTAACAAGAATGTTGTCGCCGCTGCCGGTGCCGAGGGCATTAGCGCGTCCGGCTAAGCCAGCGTAGAGGCCGCCTTCTCCTCCGATGCTCTGGGTGAGGATGCCGTGGGCACGCGTCCCGGTGGTGGTGAGGGTCGATCCCGCTGCGAGGAAGACCATTACCTCACCGGCGTCTCCGTAGGCGTATAAACTTCCGGTGGGTGGGCTGACGCGAAAGGCTGCGTCTGAGCCATAGCCCGCGATGCCACCGCCTGCACCGATGCTCTGAGCCACGATGCCGTGTGCGCCCATGCCGCTGGTGGAAATGCGTGTGTCGCTACCCAGCTCGATGTTAACAGTCCGTCCGCTGTTGCGAGTCGTACCACCACTGCCGGATTCAGTGCCTGTAGTGCCGCTGTTACGAGGATCCATGACTGCGGCGAGACCACCGCCACCGCCGATGCTTTGGGCAAGGATGCCGTAGGCGCTGTGGCCGGTCGTGCGGATGCCGAGGTTGAGAAACTCGGCGTCGTTGCCCAAGAAGACCTGCCCACCTCTACCGGTAGAGTAAGGATTGCCGCCGACTCTGACGTCGATCTCGCTGTTAATGGCGTTTTCATTTTCATCCACCACCTCAATGTTGCTCCCTGCGCCTCCAATGCCGCCACCACCGCCAATGGACTGGGCCACAAGGCCGTGGGCCGCGATGCCTGATGTGGTAATCTTGGCGCTGCCAAAAGCGTGAACGAGGTCGCCATCGCCTGTGACGTTACCGTCTGCCTCGCCGGTGGCGCTGTTACCGACATTGATGTTGCCTTTGGCGAGTGCGGAGCCATCCACGCCGATGCCGCCGCCGCCGCCGATGCTCTGGAGGATGATGCCGATGGCGGAGAATCCTTTGCCGTTACCTGCGGTACCGGTCGAGACGGTGAGGCCATCCCAGTTGGCAATGACCTCGCCACCGCTTGCTCCTGTAGCGGTGTTAGATTCTGTTTTTTCGCCGATTTCTGGGTTGAGGAGGCGTTTGCCGAGTCCTCCGACGTTGAAGCCGAGTTCCATGATGGCCTCGGATTCTTCAGGGACGGCGGAATCTGCCTTGCCGCCGCCGCCGCCGATGGATTGGGCCAGGATGCCGTGGGACCAGTCTCCGTCGGTGGCGATGCTGCCATTTCCAGAGAGGGTGACATTTCCTCCGCGCCCGGATTCTCCAGAATCGAAAGAGCCGAGCGAGAGCTTGACCTCAAACTCGGTGGGGATTTCTTTGAAAACGAGTTTTGTGATATCTGCGCGGGCGAATTTCATGCTTTCGATGGGGTCATAGCCGCTCAGCCAGCTGGAGAGGTTGAAATCTTCTTCCTCGCCCTCTATCTCGGGGGCTTCTTCTGCATCGTGAGAGGCTTCGGAACCACCGCCGCCTGCGAGACCGCCGCCACCGCCGATGGATTGGATGATGACGCCGGTAGAATCGTTGCCGTGGGTGAGAATTTGGCTATTGATAACGGCACTTGCCGCTCCGCCATCGCCACCGCTGCCGCTGGTGGCTCCGAGTTCGAGCTCGAGCTTGGCTCCTACGACGAGTGAGCCACGAGGGCGCTCGGGCTCGCCACCGGGGATTTCCGATGGCACTTCACTCCGCAGCGGGAAGGCTTTTTCTGCGCTGAGACCGACGGCTCCGCCTTGGGAAATACCACCACCACCGCCGACGGACTGAAGGACGAGTCCGTGGGCACCGGCGCCGAAGGTGGAAATTGTGCTACCGGCATTGAGGATGCCTGAGGCCACGCCGCCATTTCCGCCGGAGCCACCATCGCCACCGAGGCCGACAGACAGGTTCAGATTCGTCGCTGAGCCGTAAGCGCGAGTGGTGGCACTGCCAAATCCGGCATTTCCGCCGCCACCGCCGATTGAATGAGCGACGAGACCATTGGAGAAATCTCCAAACGTGGCGAGATTTGAAGCTGCACCCACTCCACCGAAGGTGATGTTGCTGGTGCCGCCCAATCCGCCGCTGCCAGCGGAACCGCCGAGGGCGACGGCGACGTTGAGGGCGATGTTGATTTGCTCGGTCATTTCTCCGATGCGGGAGTAGCCAATGGTAGCGGCCGCGGCAGAGGAATCCCCGCCATTTCCACCACCACCCCCGATGGACTGGCTGAGTGCACCGTGAGAGCCTTGTCCTTGGGTGATCAGCTGACTGCCTTGATCGAAGAAAATTTCAGAGAGACCGCCATTGCCGCCTCGCCCACCTTTTCCGCCGACGGAAGACGAAATGCCGAGTGCCACTTGGGGCACTTCTGGGACTGGAATGGGAAGGGCGATGGCGACCGCACTGGCGCTGGAGACACCGCCATTTCCGCCGCCGCCGCCGATGGACTGGGCGAGGATGCCGATGGCGTCTGAGGGAAGGGTGTTGGTGGGGGTGGAGACGCTGGAGCTGTTTTGACCGGTCCAGATGCTGCCGCCGCTCTGGGTGACTTTGGTGTTGCCTGCCCGTTGACCGTCACTGCCACTCCCACCAACGGCTACTGCCACGCTGATGACCGGTGAGACTGCCAACGATAGGGCGGCACCGCCATTTCCACCGCCGCCGCCGATGGATTGGGCAAGGATGCCGTTGGCTTTGGAGTTTGCGGTGGCGATGTAGCCAGAGCTGAGGACATCGACCGTGCCGCCAATTCCTCCTGCGCCGCCGGTGCCACCGATAGTGAGGGCGACGCCGACGCCGAGGCTTTTTGAATTTCCGCCGTTTCCGCCGCGTCCGCCGACGGATGTTGCGTAGATGGCGTGGGCATTTTCTCCGGTGGTGGAGAGAGTGCCGGTACTGTGGACGGTGTTTAGATTTCCTCCATTTCCGCCGCTGCCGCTATTTCCGCCGACGGCGACGAGGCCAGTGGCGGAGCCGCCGTCGCCGCCGCCGCCACCTGTGCTTTGGAGTTGGACTGCGTGGGCTTGGTTTCCGGTGGTGGAAATGGAGCCGCTTTGGTTGAAGTTGATCTTTCCGCCAGAGGATGCGGGGCCGCCGGGTGCTGGGGAGGAGAATACCCCGAGTTCGGTGCGGCCGGATGCTCCGCCGTTGCCGGAGAAGGATTGGGCAAGGACGCCGTAGGAACTGAGACCGCTGGTGATGATGGCTCCGCGGTTGGTGATGTTTAAATCTCCCACTGCTCCGCTGGCTCCTGGGGCGCCGGTGCTGGAGTAGATAACGGAGGACGAAGAGCCGGATCCGCCACCGCCGCCGGAGGTGCCTTGGGCGAGGATGCCGTAGGAATCGCTTCCTGCTGTGATGAGTCGCCCGGCGTTGTCCACAGTGATGATGCCAGAGTTCCCGGCAGCGCCGCCTTTACCGCTGGTGCCGGAGATTGTCGAACTGCTGAGGCCACCGATTCCGCCGGAGCCACTTTGGCTTTGGGCCATCACCGCGTGAGAAGTGGAGCCTGCAGTCTGGACGGTGGACTTCGCGTCCACGGAAACTGAAACGGTGCCGCCGTTGCCGCCATTTCCGCCGGGGCCACCATCGCCGAAGGCATCATCTTGGACTTTCCCGCCATTTCCGCCCGCACCGCCTTGGGTGAGAGCAAGGATGCCGTGGCTGTCGTCTCCACTGGTAAGCACCTTAGCACCGTTTGCCAAAATGATCTCGATGGGCCCACCTGAGGCTCCCGCACCGCCTCTGCCACTTCCATCTCCGGTGCCGACAAAGGTGGTGGATAAACCACCGGAATATCCGCCATTTCCACCTTGCGAAAAGGTGGAAATTCCATGAGAGCGACTGCCCCCAGTCTGTGCTAATACATTACCAGTGAGATTGACTGTGACTTTTTGAACGCTTCCGCCGTAGCCACCGTCACCGGACGTTCCGCCCAGGTCTTGATGTGAGATGGGGCTAAATCCACCATCGCCACCGAGACTGCTGGCGGCGATGCCCACCGCATCGTTGCCGTTGGTGCTGAGGGTGACGGTGGATTGAGTGGTATAAAGTGTATTGAAATTTACCGTTACTGAGCCTGCGTTTCCGCCAGGGCCACCGTAGCTTTTTTGATTGTCTGTACCGTTTCCGCCGATGCCGCCCGTGGAGACCGCTTGGATGCCACCAAGTCTGTTACCTAGTACATTCACATTGGTATCTTGAAGGAGGATGTTGACGGGGCCAGCTAAACCACCTGTGCCAGAATTTCCTTGGCTATTGCTATCTCCATTCCATGCATTACCGGCGTTTCCACCCGTCGAGAAAGCTCCGATTGCGGCTCCCTCGGTGACCGTAGATCCGGCATTGCTGCCATCATGAGAAAGCGTAATTTCATTAGAGGAAGTGGCCGAGACATTGACTTCACCCGCTGCGCCGCCATTCCCGCCAGGGTGGCCGGTGCGGTAAGAATCTGTGCCGTTTCCCCCGCTAGCTTGAGCAAGCAAACCATAGGCTTTGGTCACTGCGTTGGTGGCACTGGAGGATTTCAGGAAAATTTGAATATCATCGGAACTCGTCAAAGAAATCGCTCCTGCATTCCCGCCTGCTGAGCCGAGCAACCCTAACCCGGCATTTCCTCCCTGCGTGGTCGCCCGTGCGCCTTCGAAAGTGCCTGCTCCGATCAATGGCACGGTGCTCGTTCCGGCATTCAAGTCTCCATCATTTGCGAGGGTGATCTGGCCGGCCGAGGCACCGGGACGCCCCAACGGCGTGATGACACCGTTTTTCTCGTGATCATTGAACTCTGGCACGCCCCACTTGTATTTTTTGGGAGTGACGGCACCGCCATTTCCGCCCTGAGTGCGGGCCTCGAATAGCGCTAGACCGTTCATGTAGGTTCCGGTCGCGCTGATCGGCCCAGCGTTATCCACTTTGATGGAGCCGGTGATACCGCCGAATCCTGCGTTATGGTCCCCATCGTCGTTAGTGTAGTTTCCACCGTCGCCGCCGCGTAAGTCCAGCAGTATACCTGCAGCTTTAAAGCCCGTGGGATTGAGAATCGAGAGACTGATGGGCGTATTGAGTGCATTGTAAAAGTTACTGATCGTGCCAGCAACACCGCCATCATAGCCATCCTTGTTGTTCTGCCAGGCTCCCGGTGCCCCAGTTGCATGAACCCGCAAACCATAGTCGGTTGTCACACCGATCACTGCGATAGAGTTAGTGTAGTAGTAGTTATCGTTGTTAGTAGGTGAAAGAGTGAGATCGATAGTTGCAGTCTGGGCCTTAGCGACAGGTGTGGAGACGTAGAAAAGAGCCACCGGGAAAATGAGGGTTTTGAATGAATTAAGTTTCAATTTCATGAGTAAGATAGGTGGTTAAATTTATTTTTGAATGAAAGACGAAGTCAGGTTCATTTCCTGGCAGGTAAGTTCTCTTTTTAAATGAGAACGGCTTGCCGATTATTTGGAAAGACAATGCAAGACAGTGCGGAGACAGGAGTCGTGTTGACCCCACAGCGAGAAATCCGCCACGGAACAGCGATGCATTTCATAGTGCACAAGTCCGCTTTCTGAAGCAGGCCAGCATACCCACTGCGATTAGTCCGAATAGGCCCGTCGCGGGTTCTGGCACGGGTGACAGCGAACTGAGTCGTAAGCCAGACTGATTGATTGTGTAGGCATCTCCATTGAAAGTTGCCGGGATGTTGGCGTTAAACCCCGAAGCATTGGAAAAAGTAAAAATGCCAGGACTGAAGGAGATTGCGTCTCCTGAGTTCACGGATATTCCTGCGAAAAAAAACAGATACCCATCATTCGCGGTCATATCACCCAAGGTGGTGGCAGCGTTATCAATCACGCTATTTACAGGAATCGTCTGAATACTTCCGCCATTGATCTGGTAAGACATCAATTGGATCGACGGAACTACGACCGCCAAAGCTGTCGTCGAGCCACCATCTGACGTGACCCACTCGTCGAAAGCAATTCCTCGCACAGAACCTGTACTTTCGATGAAAAAGGTAAGTGCATTCGCGAGAGTGAGAGTGGGTGCTGGACTACCATTCATAAAATCACCACCCGTGGTAATTGCTGCTTGTGTCCAAGTATTCAGTGTCAAACTCAAAAATATAATATAACGATACATGATTTTAATAAATTGTATTTAGATTAGTTCAACAGGTTTATCATCAATTGAAAAATACAATTTGTCATTAATAAACAGCAACTTGAGTTGTAAACCATTGGTTGTGAAAACAAAAATTAATAATTTCCATGCCGTAGAATTGACAATGCAGACACCCCGCGAACTCTTCAGATGGCCCGAGGCACGCCTGATCTGCTTTCTGATGCTAGTTCTCGAGATTATCGATTATTGCACGGTCTCTCTGGTCTTGTTGCTCGTCATGCAGCAACCTCGGCTAAGACAAAGTCGGTTTACCGGCGGTTTCAGCGTTTTTGTGCCTGTTGCATGCTGCCGCCGCATCCCATCGTGACTTTGTTTTTCTCTCTTTCCCTCATGTATTGAGACGGCGTAACATAAGATATAAAAAGCCCAAACTAAAAATTCAAAAATTCTAACATATTTTATTTCGTCTGTCTAATGCATTATTCATATTCTGTTTTGGCTGTTGTGGGCATCTACGCCCTGACTATGAATTAGGAGTTCTTGGGTGGCAAATGGCTTGCTGGTTGAGATTCATGGAAGTGTTATATGGGTTTTAGTTAAGGAGAAATTTATTGATTACGTGGAGATACGGACTGGTGGTGTGATTGGAGCCGATGGAAAATACATACGGCAGAACTCCACAAGGTCTTCAGCGAGCAAATCCATTTTTTCGCAAAGCATGTCTGTAATCGACGCGATACTTTCGTGGCAGTCATTAGCCGTGAACACTGGAATGCGGAAGCTTTGAAATTTCACCAAATGAGATGGGGCATCGAAACGTTTTTCGTTTATTCAAAGAAGGAAGACTATCAGTTCGAGGATACTCACATGATTAATGGCTGCTAGATTGAGGGACTCTTGGGTGGGCTTGCGGTGGCACTTGCTAAATGTCATCACTAAGGTTACGAAATTGAGAAGGTGGACATCTGCAGGGATGCCGGTAAGGTGTATGAAATGACAAACGCGCTGATCTCGGAGACCTCGCCTTATTTGCTGCAGCATGCCGAAAATCCAGTGAATTGGCAGGCATGGGGCCAGGCGGCATTCGAGCAGGCAAAGGCGGAAAATAAGTTAGTTTTTCTATCAGTCGGTTATTCGACCTGCCATTGGTGCCACGTGATGGAGCGCGAAAGTTTTGAAAACGAACAGGTAGCGGAGGTGATGAACCACCATTTCATCAATGTGAAAGTGGACCGCGAGGAGCGTCCGGACATAGACGCGACCTACATGGCATTTATCCAAGCGACGACGGGGCAGGGGGGCTGGCCGATGAGCGTGTGGCTGACGCCGGAGGGAAAGCCAGTGGTGGGTGGGACGTATTTTCCACCTGAGGACCGGCAGGGACGGGCGGGTTTTACGCGGATCTGTCATGAGTTAGGGCGGCTGTGGCGGGATGACCGAGTGAAAATGGAGTCGAGCGCGGCGCGGGTGCTTGGGCAATTGCAGAAGGAAGCTGCGGGAACGGCGGCGTTGCGTGGTTTGCCGGACGCGAAAGTTTTTGGCGACTATATGGATCGTTGTGATTCGATGTTCGATTCCGAGTGGGGTGGTTTCGGCGGTGCGCCTAAATTCCCGCGGCCGGTGATCATGCGGGCGCTGATGCAGCTCGGCGAGCGCTTCGGGATGGATGGCGACGAAGGGGAAATGGCATGGCGGATGAGTGAGCGCACGCTGCGTGCGATGGCGGCGGGCGGGATGCACGACCATCTCGGCGGTGGGTTTCATCGCTACTCGGTGGATCGCTATTGGCATGTGCCGCACTATGAAAAGATGCTTTATGACCAAGCGCAGCTGGCGATGGCATACTTGGACGGTTGGCAAATTTCCGGCGATGCGGCATTCCGCGAGGTCGCGGAGGGGATTTTCCGTTATTTGCTAGAAACCTTGCGAGACTGCGGCGGCGCGTTCCATGCGGCGGAGGATGCGGACAGCTTGTCTGCTTTCGATTCGACTGAGAAACGCGAGGGCGCGTTTTGGACTTGGGAGGCCGGGGAAATTTCTGCGTTGCTGGCTCCGCGCGACGCTGCGATTTTTTCTGCAGCTTACGGTGTGGAGGCGCATGGCAACGCGCGGCCGGAAAGCGATCCGCACCGCGAGTTGGAAAACCAGAATACCTTGTTTCGGGCGATGCGCGACGATGCGTTGGCGGAGATGTTCGATTGCCCGGAGGCTGAAATTCGGGAACGGCTGGCTGTTTGTTGCGGGATTTTGCTAGAGGCGCGCGGCAAGCGTCCGCTGCCCCACCGAGATGATAAGATCGTGACGGCGTGGAACGGCTTGGCGATCGCCGCGCTGGCGCGCGGCGCGCGGGTTTTCGGGCGTGAGGATCTGGCGAAGGCGGCGAATGAAGCGGCGGTTTTTTTGAAGAACGAGCTGTGGGATGGTGAGAATTTGTATCGCACGTTTCGCGGGCATCGGGGCGGTGTGAAGGGTTTTCCGGCGGATTATGCGTTCTTGATTTCCGGGCTGATCGAGCTGCACGCGGTGTCTCCAGGCGCGGGTTGGCTCGACTGGGCGCGGGCACTTCAGCAGAAGTTAGATTCCGATTTTTGGGATGCTACGCAATCCGGCTATGTGATGCGCGCCGAGCTGGCGGGAGAGACGTTGATGGTGATTCGTGAAGATTACGACGGTGCTGAGCCGTCGCCGAATCACTTGGCAGCGGAAAATTTACTCAAGCTGGCGGCGCTGCTCGATCTGCCAGAATACGCCAAACGGGCGGAAGCTCTGCTGCGCGCTGGATCGCGGGTGTTGGAGACGCAGCCGTTCGCTGCGCCACTGCTGTTAGCTGCGTTGGACCTGCACGAACGAGGCGTGATGAAATTTCAAATGCCGGAATTTCCTGCTGCGGAGGTTCTCAAAAAGCTGAGGTTAAGTTATTTTCCACGGGCAGTTTTCGGGCCGGTTGCAGGCGGTGAAGTGACGCTATGTGAGGGCGTCACGTGTCGGCCGTTTGTGTGATGAGCTGGGCTTCACGCTTCTGTCAGCGCCTCGCGGCTGATGCCGCGGAGCGCGAAAATTTTGACGAGCGTTTCCTCAATTAAATTGTTAGGACATGAAGCACCGGCGGTGATTCCCACGGTGACAGGACGGTCCTCGGAGAATAATCGCGAGTAGTCTGAGCTGCGTTCCTCGCGGTGGTGCAGGTCATAATGGACGATTTCTTCGAGTGATTTGATGCAGGACGCGCCGCGGATGAAAAAGGTCGGTAGCTCCGGTTCGGCGATTTCGACAAGGTGGGCGGTGTTCGAGCTGTTATAGCCACCGACGACGAGCAGTAAGTCCATCGGCTTGCGAAGCATTTCAAAAAGTGCGTCCTGCCGTTCTTGCGTCGCGCCGCAGATGGTGTCGAACATTTGGAATGCGGTGTCGTTGCCATCGCGGTCGGTGATTGCCGTGCGGAGACGGCGCTGGATCTCCTCGGTTTCGCTCTTGAGCATGGTCGTCTGGTTGGCCACGCCGATCTGGCGGAGGTGGATTTCCGGGTCAAAGTTTGTGGAATGTTCTCCTTGGAAACGCGCCATGAACGCTGCCTTGTCGCCGCCGTGGCGGATGAAATCGCAGACGTAATCGGCATCTCCCAGAGTTAGGACGATGAGGTATGCACCTGTGGCGCTCTCGCCGAGCGCACGTGAGGCGGTGGCGCGGGTTTCTTCATGGTTGGACTTGCCGTGGATGATAGAGGTGAAGCCGTCTTTGGCGTAGCCGCGGACGCGCCGCCAGACTTTCATCACGTCGCCGCAGGTGGTATCTACCACGTAGCAGCCGCGCTCTTCGACCTTGTCCATGAAGAGGGTGGGTGCGCCGAAGGCCGGGACGATTACTACGTCGTCCTCTGTCAGATTGTCGTAGCTGGCGTCCATTTCCTGCCATGGCAGCGAGACGATATCCATCTCGCGGAGGTGGCGGTTGACGTCCGGATTGTGGATGATTTCGCCAATAAGGAAAATCCGGTTTTCCGGAAAAACCCTGCGTGAGGCGTAGGCTAGATCGATCGCCCGCTCGACGCCGTAACAGAAACCGAATTGCTCGGCGAGGAGTACCGTGGTGTTACCAATAGTAATTTTCCCGCCGCGGTCGCGGAGTTTTTCGACGATAGATGAGTGGAAATGAACGGCCACCTCCGCGGAGACCCTTTCCATCACATCCGGGCGTCGCACGTTGACTCGGTTTTTTTTTGTTTTGTTCGCCGCTTCGCTCATGGGAGTGGGATATAAGCTCGAAACCGGGCGTGACCAACTCATTTTGCCAGTCCGTTCTGGCAAAAATCAGTCGGTCCGGGTGGGTTGGCAGCTTTCGATGAGAAAGCTGCTGGTGCCGGAAATTCGTTAAATCGTCATCGCGTGGAAGCCACCGTCCACGATCATTTCGATGCCGGTGATGAAGGAGCCGGCTTTAGCGGAGGCGAGGAGGAGAGTCGCGCCGATGAGTTCATCCGAATTTCCAAAGCGCGAGGCCGGGGTCTGGCGGAGGATGTCGAGGACGCGGCCTTCATCGAGGACTTTGCGGTTTTGCTCAGCGGGGAAGAAGCCGGGAACGAGGGTGTTGACGCGGATGTCCTTGTCGGCCCACTCACGGGCGAGGTTGCGCGTTAGGTTGTGGACGGCGGCCTTGGAGGCTGAGTAGGTGAAAACGCGGGAGAGCGGATTGAGTCCGGAAATCGAGCCGAGATTGATGATGGAGGCGGGCCGGGATTCATCGGAGAAATATTGGCCGAATACTTGGCAGGCTCGGAAGACGGCGGATAGATTGGTGTCGAGGATGAGCTGGTATTCTTCCTCGGTGATGTCGAGAAACGGAGTGGGAGAATTGATGCCGGCTCCGTTGATGAGGATATCCACTTGGCCGGAACGTTCGAGGACGGTCTCAAGGAGCGAGTGGAGTGATTCGCGCGATGTCACATCGACGGGGACGAAGTAGCCTTTTCCGCCGTAGGATTCAATTTCAGCGAGGCGTTTGGCGGCCTTTTCGGCGATTCTGCCGCCGAGGACTACCTCGACGCCGGCACGGGCGAGACCGACGGCCATGGTGCCGCAGAGTTCGCCGGTGCCGCCGATGATGACAGCAGTTTTTCCGGAGAGGTCGAAGAGGTCTTTGATGAATGATGCGGTTTGCATAAGTGGAGTTTTGTGGGGATTGCGATGTCTGCCAAGTACGGATTACGGCATGGGGGCGACTGATCGGCTAGCCCAGCATCTCCAGCAGGTGGCCGAAGACGTCGGAGTTTTTGACCATGCCAGTGAAGCGGTCGGACTGCGGGCCGAGGGCGGAGATGAGTGTGGAATCTGAGGTGTGGGTGGTGCCGGTCCAGCCGATGCCGGTGTGGTTGCCTGCGAATTGGCCGAGTAGGCCTTCAGGTTTGCTGAGTTGTTCGTTCCACTCGACGATGGGTTGTTTTTCGAAAATCTTGAGAAGGGCGGTGGATTGGTCGGGCTTGAGGGTGAACTGGAGGTGCTGCTTAATGAGCGCGGTGAGCTGGTCGGTGGTCCCGGCTTGGTTTTTCGCCCACTCGGCGAAAAGGCGCTCGTGGGACGCCTTCATCTGGGTGATTCGGGCAAAGCGCTGGGTGCTCTCGGTGTAGTTGTTTCCTATGCCGTTGAGGCCGGGGTTTGCATTGCCGTGGTCGCTGGTGACGACGAGTAGGATGTCGTCGCGCTGGCCGATGAGAGTGAGGACGGCGGCGAGTGCGTCGTCGAAGGCGAGCTGGTCGCCCAGTAGGGCGGCGATGTCATTTAGGTGGGCGGCGTGGTCGATGCGGGCGCCCTCGATTTGTAGGAGAAATGGCTTGTCGCCGGTGAGGAAGCGGGTGAGCGCGGCTTGGGCCATCTCGGTGAGTGTGGGGACTGCGGCTGCCATCGCGGAGTTGTGGTCGCGGTCGATGGAGAAGGGGAGGTGGCCGCGGGTGAAGGTGCCGAGAAGTTTCGGCTCGCGCGCGGAGAGTAGGGCATCGCGGGTGTTGGCGATGCCGTAGCCGGCTTTTGAGAAATCACCGGCGAGGTCGCGTTGGTCGGCGCGGTCTTGTGCGCGAAAATGGCCGGAGCCGCCGCCGAGCAGGATGTCGACACGGTCGAGGTATTGCGTGGCGATGTCGTCCTCATCGCCACGTTTTGAGACGCTAGAGGCGAATCCTGCGGGGGTGGCATGGGTGATGGTGGCGGTGCTGACGAGGCCGATGCGTGCGCCTTTATTTTTGAGAATGGCGGCGATGGGAGTGATTTCCCGGCCATCGGGGCTGATGTTGATGGTGCCGTTGTTGACGCGTTGGCCGCCGCCCCACGCGCTGGAGGCTGCTGCGGAATCGGTGACCATGGAGTCCGCTGAAGCTGTGTCCATCAGGCCGCGGGCGGCGCGGCGGTCATTGAGGAGTGACCACCAATGAGTGCCGCGTTTGCGGGTAAGTTGCGAGTATGCCTCGGCCAGTGTGAGGACTCCGGGACTCATGCCGTCAGAAACCATGAAAACGATCCCGCGCACTTTGTGGGCGGGCTCACCGGATGGATCCGCGGAGACCTTGGCGGCGGTGAGCAGTGCGCCGGCACCGCTGAAGGTGGCGACCTTGAGCCAGTCACGGCGGGCAATTTCACAGGTGCTCATAAACGGTGATGTCATGGGGAATCTTTAGCATCCCTCCGACGGACGGCAAGAGTGTGGACAGGTTCTACTCATCCGAGGCTTGCGCGGATGCTTCTGGTTCTTTACCCATCTGCCTCTATGACGCACGACCCGGATCAACACGCTTCGCTGGGGGAAATGTATTCCGACTATTTCCTCGACTACGCCAGCTACGTCATCCTCGAACGCGCGGTGCCGCACCTCTACGACGGTCTCAAGCCGGTCCAGCGACGCATTCTCCACGCGATGGATGAGCTCGACGATGGCCGCTACAACAAGGTGGCCGGGATCGTGGGTAATACGATGAACTATCACCCACACGGCGACCAGTCGATCGGTGCGGCCATCGTCGGGCTTGGGCAAAAGGATCTGCTGATAGACACCCAGGGAAACTGGGGTAACACCCTCACCGGCGACGGCGCGGCTGCCCCGCGGTACATCGAGGCCCGGCTCACGAAGTTTGCTAACGAAGTTGTCTTCAACCCGAAGACCACCACTTGGCTGCCCAGCTACGACGGCCGCCGGAAAGAGCCGGACACGCTGCCTGTTAAATTTCCACTGCTTCTCGCACAAGGCGTCGAGGGCATCGCCGTGGGCCTCGCTTGCAAGATCCTGCCGCACAATTTCCATGAACTCATCGAGGCTGCCATCGCCGTGCTGCGCGACCAACCGTTTACGCTGATTCCTGATTTCCCAACTGCTGGCATCATGGATGCGGCCGAATACCGCGACGGCCTGCGGGGCGGAAAAGTCCGGGTCCGTGCCCGCATCGCTACTGACAAGAAGGGTATTCTCCGGATCACGGAAATCCCGTTCGGCACCACCACCGGCGGTCTTATGGAGTCGGTCGTCGCCGCCGCCGACAAGGGGAAAATCAAGATTGCTAAGATCGAGGACAACACCGCAGCCCACGCCGACAACCTTGTCTATCTGCCCGCCGGTGCTGACGCCGAGCAGACCCGAGACGCGCTCTATGCCTTCACCGACTGCGAGCTAACGATTTCCCCGAATGCATGCGTCATCGTCGATGGCAAGCCCGTCTTCATGCCGGTGTCCGAGATTCTCCGTCGCACCACTATCCATACCCGCAATCTGCTGGAAATGGAGTTGCAAATTAAGCTCAGTGAGCTGGCCGAGAAATGGCATTTTAGCTCGCTGGAGAAGATTTTCATCGAGAACCGCATTTATCGAGACATCGAAGAGTGTGAAACTTGGGAGGCCGTGCTCAAGGCCATCGACGACGGCCTCAAACCGTTCAAAAAACTCCTCAAGCGCGAGGTCACCGAAGAGGATCTGGCGCGGCTGACGGAAATCAAGATCAAGCGCATTTCTAAGTTTGACTCCTTTAAGGCTGACGAGGAAATCCGCGGGCTCGAGAAACTCCTCGGAGAGACTGAGAAGCACCTCCGCAACCTCACCAAGTTCACCATCCGCTGGTATGAGGAACTCGCCAAAAAATACGGCAAGAACCGCGAGCGGCGCACCGAGATCGCATCATTCGAGCGAGTGGACCGCATGCAAGTTGTGGCCGCCACCGAGACGCTCTATCTGGATGCTAAAAATGGCTTCGCCGGCTACGGCCTGAAAAAAGACGGTGAGCCCGTGGAGAAATGCTCCACCATCGACGACCTCATCACCTTCACCGCAGACGGTAAAATGCGCGTCATGAAAGTGGCGGAAAAAGTTTTTGTTGGTCAGAAGCCGCTGCGTCTTGCGATTTTTCGCAAGGACGAGGATCTCATTTACTCGATGATTTACCGGGATGGAAAAGACGGTCACATCCTTGCCAAGCGCTTCACCGTAGGCGGCATCACTCGCGACAAGGAATACGATCTCACCAAAGGCACGCCTGGGAGTCGCGTCCTCTACTTCGCCTTTCACAAGACCAACGAGGAAAGCGCTGCGCAGATGCTGCTCGTGTATCTAAAATCCGGCCTCCGCATGCGCAACCTCATCCGCCCGCTGCACTTTGCTGAGTTCGGCATTAAGAGTCGCTCCAGCGCTGGCAATCTCGTCACTAAGCACGGCATCGAAAAAATCATCCGCGCGCCCAAGGACTATGACCCGAAGCTCGGTGCGTGATTGGATTTGTAGCCAGTCGGTCTGGGCGGATGTTTCGTCAGCATATTTTCGAAACTGATTTTGGATAAACAGCCTGATCAGTCGCCTAGCAGCTTGGCTTTCCGCAGGCGCAGCGCGTTGGTGATGACGGAGACGGAGCTCAGGCTCATGGCCGCGCCCGCGAGGATGGGGCTGAGTAGGATGCCGAAAAATGGATATAGAATTCCGGCGGCTACGGGGACGCCGAGGGTGTTATAAATGAAAGCGAAGAAGAGATTTTGCCGGATGTTTCGCATCATTGCGCGACTGAGTGTGATGGCCTGAGCGATGCCACGGAGGTCGCCTTTCAACAGGGTGATGCCTGAGCTTTCCATCGCGACATCGGTGCCTGTTCCCATGGCGATGCCGACGTGGGCGGCGGCGAGGGCGGGCGCGTCGTTGATGCCATCGCCAGCCATGGCGACGATGTGGCCCTGATCGCGGAG
>JANMYL010000063.1:0-11011 GCA_031382045.1 Akkermansiaceae bacterium | reverse complement strand
GTTTTCACAACCATGGTGCAATTCTTGGATGCACTCTACTCTGCGGGAACCAAAGCCGCTCGCCGGATGCATCAGATGGGCAATGCCATCCTCATCTTTGATGAGATTCAATGCCTGCCCATCAAAACTGTTCACCTCTTCAACAACGCCCTGAATTTTCTAACTACTCAGGTAAACTCAACAGCCGTCCTCTGCACGGCCACTATGCCTCTCCTCGAAAAGGTCGCCCAAAAATACGGGCACCTAAGAATCCCACCAGATAGCAGCATCATCGCTAACAAACATACTCTTTCCATAAACCTCCGCCGCACGAGAATCATCAACCATACACGCACCGAAAAGTGGTCATACGAAGACATCGTTGAACTCGTGCTCGAACAACAAAAAGATCACAAATCAGTCCTCATCGTTTGTAATACCAAGGACAGTGCCAAAAACCTCTTTGATCGGATTAAATCGACGCACCCCGTTGTGCATCTCAGCACCAATATGTGCCCTGCACATCGGCAGCATAAAATTTCATTTATCCGGGAAACGATTGATCCGAAGAATCCTAAGCCACTCATTTGTATCAGCACTCAACTCATCGAAGCGGGTGTCGACCTCGATTTCGGCTGCGTGATCCGTTCCCTTGCTGGTCTTGATTCTATTATTCAGGCAGCCGGTCGCTGCAATCGCCATGGCCATCACAAGGAATTAAAGCCCGTTTTCGTTCTCAATTTTGCCGAAGAATCAATTCCCGATGCGTTAGTGGAAATCAAAGTTGGCCAAGAAATCACAGAACGGGTCTTCGGCGAATATCGTGCTGATCCAGAACTGTTTGACAATAGCCTGCTTTCAGAAGCTGCGATGACGCTGTTTTATAAATACTATTTTTTCAAACGTGCGGGACTGATGACATATGAGACCAAGGCACGACCGAAACCAGATCATCAAAAAACCGAAGTATCCGCCGATACAAATCTGATCGAACTCCTTGGTGTCAATCGGCTTTCCTACAGTGAATGCTTAGAACGCGGTTTAGACAAATTACCTCTGGAACTCCCTCTCCACCAGGCTCACTCAACCGCCGCCGAGGCCTTCCGAGTGATTGATGCTCCCACGCAAGGTATCCTCGTTCCTTACAATTTCGGTTCGCATAGTGGTAGTAACCTCATTTCAAAGCTCGCTGCCTGTTACGCGAACGAAAACATTCCGTTGCCGGAAAAAATCAAACTCCACAAGCAGGCACAAAAATTCACCGTCAACGCCTTTCCGCACGTCATTAAAAAACTCAGCGAATCCCGAGCCATCTCGGAAATCCACCCCGGCTCCGGGATTTTTGAACTCGCTCCTGCTCATTACAGCGAGGACTACGGAATCACTCTCGAAGCCCTCTCCGAAGCGAACTACATTTAGAATTCAAATCATGAACCAACCAATCCGCAACACACACATTGAATACGAAGTGTGGGGAAAATACGCCCTTTTCACTGATCCCATCACCCGAGTCGGCGGGGAAAAATGCAGCTACCACATCCCAACCTACGAGGCAATCAAGGGCATCACCGAGTCCATTTACTGGAAGCCTGTTTTCACGTGGGTAGTTGATGAAATACGGGTCATGCGCCCCATCCGCACCGAGGCAAAAAACATCAAACCGATCAATATCAGCGGAGGTAATACCCTCGCCACCTATACCTACTTGGCCGATGTTCGCTACCAAGTCAGGGCGCACTTCGAGTGGAATCGACTGCGCGATGATCTGAAGTCCGATCGTGTCGCACCCAAGCATCTCGAAATCGCCCAGCGCATGATTCGAAAAGGAGGCCGCCGCGACATCTTTCTCGGCACCCGCGAATGCCAGGGCTACGTCGAACCCTGCATCTTTGGCGAAGGAGAAGGCCAGCATCAACAAAACGGTGAACTCTCTTACGGCACTATGTTTCACGGATTCGATTATCCGGACACCACCGGGCAGAACGAACTAGTCGCCCGCTTCTGGAGCGCAAAGATAGGAGCTGATAGTATTATACGCTTTCCACGCGCCGATGACCAAACCCTCACACGTCGAATTCTGCGCGACATGAAACCAAATCCCCCTGCAAGCGTCGGATTCGACGAACCCAACCAACAACTCTCATGAACTGGATCGAAGCACTTTATCATACTTACAACAACTGCATGTCAGAAGTGGGAACGATCAACGAAGGTCGTGATGAACTACTTTTGCCACTTTCCCACACGACGCAGAACGCAAATATCGAAGTAACATTAGATCATCAGGCCAATTTTATTTCTGCAAAGGTTATACAAAAGAAACAGCAAAAGACTCTGGTTCCATGCACAGAGCAATCCGGCGGTCGTGCAGGATCAAAACCAACCTCTCACCCGCTTTGCGATAAACTCCAATATCTAGCCGGAGATTTCATCGGATACAGAGGAGTCGTCACATCAGGATTTTCAGAAGACCCTTCGGAACCCCATCGGGAGTATCTCACACTCCTAAATCATTGGCTCGAAACTCATCCTCATCCCAAAATCAAAATTGTTCGAGACTACATCATTAAGAACTGTCTCGTTCGCGATCTTGTTACCCACAAAATTATTCCAACCGACTTCACCTTAACGGGAGATGAGTGCTTCCTGAAGGAATGGAAAAACAAAGACAGCAATCCACCAGAAATTTTCGCATCCCTACCCGCGACTTCTACTCCACAAGATTCATTCATCCGCTGGCGAGTCGTGATACCTAGCGATCCCGTGCCGAATTTGTGCGAAGATCCAAGTATTTGGGAGAGTTGGAGTGAGCACTACAAGACAACCCAGAAAATTTCAGGTCTTTGTTATGTGACAGGAAAGCAAGAACCACTTGCCATCCAGCACCCTGCAAAACTTCGACATGCAGCAGACAAAGCGAAGCTCATCTCTTCTAACGACGGTAGCGGATTTACTTTCCGCGGTAGATTCACTGATCCAAGCGGAATCGAAGCCGCTTCCGTCAGTTTTGATGTCACTCAAAAAGCACACAATGCCCTGCGGTGGTTGATTTCAAAACAAGGAACACGATTGGAAGAACAAGCCATTGTGGCATGGTCGATCAATAATCAGGAAATTCCAAATCCTCTCAACTCAAGCCTTCAACTCGCCTGTGATGGCACAGAAGAAGACGACATCGATAAGTTGCTCGAACAAGAGCAACAACAGCGCCTTGCTTCAGTCGCAGTAGCTAACACTGGCCAGAGCGTTGCCATCGCGCTAAAGCAGAAGCTCCTTGGTTATCGAAAAGCCCTCGGCGATACCACCAAGATCTTCGTCATTTCACTTGACTCAGCCACCCCAGGGAGGATGGCACTCACCTACTTTCGCGAACTCACTGCCAGTGAGTTTTTGGATCGTCTCGAAAAATGGCACGACACCACTGCATGGCTCCTTTACCACAATAAGGGACGACGATTCCACGGTGCTCCATCTCCATATGAAATCGCTCAAGCAGCTTACGGATCTCCCGACGACAAGCTCAAGTCCGCTACCTATCGCCGCTTGCTTCCCTGCATCATCGAAGCCCGCCCCATTCCAGATGATCTGGTCACGTCCTGCATCCAACGTGCCAGTGCCCGAATCAGCCTAGAAGATTGGGAATGGGAAAAATTCCTTGGCATCGCCTGCGCTCTTTATCGAAAACAACAAATTCAGAAGAATACCCAAACCAACTACACCATGTCATTAGATCCCGAACGAAAAACACGAAGTTACCTTTATGGTCGCTTACTCGCAGTGGCCGATGTCCTTGAGCAGTCCGCTCTGAGCAAGGATGAAAATCGACCCACAAATGCAGCACGTATGATGCAACGCTTCTCCATGCGTCCCTACGATACTTGGCCAACACTTTATGAACGCCTTGAATCCTATCGCCGCAGACTGAAATCTAATAAGCCGGGATTGCTTCATCGTTACGAAACGGAGTTGGACGCTATCAAAAATTTATTTCTGCCTTCCGATTTTACCTCAGATACCAAACTCGATGGCGAGTATCTCCTCGGCTACCACTGCCAGCGTTCCGCACTCTACACGAAAAAACCTAACGAATCAGATCCAGAAGACGCCGACACCGAATCTGCCGACGACTGAATCCTACAATTTTACAACCACCAACCATTCAAATTATGACCAAATACAAATACGACTTCGCAGTAATCCTATCCGTCAAGAACGCCAATCCGAACGGTGACCCACTCAATGGAAACCGCCCTCGCACCAACTATGACGACATCGGTGAAATTTCAGATGTCTGCCTCAAGCGTAAAATCCGGAACCGCTTGATGACGATGGAGCCAAAAGAAAACATCCTCGTTCAGTCAAACGACAACACCAACGACGAGCACCAGTCGATCAAAGCCCGGATAGATGCTAGCAAGGATTTTGATCTTAAAGATCCGAAGAAGTTTAAAAAACAAGCATGTGACAAATGGTTCGATGTCCGGGCATTTGGTCAGATTTTCCCATTCAAAGGCACCAAATCAGGCGAAGGCGTCTCCATTCCGGTGCGTGGCCCAGTCACTATCCACTCCGCCTACAGCTTGGAGCCCGTAAGTATTTCCAGCATCCAAATCACCAAAAGCACTAATCTTGAGGATACCAAAGCTGGTAAGAAAGGTTCCGACACCATGGGCATGAAACACCGCGTGGATTTCGGCATCTACACATTTTTTGGTAGCATCAACTCCCAACTCGCCTCCGATCAAACTGGCACTGGATTCAGCGACGACGATGCCCAAAAACTCAAGCTAGCCTTATGCTCCATGTTTGAGAATGACGCCTCCTCCGCCCGCCCTGACGGCAGTATGGAAATTCTGAAAGTCATCTGGTGGAAACATTCCTGCCAATCTGGCGATCTTTCCTCCGCAAAAGTTCACGGCACCTTGAAAGATAATGTGAATTCTAAGGATGGAAGTATTCTTGAGGTGAACAAGCTCACCCTGCCAATCACAAAGGACAATGGTAAGAGCGAGCTAAAACCTGAAATTCTACCGGGGTTTTAAATATCGATTAGAACCAAGAGATAGAGCACATCACCCTCATCCGCCGGATCTGACCATGTCCCACACCCCGCCGCTCACCCTCACGCCTCGGCTGATTGATCTGCTCAGCCGGATCAGCGAAGCTGTGGGCCGGTGGGAGGCGGCGGGCGCTGTGGCCTCGCCGAAGTTGCGGCGGGAAAACCGGATCCGCACCATCCACTCTTCGCTGGCGATTGAGGCCAACTCACTCAGCCTCGATCAGGTCACGGCGATCCTTGCCGGGAGGCGCGTGCGTGGCTTGCCACGGGAAATTAAGGAAGTGCAGAACGCCTTCGCCGCTTACGAGCTTCTGGAAACGCTGAAGCCAGCTTCCACAACGGATTTCCTCAAAGCTCATCGCGCCCTGATGCAGGGACTGGAGACTGACGCGGGGGCATTCCGCAAGGGTGGAGTGGGCATTTACAAGGGGACGAAGCTCGTCCACATGGCTCCGCCTGCGGACCGCGTGCCTCATCTGGTCAAAGACCTGTTCCAGTGGCTCAAGAAGACCGACCTTCATCCCTTGCTGGCCGCTGCCGTGGTGCATTACGAGATTGAGTTCATCCACCCGTTTGCCGATGGCAATGGACGGATCGGGCGGCTGTGGCAGACGCTTGTTTTATCCTCATGGAAACCCCAGCTCGCCTACCTGCCCATGGAAACGGTGGTGCATGACCGGCAGGCCGGATACTACAAGGCCTTGGCCGCGTCCGATCAAGCGGCTGATGCCGCGCCTTTTGCGGAATTTATCCTAGGATCCTTGCTTGAAGCACTGGAGGCATCTCCAGCCACCGACCAAGTAGGCGACCAAGTAAGCGACCAAGTAAAACGCCTCCTCAGCGTGTTCGGGAAGCATGAAGCGTTGGCCGCCGCAGTGCTGATGGAGCGGCTGGGCCTCAAACATCTGCCCACCTTCCGCCGGAACTACCTCAAGCCTACTCTGGCCCTAAGTCTCATCCGCATGACTCAGCCAGATTCTCCTAACAGCCCCACTCAGCGCTATCGTCTGGCTTCGCAGCCTTGAAAAGCCCCTCACCCTCATCGACCGTATTTAAAACAACATGCAAACCATCCTCACCTTCAAGATCGAGCACGGGGACTTCTCAGCCACCATCGTCCAACCCGCGACGCAGAGCCTTGAAATGCTTGCGGAGAGCATCCTAGATGCCGTCGGCTTCGATATGGATCATGCCTACGGCTTTCATGATAACCTCAAGAATCCGTATCGCAGCAAGGAGCAATACACCCTCTTCGCAGACATCGGCGAGGAAACCAAAGAGGGCGATACCGGTGTCCGCACCACTCCACTCGCCGCCGTTTTCCGCCCGAAGAAAAAGATGCTCTTCCACTTCGATTACGGAGACGACTGGTATTTTCTCGTCACCTGCGTGAAGACCGAAGAAACGAAGAGCAAGTTCCGCAAACCCAAGATCCTCGACAAACAGGGAACCCCTCCCGAGCAGTATCCCGACTACCAAGAGGAAAATTGAGCACGACACACTCGTTGCCTGACCAAGTAACCGACCCAGCAAAAGCACGCTTTTTGATCAAATTTCCCCCCATTAATCTCTCAGATCCGGAGGCCTTCGCCTTTCTTGAATTCTTGTTTCCGGGCAGACTGAAAGATCCGGCGCTGATCGCTGACCTGTGTCCAGAGGGTTGGGAGAAATCGTCCTTATTCGCGTGCTATCATCCGTCGCCAAGAGTGCAGTATGAGGAGAGTCTGGAGCGGTCGCAGAATTTAAAAAGACTCGGTTTATCCCGGCGGATGGCCGGATCGTCGATCTTGGCTCGTTCCGTGGCAGTGCGGAAGGCGAGCCCGATTCGCCACCCACAGCCCGACCCAGCGCTACCGGCTTATTGACGCCGCACGATGGCACAGTTACTGTGCAGCACAGTCATGAAAAATATCACTTTAAAAATCGATGACGAGACCTACCGCAAGGCCCGCCTCCGCGCGGCGGAGAACGGGACATCCGTGAGTGCGATGGTGCGGAACATCCTCGAATCACAGGAAAAAGAACAGGCTGACCATGAAATCGCTGAGCGGAATCGAGTCAAACGTCTTCTAGAACTTTATGCAGTAGCAGATGCCAGCGCTAAAAATGAGCCACGGCAAGAACCTTGGATTTTTAACCGCGACGAGTGTTATGAAGAGCGCGTTCGTTGATACAAACATCCTTGTCTATGCCGTGGGCCGTGTGGAAGACGACCTCCGGAAAAGGCAAATTGCGCGTGAGATTCTCTTGCTACCGCACCTGCATCTATCCGTTCAAGTTCTCAATGAATTCATCTCGGTCGCGAGGAATCCAAAAAAACTCGGTCTACCGCGCGAACAAGAAGCTCGATGGCTGCGTGAGTGGTTCGAGTTTAAAATCGCCGCGACCACCTTCCTCACTTTTCAAAAAGCACTGGAGCTTCACCTGAGTTACCAACTCTCCCACTGGGATTCACTCATCATCGCCTCTGCCAAGGAGATTGGATGTTTCCTCGTCTATTCTGAGGACATGAGCCACGGCCAAAGTTATGACGGCATCCAAGTCATCAACCCCTTTGCAGAACTCCCATGAACTTCGACCAAGGAGAATTCGATCTTTCCGGCGGCGGCTCCGAGGAGGGACATCGGAAATGGCTGCGTGACCTAGAGGAAAAGAAGCGCGTCTTTGAAGTCCGCCACGGCGTGATCATCGGCCGTCGAGTGCGAGTGCAACTGCGGGGTGAACTCAATCCGCTGTGTGGGATGATCTATTTGGTGTCGCAAAAAACTCCGCATTCCAGCGCTCAAATCCTCCTGAGCCTGGGGAACCGGGAATTCACGCCGCTCGAAATCGAGAGCCTCGTCCACCTCGAAGATCCTTAAATTTCAGATCCCCCATGTTCACCGAAGACCAACTTCTCCCGCTTTCCGCGCTCCAGCATTGGCTGTTCTGCCCGCGGCAGTGCGCCCTGATCCACTTGGAGCAGGCGTGGGCGGAGAACAAATTCACGGCAGAGGGGCAGGTGCTGCACAAGAAGGCGCACGAGGGTGAGGACGAGAGCAAGGCCGGCGTGCGGATCACCCGGAGCATGTCGGTGCGGTCGCTGGTGCTGGGGATTTCTGGGCAGTGCGACATTGTGGAATTTCACAAAACTGGACTCGTGGTGCCGGTGGAATACAAGCGCGGCAAGCCGAAGTCGCACCGGGCAGACGAGGTGCAGCTCTGCGCCCAAGCGATGTGTCTTGAGGAAATGCTGGGGGTGGCGATTTCCAGCGGCGGCTTGTTTTACGGCGAGAAAAAGCGGCGGACGGCAGTGGAGTTCGATATTTCACTCCGACAACTTGTCGTAGAAACCAGCGTGGCCCTCCATGCGATGATCGATTCCCGGCAAACTCCCAAGGCAGAATATCTAGCCCGCCGTTGCGACGCCTGCTCGCTCATTGAGCTCTGCCAACCCAAGGCCATGCGCTTCAAACGCGGCGCACAGGTATGGTTTCTCAGCCAGCTCGGTCACCACACCGCCGTTACTGGCGAATCTGAATTATGAAATTTTCCGTCCTTCGTCAGGACCGACACGCCACGATTCAAGGCGATCGCTGCGATGAGTCGGTCGGAAGGATCTCGGTGACTCCAGCCAAGCTCAGCGGCCAAGAGCCAATCTTCCGCAGACGGAGAAACCCACTCCACACCGGGCAGAAGCTTGAGAGTGGACCATGCCTCCCGGAGGGGCACCGCGAAGTTGAGTTTCCCGGCACGCCGATTGTATTCCAGCTCCCAAAGCGTGACGGTGGATATCAAAAGGGTCTTAGAATTTATTCCTGTTTGCTCGGTCCAATCGCGGGCTGTGGCCGACAAACGAAGCGGATCACCCAGCCACCAGTAAAGGACGTGCGTATCGAGAAGGATCATTTTTTCGGTTCTGCAGCTGTCCACCACGTATCATCCGCCTCGTCCTGCTCACGCCACTCCGGCTCCATGATGAGATCGCTTTCGATGGAGTCCGCAGTTTTATTTCCAAACAAGCTGGCTCGTAATTTCGCCAAAATTTCCGCTTTCGACCCAGTCTGCGGCAGAGGACGGATTTCCAAAACGCTTCGCCCGTGGTCCGTCACGATCAACGGTTCGCCCGTGCGCTCGACCTCACGGAAGTATTCCAGCATTTTGCTTTTGAGCTTCCCTTTCGAAATGACCATGCAAGTCACATAACCATAGTCACGACTGTGGTCAAATTTCAAATTTCAAATTTCAAATTTTAAATCCCAAATCCCAAACTGAGACCTGCGCGACGCATGAAAAAACACCTCAATACCCTCTTCGTCACCCTCGAAGGCGCCTACCTCCGCAAGGACGGGGCCGCCATCGAGATCCGCCATGAAGGAGTCACCAAGCTCCGCGTCCCGCTTCACAACTTGGATGGCATCGCCTGCTTCGGTTGGGACATTTCCTGCTCCGCCGCCCTCATGGCCGCCTGTGCCGAGGGGAATGTTTCACTCTCATTTCACAATCCCCACGGGAAATTCCTCGCCGCCTCCAACGGCTTTACCTCGGGAAATATCCTGCTCCGCCGCGAACAATACCGCCGTGCCGATCACGAGCCCGCCTCACTCGCCATCGCTGCAAACATGATTTCCGCCAAGCTTGCCAACACCCGCCACGTCCTCATGCGCGCCGCCCGCGATCACGGCGAGAAATCCCCGGAACGCGCCCTCGCCCTCACCAACACCGCAGATTTCCTCGCTGTCCGCATCGGCCTCGTCGCCCGCGCCACCAGCCTCGACTCCCTGCGCGGCATTGAGGGCGATTCCGCCGCCGGCTACTTCGCCGTTTTTCCCCACCTGCTCACCAACCACGACCCAGGAATCACCATTTCCGGCCGCTCCCGCCGTCCACCGCTCGATCCGGTGAATGCCCTGCTTTCCTTCCTCTACGCCCTGCTCATGCACGACTGTCGCAGCGCTCTCGAATCCTGCGGCCTCGATCCGCAATGCGGCTTCCTCCACCGCGACCGCCCCGGACGGCCCTCCCTCGCGCTCGATCTCATGGAAGAATTCCGCGCCTTCCTCGCCGACCGCACTGCCCTCTCCCTCTTCAATCGCCAGCAAATCACCACCAAAGACTTCGACATTAAGGAAAACGGAGCCGTTCTCCTCAAAGATGATTCCCGTAAAAAAGTCCTCACCGCCTGGCAGGAGCGCAAGCAGGTAGAAATCACTCATCCCTTCCTCGACGAGAAAACCACCGTTGGCCTCCTCTGTCAGCTTCAAGCCCGCCTACTGGCTCGCCACCTCCGGGGCGATCTTGATGCCTACCCGGCATTCCTTGCACGCTGATGAATGCATTCGAGATCTCAAATTTCAAAATTTCAAATCCATGTATATCCTCGTCACCTACGATGTATCCACCATCACACCTGCGGGGAAATCCCGGTTGCGGCGCACGGCCAAGACCTGCCTCGATTACGGCCAGCGAGTTCAGGCCTCCGTCTTCGAGTGCAAGGTCGATCCCGCGCAACTCGTCACCTTCAAAGCGCGCCTTTTGAGCATCATTGATTTAGAAACCGATAGCTTGCGCTTCTACCATCTGGGCAGCAATTGGCATCATAAAGTCGAGCATCACGGCGCGAATGATGGCTATGATGTGGAAGGAACGCTTGTCGTTTAAGTTTCAAGCGGCCATTTTTCTGGCTTGATTAGGCATCCAGCCAGTCGTCCCGCGAACCCCAAGTGATCTGAAAATCCCTGGTAGGTTCGCGGTGCCCGCTAGGCCTACTGCTTCCGTTCTTTGACATCCCAACTCAGAAAAACCTATCAGATTTACCTGCCTGATTCGTTGGGTTCGCGGAATACTCTGTTCTTTCCTTACAGCAGAAAGGATTCCAGACTACCGCAGTCGCCCCTCGCAAGGGGGGCGCGGATTGAAACGATTTGATTTCAGCGCCCGAACTGCAGACCGCTAGGTCGCCCCTCGCAAGGGGGGCGCGGATTGAAACATGAT
>JANMYL010000050.1:0-6960 GCA_031382045.1 Akkermansiaceae bacterium | reverse complement strand
CACGGGGTCCCAGAGTTGAGGGTTGCCGTGGCCGACCCGGAAGCGGCATTCCGCCTTGATCGGCGCATCTGTCCGGTTGGAGATAAAATAAATATCCCGATCTTCGGTCTGTCGGTGGCCGTAGCGCACAGGACCTGTTGCGGTGAAATCCTCCATCACGCCCATGCCCTGCAACAAGGCGGCAGTTACATCGTAGGATGGATAGAGCTCTGCGCTTTCCGTCGGTTCACCGCCCCAATGGACCACGCCTTTTCCATAATTGCGCTTGATCGCCGTTTTTTGCTGATCTGTGCTTCCCCAGAGATCCTTTGCTAGCGTTTGGACCTCATCGTCGCAGGCGGGATAGTTCATCAGGCTGGGTGATTTGAGCGGTGGCGCGCCGACAATGGTGGCTCCGGCTTTCACTAGATCTCGAATTTTTGTTAGCAACCCCGGCGTCATCGTTTCCACCTGCGGGAGAACCATCAGACGATACGAACTTCCTTCGGGAAATGCAATTCGACCGTCTTTCACCTCAGCTCTGGCCATGAGAATCTTCGGAGAGCACCCGTCGAAACCATAGCCCTTCTTATCCGCTAGCCTGCCGCTCCCCTCCAACGCACTCGGTGGGGGTAGGAAAATATGGGGTGTCCCCTCAGGAGTTAGGTATAGCACGTCGGAAACATGGACTCCTTGGCGGAGTAATTCGGAGCATCGGCTTAGATAACGGTGATAGTCCGACACCATGGGCCACCAAGTTTGATTTCGGTGCCAATGCACGCCATACGGTCCCATGGTCATGCCCGGCTTGTAAGCATCGCCTAATGCCTGGTGCGCGAAGGTGTGGAACACCAGACGATTGATGCCCACACAAAATGCCCAGTCGCCTTGGTTTTTCAATGACCACGGATACGCATCGAGTGCATCCACGGAGGTAAATGATTCTGCAGAGACGATTGACCGCCCCATGACATGAGCGATGGAACTTGATTCAAAACAACTGTAGGCTGACTCCAGTGCATTGTTCCAGAGTTCCGCCATTGGCACATCCGCCACCGCGCCTAGGTCGAGGTCGCCGGCGGGATTCATGTCATAGGGTTCGATCGACAGCGAGAGCCCGTGTTTCTGACCATATTTTTTAACGACGCCAGCATGATTTTCCAATATCAGCTCCTGCCCGGTTAATCGGAGATCCCAGAGAAAGCGCTCCGACATTTCGAGGCTTTGTATCGCCCGTCCGGTATAGACCGGCAACCACGGCTTGGCATCATAGCCACGCCGATTTTTGAATTCGTCCAGTAACGAAGGCGTCCAGTTCTGGGCACCTGACTCCCAACTATCCATGTGCAAAGTTGTCAAACCATGCTCCTTCGCCCGCGGGCTAATTTTTTCTAGCAACTTTCCAACGTATTGGTCCAGATGAAACTCCGACGCTTTCGCGTCGAACTTATCGCACTCCAAGCCCACTGCCGTGGATGGTGCGGGACGACTGCTCGCTCCGGTGACCCGCCTTCCCATGCGGACTATCGTCCAGTCTCCGGCCGGGACATGCCAGTTGAGGGTTCCGTCGGGCTTGAGATGCTTTGTCAATTCTACGATCTCGTCTGGCTGGATGACTCCATCTGCCTTTGGCTCTATGTAGCGTGCTGAAGTCGGCAAATAAGGCTTGACTTCCTTCCGCAGGGTATATGGCCCACGATAGAAAAGTGCCTTTTCGTCGATGTCCGCGATGACGGGTTTGCGGCTCGGAAAAGCCAAAACCGATATGTCTTCGTAATACGGGCTTTCCATTGTATGCCATTCGGTCGAGCGCTGCTTAGGCATCGGCAGAATCGCCGCATAGGATTGCGGCCCTTTGAGTTCGACGGAACTGAAGACAAGGTGCTGCATGGCTTGCTCCGGCTTGACCCACGGGCCACCGCTACCACACCAGCCCGGTCCTATCCCCAGTGTGATGTCTATCCCTAAGCGTTCAGCATCGCGGACGGATTGCACGAAAAGCTCTTGCCACTTCGGACTCATGAACGCCACCGGGCCACCCGGCGGCTCCTCGATGTCCACCTCAAGAAATACTAAGTTACCAAGGCCTGCTGATTTCATAGATTCCAGGTCAGCTGTCATCTCCTTGCCATTGAGATTGCCGTTCATGAAATACCAGTAAACTCCAGGTCGCGCAGAATCCGGCGGATTGATAAAATTGGCTTCCATGTCACCAGCAGCCAAGGCACCGATGGAAAGTATGTATGGCATGAGTGCCTTTCTCATTATTGCAAACATATGATATGTCGTAATGGTTTCTCTTTCAGACTAAGCAAAAGCGACGTATCCGATTGATCGATTAGAATTTTTTAATTGAAGACTTACTCGGGAGATGTTCGATCCTTTCCTTAAGTTGAAAATCGCGCAGACTCCTAACAGGTTCGTTGTCAGCTTGAAGCAAAGCCGCCTCCACTTGGTATTTTCCAAGCTGTTTTGGCAGATTGAGACTGAAAACTAGTTTTGTTTTTCCTAATGATTCAACCTTACAGGATTTGCTTTCTTCGGAAACAACAACTTCCTTATTAAACAATCGGAATCTGATTGTTCCCTGCCAATCTTTATCCAGATCATTGATCACGACTATTGGAAATTCTTGCTCTTCACCCGCTGTGTAGCTTTCTTTCCAAGCGTCAATCATGAGGCCCACAGGGGCAAATGCGTCTCTGACATATTTGTAGAACCCCGGTTCCCAGACCAGTTTCTCGACATCGCTCCAGTGGTCACTGGTCTGGCCGTCGGCACGCGAATAGCCCAAAACACAGAATTCAAAAATCCCAGCGCAGGCACGGTGTGAACGCCAAAACTCCGTTTCGGCCGCAGTGTAGCGTGCATAAAGATGCTGGCGCTCAGCAGTGGTAGAATCTGATCCCAGTAAATTCTTGTAAAGATCAGAGGTCAACGTAGTCGGCGTACCATCGCGGTTCAACCAAAGCCAACCGTATTCGTTGATGATGATTGGATTTTTTTCAGTGTTATCAATTCCGACGTTCCCATCAGGAATACCAGATTCTTTTGCGATATCAGCGAGTTTAAACTTGGGATCGCTGAAATGGTAGGGATGGGATTCGAACACATCACCCGGAGCATCAGGTGGTGCCCACCCATTGTCCCACGGGCGATTTGAAAAATCCAAGGACCGAACCTTCCTGATCGCTTCCCCGGTGCGAGCTTGAGCGGGTGTCTCATTACACGCATCCCAGATAACCACAGAAGGATGGTTCCAACGTTCTTGCATCCACTCAGTATATTCCCTAACCAGTTCGTTTGCATCGAAATCGTCAGGCTTAGGGTCCATTTTCCATATCGCAAATTCGTCTTGGATCAAGATACCCTCCTCATCGGCTATACGATACCAGAATTCCGGCGGAAATCCGATGCAGTAGCGCAATGAATTCCAGTGCATACCACGGACTTTCTTGTGCAAACGGCGGACCCACTCCTCACGCCATGGCTTGTCACCACACTCCGAGTCTTCAAAGAAGCGGTAAAGCGAGATATTGCTTCCTCTTAGGAAATAGGGTTTGCCATTCAATACCGCCCGACCGGTGGACTTATCGAATTTAAAACTGCGCATGCCGAAACGGGTGCTAATAGAGTCTCCAGTGCTACGTGCTTCAATCTCATATAGAAACGGATCTTCTGGCGACCAAAGCCGACAATCACGTAAAGAAATAGTGACTTGGCCGGTCGGTTCCGATTCGTCGGCACCCTCGGTGATTACACATTCTCCTTTCCCAGCGATCCGACCAGATACAACTTCGCGAACCACAAATTCGATCTTTGCCGCAGACTGTGCATCAGCACGCTGCAGCCAAGTATGAATGGTTACGGCTTGCTTTTCGATGTCTGGAACGGCTTGAACACGGACAATGAATGGATTACCTGATAGAATTAACTCCACCGAGTCATAGATGCCCGGGATATACTTCTTTTTTTCATTATCCCAACCTGTAGGAACTATTTTAGGTAGATTATCAGTAAATGCGCCAACTCGAATAACTAATTCGTTCTCACCTTGTTTCAAGGCTGTTTTGGCATCAAAATATCCAGGTGTAAAACAAGGTTGGTGATCGCCGAGCGACTTGCCATTAAGCATGACCTGCGCTCCAAACATTGCTTTATGGATCTTAAGCAATGCAACCTCCGGAACCTCGCCTTCAACGTGAAACATCCGACGATACCAAAACGCTTCGCGTCGGCTGCTTTTAACTCCGACTTCTCCAAATGCCGGTTTTGCCATGCTAACAAGCCCCGGAACAACCACTTGCCGGTCAAAGGCCTTGGGTATCGTGTTCAGAGATCCCTCGGCCAGTTGCCAATTACCATCTAGTGAAAGGATCTTGCGGGCATTCTCCGCTCGAGTCGTGGGAACTAATACGACCAGTAACGCAAAGAGGCATCTGAACATTTTAGGGGGGAAAATTATCATGATAGCTTTTTAGTTACTGGACGTTTTTTCGTCCCGGCTTTTGGATCATCCAAATAGCCACTAAGTTTGATTGATGTTTACTTTGGCATTAAGCTGAGCATGGCCTTACCCAGTGCATCCCCGACGAGAAAATAGGTTTCCGCATTGCCGAACTCGTGATGCTCGTGACCTGGATGTGGAGAGTCACTTGCTTTGCGCACGAAATCAAAAGTCTCCACCGTTTTTACGGTGCCTTTGAATTCTGGCTTTAGCGATGCATTTTTCTGGGCTTTCTTAATTGCAAGTGCTTCTTCCGGAATGTCTTGGTCATCTTTCATCCAGCCACCCGTGATGTCACCGATAACCACCGGCAACTTTGGAGACTTCAAGTCCTTACGTACGTCGTGAATTAGATTAGTCAGATTCTGCTCATACACCGGAACCATATTTTTGTCGCAGAAATCATTCCAACCATGCCACCAGACAAATCCTGCGATTTCATAACCGCGACCATCGTATTTGGGAAAGTTAGTCTTAAGATTTTTAAGTGCATCGTTAATCTCTGAGATCATCTTTGTGTAGAACGGTCCAACTTGTCCACCTGAGCTAGGAGGACGGAAATCCACGTCAAGACTCTTGCCACCCCATGCCGTTTTGATGAGTAGCACTTGATTTTTAATTCCATCGCCTACCACGTGACCGAATTGGAGCTCCATCCCGAAATGGTGGTCGTCGTCGTAAGCTGAGTAGCCGAGACCGAGTAGCCCAGTTTTCAAGTCTGCATCGCCTCGTTGATATTGCACCCACACATCATCCCGCGTCGCCCATTTACCATCGGAAGTCTTAAGATGTTTGTAAATTGGCGCTTTGACCGGATCATTGTAGAGCATAACAAGCGTGCCCTTGCCATCGTTGTAATCTTTGCCTGTGAGATCGACCACAGCTTGGCCTTGCATGTTTGACTGCCCCGCGAGGATGAAGACTTTCAACGGCTTCACCTGAGCGGTGAGCATAGGCAATGTTAGAAATAAAGAAGCTGCGAATAATAGGTGGTGTTTCATAGTTATTTACGTGGAAAGAAATTATTTGGAATTGGCTCAAAAATATTTACAGGAAGGATTGCTCCTTTTTTATCAAACCGGAGAGGAGAAATGCAGGTTTCTCGGTTGTAGCCGTCGCCCCCAGGAACATGGAAACGATGATACGCAACGACCCATTCGTCACGTCCAGGAACTTGAACGATTGAATGATGACCAGCAGCTTTGATTTCACCTTTTTGTTGCAGGATAGGATTTCCCTCAGCTCTTTCAAAAGGCCCCAATGGTGACTTGGAAGTGCCGTAAGCGACTGAATATCGTGGATCACGAGTGTCATATTCAGACCAACTCATATAATACACACCTTTCCGTTTGAATACAAACGGACCCTCGTTGAAGCCTGGCAGCTCGATTTCCTTCGTGGCTTTATGGTCAAACGAAATCATGTCGTCATTCAATTTAACCGCCATGCATTTGCCTTGGCCAAAGTAAAAGTAGGCAGAGCCATCGTCATCGATAAATACCATCGGATCAATCGCTTGGCATGGATATTCACCCTTTGCCACAAGCGGCTTGCCCAAAGGATCCTTGAACGACTTCATGGGATGATCCGAGACAGCAACGCCTATGTTCTGATTTGCCGAGAAGTAAAAGTAATACTTCCCATTTTTGGTCGCGATAGCGGGTGCCCATGCTTGGCCCGTTGCCCATTTGACTTCACTCGGGAAATCAAGGATGACGCCTTCGTCTTTCCATGTCTTCAAATCTTTCGATGTCCAGCCATGGAAAGCCGTGGGATTCCAGCCCTCCATATCTGTCGTTGGATAGAGACAAAAAGTGCTACCGAACACCGCGATGTGAGGATCCGCTGTTGGACCCGGAAGAACCGGCGGCGGGGCAGTTGCGGTGTGTTCATCGGCAGCAAATGCTCCGCAGGAAAGGCTTGCCACCCAGATAGCGACGGCGGTAATGGTAAAATATGTTTTTTTCAACTGATTGTATATGTTTATGGTTCTATTTGCTGAGAGGTTCAAAATAAATTGTAATCCCTGATTACACACGATCATCGTGTGCTAGCTACTATTGTCCGTAGTTCAGGTTGAGTGGTGGCAGATTGAATCACTTTAATAGCGTCTCTAACGGCACTGATTCTTTGCTCATTCAGCTCGCCTTTTGGAAATTCATTTCTGTCACATTGTTCATTGAAAGCAACGATCACGTCTTCGAGTCCTGGGATTGCATCACGCGCGGCAGTTCCATATCCGGCGATGATTTTCATAATTTCCCCGGTGCGCTTCTGGCTACCGTGACCGCCCTGGGTCTTTGCGAAAATCACGCCCAGTTGAATTGCTTCCCGGTATTGGTATTTGCTCAATGCCACGAAAGCACCCATCCGAATTTCAGCACCATACATCGTGTCGGCAGGGCATCGAATCTTGATGGCTTCCACGAGATCCGGCGCAAGTTTGGCTACGTCTGTTTCGGATAGTTGATTTT
>JANMYL010000023.1:0-3799 GCA_031382045.1 Akkermansiaceae bacterium | reverse complement strand
TGGAGCGGCGAGGTGGAGTTGTAAATATGGACGATCGCCCGCTTCGCACCGTCGATCGCCTCGAAAGTCCGGCGGATCAATGGCTCGCGAGTTTGCACCAGCACTTGGATGGTGACGTCTTCCGGGATGCGGTTTTCATCGATCAGACGACGCAGGAAATTGAACTCGGTATCTGCAGCAGACGGGAAGCCGACTTCAATTTGCTTGAAGCCGACCCGGACGAGTAGGTCGAAAAAATCGAGCTTCTCGTCGATCGACATCGGTTGCGGCAGCGCTTGATTGCCATCGCGGAGATCGACTGAGCACCACTCGGGCGTGTGCGTCAGCGTCTGGTCTGGCCAAGTGCGGTCAGGCAAGGAGACCGCCGGGAAGGGCCGGTATTTCGAGAGCGAAGTGGGATGCATGTTGGGGAAAATTTGAAGCCAGAGCGGGAAGTAGCACTCCCAGATGGATTTGTCGAAAGCGGAATCTGCCCGCTTATCGAGTGACGCCGCGCTCGGAATTTTCAATGAAATCGAGCAAATGCGCGACCTGTGGCGTGTCTGCGGCGTGAGTCGCCTTGAGCGAGCTGATCGAGGTCGCGAGATTGGCGTCTTTCTTTAGGAATAGCTTTTTGTAAGCAGATTTGAGCGCCTTGATGTCGTCCTCGGCAAATCCCCGGCGTTGCAAGCCGATGAGATTCAGGCCACGAGTGGTCGCAGGGTGGCCGTCCACGATCATGAATGGAGCCACGTCCTGCACCACCTTCGAGTAGCCACCAATGATCGAGTGCTTACCGATTCGGACGAACTGATGCACGCCCGCCACGCCGGAGACAATCGCGTAATCCTCCACCGTGATATGGCCCGCGAGGCCCACGGAATTCGAGAGAATGATGTGATCGCCCAGCTGGCAATCGTGTGCGACGTGCGCGTAGCAAAGCAGCAGATTGTGCGAGCCGATCCGCGTCGGCAGGCTCGCGTGGGTGCCACGGTGGACGGTAGTATTTTCCCGAAAGACATTGTGATCTCCAACTTCTAAATAAGTCGGATCTCCCAAGTATTTTAAATCCTGAGTCTTTCCGCCGATGGCAGCGAAGGGGAAAAACTCATTGCCGCGGCCGAATTTAGAGTGCCCTTCGAGCACGACGTGCGAGTGCAGCACGCAGTCATCGCCGAGCTCGACATTCGCGCCGATGATACAAAACGGTCCGACACGGACATTCCGCCCCAGCGAAGCGAGCGGTGAAACGATGGCAGTTGGGTGGATCACGCCGAAATGTCTGCGAATGAGTGCCGAAATGACGAGGTTTTTTTCTCGGGCGGCCTCAGATCACTTCACCAAGAGCGCATAAAATGACGAGAACCCGGCGTGAGGGTCGGAGTGGTGAGAATCAGCGGCTTGGCCCACTCGCACGGACTTCCACTCGTGCAGAGTTCTGTCGGGTAGCCAGCGGTCACTTGGGCAAGTGTGATGTGATGTGCTGTTTGCCGCTCGGCTAGCGCTCGGAATGGCAGGGATCTCAGTATGACGGAGAGATGATTGTTAATAATACTCCGCTCCGGCAAAAAGTGGAGGTCACATGATACCAGTCCGCTAGGCAAAGGAGCCGAGTGCAGATCCGAAAAACGATCCGCACCCGGTGACTGCCATCACCCACCCCCGTCTCCCAAAGCATTTTTAAAATCGAATTTACAGATTTCTGAAAATAAGTCCAAGAAATCGTCATTATGGACGTTCATCTACATCATGTCACCCATTAAACCTATCGCCCTCGTGGGTGTTGCCCTATTTGTCGTCACAACGGTGTCACGCGCCGCCCAGTCCGCACCCGCGCCGTCCACCACCACCACCCTCGCGGATCTCGTCGTCAGCGCCAATGCGCTGGAAGAGGAAAAAAGGGATGGCGTCTACAGTGAGCCCGAGTGGGTTGGCCGTCGCCGTTTCAGCACCACGCGGATTTACATCCAGAAGGATCCCGGCGAGATCGGCGTCGAGGAGTGGTATCGCGTCCGCACCTTCGACGGCGGGCGAGTGACTCAGCGGTTCCAGCAGGAAGTGGAAATCGGCCTGCCTTACCGCATGCAGCTCGACCTTTATGAAAAGGCTATTCACGACAACCAAGACCCGGAAGGTTGGATGCAGGACGAATTCGCCGTGGAACTCCGCTACGCCTTCGCCGACTGGGGGAAAATTCCCGGAAACCCGACGATTTACGAGGAATACGCCTTCGTCCCCAACAGTCCCGACGTTCTGGAATCCAAGCTGCTCTTCGGCGATGACTGCCGGGGCTGGCACTGGGGCGTGAACTTCATTCACGAGCAAGAACTTTGGGGCGACAAGGCCACTGAGTGGGGCATTTCCGCCGGACTTTCTCGCACTCTCATTGACAGCAAGCTCTCCGCTGGACTCGAAGGCAAATGGACGCACCCGGAAGGCGAGCCCAACGAGTTCATCCTCGGCCCTTCGATCCAATGGCTGCCCACCGCCAACACCCACCTCGACCTCGTCGTCATGGGCGGACTGAACAACGCCTCGCCAAACACCGAGTGCTGGCTGATCTTCGGCTTCGATTTCGGCGCGGGGACCAAGAAAGGCTACAAGCCAACCACCGTCGGCGGTGGTCTCTAATTTTTCAAAATGACTGAACCTAAAGAGAAAAATGAATAGCTCGCCAGCTGGGCCGAGCAAAACATCCCCGAAGGTCTCACCGCCTTCAGTTTCCCGGAAGCGAGCCACCACCGCCTGCGCATCCCTAACATGTGCGAGAAACGCTCAACTCACAAATCAAACGCCGCACCCGGTTCGTCGGCCTCTTCCCAAACGGATCCTCACTGCTTCACCCAGTGACAGGCGTCCTCATCGACATCTCCGTAGAATGGGAAACAGGCAAACCTATCTCTAACTCGAAACTAAAAAACAACAACCCAACTAACCTCAATACTCCAGTAGCCAAGATCTCAATCAGACGATTTCACAGAAAAAATTTGTGCGTCCGTGGACTTTGGTGTTTTTAAATTCGGACATCAGCGCACCTCAGTTTCCAGTAATAAAGAGACATGATGAACCAAGCACCCTCCGCCGTCCGCAGCGCCCTAGCCCTCCCCGGCTTCATCCTCATCACATTCTGCGCTCCGCTGGCTGGCATGTTCTCGCTGCCTGGCTTGTGGTATGCGGAGTTGAACAAGCCCTCGTGGAATCCGCCGGCGTGGATCTTCGGCCCTGCATGGGCGTTGCTCTACACGCTCATGGCCATTGCGGCGTGGCTGGTATGGAAGCACGACGGCTGGCGGCGCGCGCTGCGACTCTACTTCGTGCAGTTGTTGCTCAATGCGGCATGGACGCCTTTATTCTTCGGAGCGCACCAATTGGGATGGGCGCTGGTTGAGATCTTGGTGCTGTGGATCGCTATTCTGCTGACGCTGCTGAACTTTCGCAGCGTTTACAAACCCGCCGCATGGTTGCTAGTGCCGTATTTGGGATGGGTTACGTTTGCTGCCTTCCTGAACTTCACCCTGTGGCGAATGAATCCGGGCTGACCTCGGTTGGCACCCACCAAAAACGTCTTCATGTGAAGACATAAATGGGGTGGTAAATGCGCTACCTGACCTTATTTACCTGACCCTATTTACGCCACCGTGCAGTCCAGTGGACTCACCACGCCCAAGCCATTCACACCCGTCGCCACATGCAGATAAATCTCCGTCGTGGTGATGTCCTCGTGCCCCAGTAAATCCTGAATCGTCCGTAAGTCCGTTCCGTTTTCTAGCAAGTGCGTCGCAAACGAGTGCCTCAGTGCATGACTCGTCACCCTCTTCTC
>JANMYL010000013.1:0-4225 GCA_031382045.1 Akkermansiaceae bacterium | reverse complement strand
GGTGGGAATGACTGCTGACCGCGTGGCCGACGACTTGTGCGAGGAACATTGTAGTTATATGATCCGGAGGTTCTCCACGAGCACACAGCGGCGGACGCGGGTGAACGTCTTGGGAGTGGTGATTCCCTCGCCCGTGGTGGTGGCGATGGAGTAGGAAAGATAACCTTCGCCACCGAGGCCGAGGCCGGCGACGGAGGCACCGTTTTTCACGAAGATCGTGGTGTCCATTTCCTTGGCCATGTAGGTCATGTGATCCACATCCTTGGTGTGGATGATGGCGGAGTGGCGGTAGTTGTGCTCGGCACGCTTTGCCTCGCGGACGCCGGTTTCAAAGTCAGGCACCGAAACAATCGGAATCATCGGCATCATTTGCTCTTCCTGGACGAACGGATGGTCGGCATCGGTCTCGGCGAAGAGAAGCTGAGTTCCGGCAGGGATGTTAGCTCCGGCGTGCTGGGCAAGCACACTTGGATCGGCACCGACGAGGGCGCGGTTCACGGAGGCATGGGAGCAACCGCCGCCTTCGCCGGGCTTGAAGGTGAATGCCGCGGCGGTGAGGCGCTCGAGTTCCTGCGAGTTAAGGCGGGCAGCACCGGCCTTGGTGAGCTCTTCGCAGAAGCGGTTGAAAACTGAGCCTACGACGAAAACAACTTTTTCCCCGATGCAGAGCAGGTTGTTATCGAACGCCCCGCCTTCGATCACGCTGCGAGCTGCGCGGGCAAGGTCGGCAGTAGCATCCACGACGACGACTGGATTTCCCGGGCCGGCACAAATCGCGCGCTTGCCTGATTTCATGGCGGCGTTGACGACTGCGGGGCCGCCGGTGATGGCTAGCAGGTTGACGAGTGGATTCTTGCAAAGCAGGTCGAAGGACTCGATACTTGGCGACTCGATGGTGGTGATGATGTTATCAATCCCAATCTCGCGGAAGATCGCTTCGTTGTAAGCACGCACGGCCATGGCGGCACTGCGGGCACCACCGGGATGCGGATTGAAAACAATCGAATTGCCAGCAGCAACCATGTTGATGACATTGCCGGTAAGAGTCGGAACTGAGTGAGTCACTGGCAGAATCGCGCCGATCACGCCGAAGGGCGCGTATTCCTCAAGGGTGATGCCGCCGTCGCCACTCATCGCGTAAGGCTGGAGCCACTCGGTGCCAGGAACGTTTTTGGTGATGAGAAGTTTGCCGATCTTGTGATCCAAGCGACCGATTTTGGTTTCTTCCATCTCAAACTTTCCCCACGGCTCGGCGTTCGCGACTGCCAAGCCTTTGACAATTTCGATGACCTTGGCACGACCGGCGACTCCGAGCTTTTTCAACTGAAGATGGGCGTCGGTGGCGGCGTGGGCGGCCTTGTCAACGCAGGTAAAAACCCCGCGTTGGCCAGATGCACCGCTGCAACCGCAGCCGCAGGAAGATGACTTGGCGGCGGGCGATGCCGTAGTCTGGGCTCCGGTGGTCGCAAGACGGGAAATAACGGATTCGACGACGGAGCGGAGTGTTTCTGGATCGAGAGTTTTCATGCGGGAAAGTGAAATTGGAAAAGCGGTGCGAAACCGAATCGTGTGGTGTAACGGATAGAGTTAGCCGCCTTTGTAAACGGTTTTACCGAGGACTTCGACGCGGTCGATGATCGCGACGATGGCTGCATCCACCGGTATGAGCTTTAGCCCTTGTGCGGCTCGGGCCGAGCTACCTTGGCAAAAGAGCACGAGCTCGCCCTCACCGGCACCCACCGTGTCGATTGCGACAATGGTGTTTTGGCCGTCCTTAAATTTGGACGGATCCTTGTCGTCAACGAGTTTGGGACGGAGCAGGAGAAGTTTCCTTCCGATCATGAGCTCGTCTTTTTTCGTCGATACGACTTGTCCGATGACTTCTGCGAGAAACATATGGGATTGAGGGAAGGCCGCGCCCGCGAGCGGTTAGGATCACGGGCGCGGCATTGGGGAATTACTTGCGCGGAGCGCGGGCGGCTGCGCCAGCATCCTTCGGCAGGACGCCGTCGATTGCATCGTCCGGACGGGCGATGACGTGGGCGCTGACAACTTCGCCGGATTCGGAAGCGGCGGCAGCACCAGCATCGAGTGCGGCTTTCACTGCTGCGACATCGCCGGTGACGACTGCGTTACAAAGAGCGCTGCCGACTTGTTTCATCGGTCCGACGAGTTCGACGTTTGCGGATTTGAGCATCGCGTCAACGCCGACGACGAGACAGGCGAGGCCGCGGGTTTCGAGTAGTCCAACTGCTTGTTTGGCCATGGTAGTATGTGTTTGGTGTGAAGAGTGAGAGATGAGAATGAGAACTAGGAAAGCTTCCGATAGACTTCGCGGGCGAGGACGAGCTCCTCGTTAGCGGGAATGACGATGATTTTTACGGTTGAATCATCGGTGCTGATAACGGCCTCCGTGGCGCGGCAGGCAGCATTTTTTGCTGGATCGAGATGGATGCCGAACGCTTCGAGATCTTTGCAAACTGCGGCGCGTGTCTCTGCGCCATTTTCGCCGATACCGGCAGTGAAAACGAGAGCATCAAGTCCACCGAGATTGATGAGGAAAGCTCCGATCCAATGGCGGATGGAATGCACGTTGGCATCGATTGCGAGCTGGGCAGCAGAGTTTCCTTCGGCGGCGGCGGCTCTGATATCACGTGCATCGTTGGAGACGCCCGACAATCCGAGTAGTCCGGATTCCTTGGTGAGTTGGCGTTCGGCCTCGTCGAGCGAGATGCCGAGCGTGCGCATGGCAAAAGGAATGGCGGCAGAATCGAGATCGCCGACGCGGTTGTTTTGCGGCAATCCGCTTTGCGGGGAAAATCCCATGCTGGAGCCTATCGCCACGCCGTCCCGGATTCCGGTAACAGAACTGGAACCGCCGAGGTGACAAGAAATCACGCGGAACGATTTACCAGCGACGGCTTGCGGGCCATCAAGATAAAGGCGGCGGGCAATTTTTGCCACGTCATTGCGGTCGCAAAGCTCGGCGGAGCGCTCGGCGATGAACTTGTGGCTGGCACCGTGGAATCCATAGCGACGGATGCCTATATCTCGCCAAGATTGGGGGATGGCATAGTTATAAGATGCCGGTGTAGTCCATTGATAGAAAGCAGTTTCAAAAAGCGCGACAAGACGGGCCTTGGGCAATGCTTTTTCAAACTGCCGGATGCCTGCCGCGTAAGGTGGATTGTGCGCGGGGGCGACGGCGGTAAATCCATCAAGCGCATCGATCGTTTTTTGATCCGCGATGACGCAACCACTGAGATCCTTGCCCAAAACAGTCTTGAAACCGACCGCGTCGATTTCATCCGGACTGGCGATGATCCCGTCGCGCTGAAGCGTCGAGAGAGCATCCTCAATGACGACAGCGTGATCCGTCACCCGTTCGTAGCCGCCCTTGGCGATGACCTCGCCACCGCTCTCATCCATGCGGAAGAGGCGGTATTTGAAGGAGGTCGAGCCGAGATTGGCGACGAGAACGAGCATGGTGGTGGGGTATTCGTTAAGAGTTAATAGTTATCAGTTATAGGGAACATTCCTTTTAACCTATAACATCTAACCCATAACTTTTAACGTGATCAAGCGATCCAAGTGCCGAGTTTCGACAAGTCGTCATGGGGACGCGGGATGACTTGCACGGAAGTGACGGTGCCGATCTTGGAGCCGGCGGCGGCGGCGGCGTCGAGGCCGGCTTTGACTGCGGCGACGTCGCCGGTGAAGAAGCCAGTGACGAGGCCGGAGCCGATTTTATCCCAGCCGGTCATCCGAATATCGGCCGCCTTGAGGGCGGCGTCGGAGGCTTCGATGAGGGCGACGAAACCTTTGGTTTCGATGATGCCGATTGCTTGCTTGGCCATGGTGGTTGGTGAGTTAGAGTGGTTGAAATTAAGGATCAGGCGATGCCGAATTGGCTTAGGAGCTCGGCGTGCGGGCGGGCGATGACGTGCGAGGAGACCAATTCGCCAACGCGAGCCGCAGCCTCGGCACCTGCGTCCACAGCCGCTTTCACGCTGCCGACGTCGCCTTTGACGAGGACGGTGAGAAAGCCACCGCCGGTTTGGATTTGTTTCACGAGTTCGACGTTGGCGGCTTTGGCCATGGCGTCGGTGGCTTCGACGCTGCCGACGTAGCCTTTGGTTTCGATCATGCCGAGTGCAGTGCTCATAATGTTAGTTGGTGATGTGGGATGGGATTGAGATTACTTGGTGAGTTCGCAGAAAGTGTC
>JANMYL010000309.1:0-13560 GCA_031382045.1 Akkermansiaceae bacterium | reverse complement strand
CACGGGTGTCATTGATGGCCTCGGCGACGCGTAATTTGCAAAATGCGAATGCGCGATCGAGTTCAGGCTGCGGAGTTTCTAGCCGGAGATTATTCTGGAGTGAGGCGACGTAAGTCCTTCGGGCGCGTTCCTCGCTGGCGACGTCAATCTCGGTTTTTGACTTGGCTTCGCTTTTAAGCCGCCCACTGAACAAGACCGAGAAGACCATTTCCTTGCCAGGAGCGAGCGAGGTGGAGGACGCTGCGGTGCAAGTGACTTCTGTGACGTTGGTGCCGTAGGGGCCATCAATTTTACGGCTGTCCTTCAATGTTGCCACTGCCACGGTGTGTGCCACTTTGTCGATATTTCGCACCGTCCAACGGTCGATGGCGACTGGCTGGGTCATGCTTGGGAAGGCGCAGCGAGTCACGGCAAACTCTTTGCCGACCAGGCCTTGGATGGTGAGCGTGCCGTCCAGTAGGACACGTTCTACCGTGATGGGGCCGAGCGGTTTACCATCCACGGTGATCGTCGGCTCGATGTCTTTTGTTTCGTAATCATTGATGACGCCGTCGAACATGCCGTTTTTGCCTTTACGCAAGCCGGGCCAAATTACGCTGCGTTTAAGTGATAGATTCCGCTCGCCGTCGATCTGGTAGTGGACGATCTGGCCGACACGCAGCCCGCCTTGTTCGATGAAATCCTTATGCGGAAGACGTGTGTCCTTGCTCACCAGCCACTCAGTGGTGAGGCCCTTGCCCAAGAGCCAGCGCGCGGCGGTAGGCGGGGGGCTCACTTCCTCGGCAGCAGAGAGGTTTCCTGCCAGTGGCATCAGAGCGACCACGAGTGAAGTGATGAACATGGATGATGATGGAATGGTAAAATGAGAGAACATATGCGTTGGATACGAGGTGATAGGTTGGGTTCTTGCCGTTAAAAATGAAAGCGGATTTGATCTCGTGGATCGGGTTTAATCCATTCCTGCGACACGAGCCGTGGAAAAGAACTACCCGAGCGGACGAAAATCACGGTGGCAGCAGGGTGATACGCACTCGTCCAAAGCGTGGGCTGCCGCTGCCGGTGTCGCCGATGGTGACGCGCTCCCAGTCGGTGTTTATGGTTTCGACAACTGGCGCACCTGCGGCTGTGGTGAAGTCCCCCAAGGTGGAGCTGAATTGCGGTGTGTAGCTCAAGCCTGCCACGGCCTTGCGGCGCAGATACTGGAGCACGAGCCGTTGGCCATTGGAGCTGCCTGGCATTATCAACATCCGCGGTAGGCCAGAGTTGGGCTGGGTCGTTGGGTGATACGGAACAGAGTCGGCCTTGGAGGGATCTAGGTTGAAAGCGTATTCTAGCAATTTAGAAACGCCGTCGCCATCCTCGTCTGTCAGCTGGGATTCACGGGTGCCGCTTAAACGGTGATTGAATGCCCACTGTTGGTAGGAATCCCGATAAGTAATGGCCAGCGAGTTTGAGGGGAAGTTGCCAGCCTCGTTGATGTCTAGCACGGTGTTTTGCGGCAGCGAGAGGATTACCGTGCCGGATGTCGGCGCGAGTGTCACCACGTAAGCTGTGCCAGAGCCAGTGATCGAAACGATTGAGCCACCAGTGACGGAGAAGTCACTCGATGTCAGACCGGTGACGTTTTCGGAAAATGTGAGATTGGCAGTGAACAAGCCATTCACTGCGGATTTGGAGGTGGCAAGTGTAGCGAGCGGACGCACGCTTTCGAGTTCGAGCCGGTCCAGCCGCACACCGTCTTCTCGCGCATAGATGGTGACGGTGTGGGTGCCCGCAGTGAGATTCAAGATGACTGGATCGGCGACGTCACGGTTGTTCACATAATCCCAAACGTAGTCCGGTCCGAGAGGAGCGACGTCCCACAGACTCATGCTGCCGAGTGCTTGGTTTCCATCAACTTCGACGTAAAACGAATCGCTCATGGTGTTCGCTGCGCGGACCTGTCCGCGAAGCAGCCATTGGCCAGCGTAGGGCATGACAAAATTGAACTCGGCCCTATGCTGAGTGACAATTGGCGGTCCGTTGTTGTCTGGAGCGCTTCCCTCGGGCACCCAGAGATATTTCCCGCTTGGTGCTGTGGGATCGGTCACGAGAACCATTCCGCCGCCGGTGTAGGAGGCCTCGGCTGCATTCCGTGCGAGGACATGCGTGGAATAATGAAGTGACAATGAGGTGCCCGCTCCCATTTGATTTCCGGCGTTGTCGGCCACGGCTCCCGTGCGCAGTTCAATGCCGACTGAGCTGCCCTGGACCATGGGCGTCAAATTGAGCAAATAGGAGTCTCCGGCTGGCACGATGGAATTCAGTGTCGCATTTACCAGCGAGAAATCTGCTGCACTCAATCCATTAACACCATCTCCGAAGGTGAGGCCGATCTGGAACGGACCGCTGACTTGTGCGGGCACTCCAGTGAAGAGCGGCACTGGCGGCAGCGTGTCCAAGTAGCCGAGCGAAAGCACAGCGGAGGCCCGACTGCCGAGCGCGACTGAATTGGCCGCATTCGCTGGCACCGAAACAGTGATGTTGGCTGCTGTAGGTGAGATAGTGGCCACATAGTAATAGCCCTTGCCGCGCAATTTACTGACGCTACCACCGCTGACCTGAAGATCAGAAGCTGTGAAATCTGTGACATCCATGTCGAAGGCGATTGTCACATCGAAGGCCCCGCTGACTACGCCTGCAGGTCCGGCGATTTCGCAACGCGTCTTGCGATCACCGCCGATGATGTTATATCGTTTTACGACCGCATCATTCGGCCAAGTGCCGGAATTCATGAGTGTCCAGTTCACGCCATCTAAGCTATAATGGACCTCATAGTTGGCAATCCGGCCATTGAAGTAGTTTTGGCGAGGGGTGTAAACGAAGCCGCCGATGAATCGAGCCGAGCCGAGATCGAGCGTCAGGCGGTGCGGCGGCGGCGGGTCTGGCGGAATAGAGCTTTGATTATACTCTGTGTGCCAGAAGGTGTTTATATTTCCATCAATCACATTCGAAGCAGGAGCGAGCTCGTCGCTCATTTCCTGACTATCTACACTATGAATCGACAAGCCGGAGGTGGGCATGGGTGCGCCATTGCCATCAAGCACCGAAAATTCGGCGACGGCAGTCCAAGCACCGGCGTTCACCTCGCTGAGTGCGGTGAGGCGGACGTAGCGGGCTTGTGGCTTGGCGGTGATCTCGAATTCTGCGGGAACCATGCCTTGGATATATTGTTGGAGCAGCGCGACTGCCTCATCATCGACGAGGTTCTTGGCGAGCAGCGGCATGGCGATGCCATTTCCCACAGCACCCATTCGGACATGCAGCGCAGACAAGCTGGTGTCTCCTGGCTTGATGTAGCGACCTTGGGGATCGAAGGCGAAAAGACCTTGGATCTTTCCGTTGACTATCCCCTGAGATGCGAGCGGAGTGCCGAGGCGCGTGTCGAAAAAATTTATTGTGCCGCCGGGGCGGTGGCAATGGGCGCAGTTGGTGTCGAGATACGAGCGCACCCGGTGCTCGACCGGAGCTGTGGTATCGCCAATCGCGCGGGATTCGATGAAGTTTGCCAGCTCGGTGGCGCTGAGAGTGCGATTAAACATTCCGAGCGAGTTGAAGGTGACAAGTTGATTTGCGGTGCGGCCGGTCGAGTCGTAGAGGAAATTTCCGTTGAGAGGGCTGGTGCGTACGCCCAGCGCTTGGCCGGCTGCGGCGGTGTGGCAGAGCATGCAATCGGCGCGCGACGGATAGTCCCAGCGACGGTTTTCGGTAATACCGTTTGGCAGAGTTACGGGAAAATTTTCGATTTGGCCGGTGGTTAGTAAATCCGCGTCAGTTCCCGCGCTGTTCCAGCGGTATGTGACTCCGTATTTCCCGCCACCTGCGGTGCAAACGAGGAAGCGGGTTTCCAACCGCTTTATCTGTGACGGGTCATTGGCATTCGTCGCGACTTCAAAATGTTTCACTAACACAGTTCCGGTGGGGAAAACCCAGCTCCCTTCCTCGTCGAAGACGATGTCTTCCGTGGCGGTGTTATGCGAGCCGTCATTCGGCAGAATCACCCAGCGCTGCTTGGCTGCCGCATCCGACCACAGCGGCGAGACCACTGTGTATGGCACAGCTGCCGGTACGGCTGTCAGTGTCGTGACATTGCTGAAAAAACCGGTCTGCGAGAGGAGAGCGGGCGGCTCCACGGAGACGCCGGCCACCACCAGTTTGCGGATGGTGCCGCTTACTTGGTCGGTGCCATCGACCGTGAGCAGATAGACTTCGCCAGCCGTGTCGGTGCAGAAGTTTGAAAGCCCGATTTTGTCGCCGGTGGGAAAGCCGTCGATCACCAATTCACTAACGGGTGCTCCATTGGTGGGGAGAGTGGCAGTCCAAATCTTACCTCGGACGTGATCGGCATAAAGCAATTTGCCGCCCAGCACGTTATTCCACTTGGCACCGCGATAGCGCATCCCGCCGATGATGCAGTTTCCCACGCTGTGATTGTAATCCAACACAGGCGGAGTCTCTACACCGATGGGCGGCATTGCGGCTGTTCCCAAGCCGGCAACTGATCCTTCGCGGTAGCCCCACTGAGCGTTGCCGCCTCTTGGCAGCCGAGTCATTTCCTCGCGTGCGCTCTCGCCCACGTCTCCGATCCAAACCTCGTCCGTGAGTGCATCATAATGCGCGGTGTGCGGACTGCGGAGGCCGAGAGATGCGTATTCTTCCAAGATCGAGCCGGCAGGATCCAGCCACGGATTGTCATTGGGAATTCCATAGCCTTGGGTGTAGCTGGCTGGCCAGCCTGCAGGCTTGTTTGCCGGGCTTAAGGGCTGGCGGCGAATGGCATGAGATTTAGTCGGATCATTATTCACATCGATCCGGAAAACGCCGCTGAAGAGCCCGTAGTTCAGCTTTTGGGTGCGGCTCAGTGCGCCATCCGGGCCAGTCAATCCGCCACCTGCATCGCTGTCGCCGCCATCACCGCAGGTGATGTTTAGAAAACCACTGTTATCGAAATACATCGCCCCACCGTTGTGCCAACGGCAGCGGTCGTACTGGCTCATTAGGACGAACTCGCTCGCTGCATCAAGCGTGCCGCTGCCAGGCAGCCAATTGAAGCGTGAGACCCTCCAGTATGAATGATTCTCGTCCGCACCAACGAGATCCGGTTTGTAGTTATAGCAAACGTAGGCGTAGTTCGCATTTGGCGAGCCGCTCTGGTTGAATTCAGGGTGGAAAACGAGGCTGTAAAAGCCCTGATCTTCTGAACTTTGAGTCGTAGATATCCGGTCGAGTACCTTGACCACTTGTGCTTGAGTCGTCGCGGCGCTGTTCGGAAAGCGCCAAATCTGGCCGTTTTTTCCGACAAGAAGCAAATTCGTGCTGCCCGGAATCGGAGTCAGCCACAACGGGTCGATAAACTTTAAATTAGGAAACGCATTCTCGGTGGACCACCCGGTCGCCTGACCCGGTGCTAAGGACGGAAAGACCCCATTGAAAAATGGATTAACCGGCTGGGGTGCGTCCAGGCCACTGACTTGGGCGAGCGCACGCGGCGTGGCTTCCAATATGGCAAGTGCCACCAGAAAACTGCCACATGCGGACAAGCATCGAGAAAGATCAGGTTTCCACACAGTTGTTGAGAAATTGGGTTTTTGTTCAGATCGTCAGATCGTCGTTTTCTGTTAAATGTCCATTTCCGTCATCATTTGCTAAACCGTGAGGTGCTCAGTGAGCCCACGGTGGCAAGTCACTCTAGCCGCTTGATACCTAGCGGATTCGCTTCTTGTAGCTCTGCCGGAAGTGCTGCATCCGGAAAGCTCTGCCATGCGACTGCGCGGCAAAAGCGGAAAATCGCCATGGTGCCTACGGAAGTGCTGCGGCCATCGGAGGTGGCAGGGAAGGGGCCACCGTGAACCATGCTGTTGCAGACCTCGACGCCGGTCGGAAAGCCGTTGAAGATGAGTCGGCCAGCGCGCTGTTGGAGAGCGTGGACTAGGCTGCCGTGGGAGGCGAGTTCTTCTAAGGTGGCGTGAAGGCTGGCAGTGAGCTGGCCTTCTAGGTGGGGAATGGCGGCTTCGATTTCAGCCCGCGATCCGCGGACAATCAAGGTGGCTGGGCCGAACATTTCACCTTGAAGCGCTTCGTTTTTCAAAAAATCCGCGATGGAAACCGTGAAAACAGCGGGCGCAGCTTGGCCGGGGCCGGCCTCGGTGGCGGAGCGGGCCAGGGTGGCCACGCCATCCGCAGCGGCGAAGGCGGCGGTGGAATCTGCGTAGGATTTGCAAATGGAGGCGTTCAACATCATGCCGGGTGTGCCTGCTTCGATGAGTGACTTAAGCTTGTTTAGAAATGCATCACCTTGGTCTGCAGGCATGAAGACGAGGCCAGGGTTGGTGCAGAATTGACCAACGCCCATCGTCAGCGAGTTGAAAAATGCTTCCGCGAACGCCTCTTCGCCCCTCGCGAGGGCACCGGGGAGGATGACGACCGGGTTCACGGAACTCATCTCTGCGTAAACAGGAATCGGTTGCTTGCGATTGGCGGCAGACTCCATCAGTGCGGTGCCACCAGCGCGCGAGCCGGTAAAACCGACGGCTTGGGTGACTGGATGCTTGACCACAGCTTGGCCGACCTTGCGACCGCCGCCGTAAAGCACGGAGTAAACGCCTTCTGGCATGTGGGTGAGTTTGGCGGCTCGGAGCACTGCATTGGCTACGATTTCCGTCACTCCGGGATGCGATGCGTGGGCGATGACTACGACTGGGCAACCCGCGGCGAAGGCCGACGCGGTGTCACCACCGGCGGCAGAAAACGCCAGTGGGAAATTGCTGGCACAGAAAACCGCGACCGGGCCGAGCGGGCGCAGCATCGAGCGGAGGTCCACTTTTGGAATCGGCAGGCGGTCTGGCTGGGCGCGATCGATGCGGGCATCGACCCACGAGCCGTCTTCGATTTGTGCGGCAAACATCCGGAGTTGGCCAGTGGTGCGGCCGGTTTCACCGCGCAGGCGGGGCTCGGGCAGGGCGGTTTCTAAGATGCCGCGAGCGACGATGTCATCGACGACGGCTTCGATTTCCGTGGCGATGGCGCGGAGGAATCCGGCGCGGGATTTTCCGGAGAGAGTCGAGTAAGCGGGAAATGCGGCGGCGGCCAGGGCCATGGCATGATCCACCTCCTCGGGCGTGGCACTTCGGTAGGTGGGTTCGAGCAGGGTGCCGGTGCCGGGCTGCACGGCATTTCCACAGGATTCAGTACTGGTGGAGCGTGAGTTGCCGATGAAGGAAGTGCCGAGGAGTGAAGTGGTCATGTGGAATGGAATGTAGAATGGGATGGAAAAAAGGGGTGAAGTGCCTAATTCGATCAGTTTAAGAATTTTTGGCCGCAGATGAACATAGATAGACGCATATGAAGAAAGCAAATAGAGACTGCGTTTCCACAGCTTCTTCAAAATCTCAGTCAATCCGTGAAATCTGTGGCCAAACTCTCTTAAATTTTGAACTGAAACGACAATATTGGGCGATGCGCCCCTGTAACGGTCTGGAGCGAGACGCTCCAGACTCGTTCAGGCGATTAAGCGATCGGAGGAGCGGTCGCGAGGGCGAGTTCGATGACAGCGGTGGCCTCGGCAAGCTCGGCTCCGGTGAGTTCGAGGCGCGGAGGGCGGACGCGGTTGTTGCCGAGTTTACCGCCAGTGGCTAGGGTCTGCTGGAGTTTGATGAGTTGGACGAATTTTACGACGGTGTCCATCCGTAGCATCGGTAGCATCCATTGGTAAATCGCCATGGCTTCTTCGATTTTACCTGCGGTGGCGAGATCCCAGAGTTTCACATTGTAGGCGGGGAAGGCATCCCCGACGCCTGTGATCCAGAATGTAGCACCCATGGCAGCACCTTCTAAAGCGCAGTCATCCACGCCCACGCCGAGTGCCACGCGGTCCCCGCAAAGTTCGCGGATACCGGCGATGCGACGGACATCAGTGGAAGATTCTTTGACGGACTCGACGTTCGGGCACTCGTCGGCGAGTTCCTTGATTTGGATGGGGGTGAAATCGGTTTTGTAGGCGACCGGGTTGTTATAAATGATGCATGGCAGGTCAGTGGCGTTGATGACTGCTTTCATGTGCGTCTTCATTTCCCGCCAATCCGAAGCATAGAGATACGGAGGCAGCACCATCAGGCCGCGACAGCCGTTGTCTTTGGCGGCCTTGGCGATGTCCACCGCTTCCTTGGTGGAAAGCGACGCTACGCCGGGGATGATGGGGGTGTCAGGCAGTGCTGCGACGTAAGTTTTTTGAAGCGCAAGTTTTTCCTCGAATGTGAGAGTGGCTCCTTCGCCCAGCGAGCCGTGGCAAACGATGGCGGTGCAGCGGTTGTCAATCAGCCACTTACCATGCTCGGCCATCAGGCCGTGGTCGATGGTGAGGTCTGCGTTGAATTGTGTCAGTGTTGCGGGCATGACGCCCTTCCATTGGATACTCATATTATTTGGTAGGAAATTCAGGGAGTTGGGAGATATTTACTTTTTGAAGTAGGGTGTGATTATCAGTGTCACATTGGTTCCAACGGGTGGAACTCGTTTGGAAAATGCAAACCAGACCACGCCTTGGTCGTTGTCAGCGCCGGGATAGTTGATCATCGCGTATGAATCAAGCTTGATGGAGGCGATATCTCCCGTGAGTTCAGGAACAAATTTGCCCTCGGCGAATGTTGAGCCAGTGTAAAGCCACGGTCCTGGGGTGAGAGCAACGTCTTTCATGTTGTCTTGGAGCCATTCATTGATGGGAAGACGGCGGTTGGTGCCGTTGTCATTCCATTCGACCTCCATAGCAATACGGGCAGAAGCTCTCACAAGAATGGGGACTTCCGGGTAGATGCCGATCGGGTGACCAGTCTCGTTGATTTCCGAGAATAATTCGGGCGATGGCGTGTAGCGAAGCAGCGTGAAGGCGAGACTGAGGTCAGTCGGAACAATCGAGGTGGTCAGGAGTGCTTCGTGGATTTTCCCTTTTTGGAGGATGAAAATGTATTCGATGAGTCCTTCGGCCATGTTGACTTTGGCAGGAAAACGGATTTCTCGGTTTTTTTGATCGAGGATGACCTCCCCGATCTTGTAACGAGTCTCATCCAGCTTCGTCACAGATGGTTTCACAGGCTCTGCGACGGCATCCTTGACTGGCGCTGGCTCCGGCTTCACGGGCGGAGTTTCTTGGGCCGGTGAAAAGGAAACGCAGGCCGTGATGACGAGTAGAATGCGGGAAATCATATAAATGGGTGGATAAAAATTAAGTGGGGTCTGTTGCCTAAGTGCCGGTTAGCCCAGCGGTGAGGCCAAGAGCAAGGGTTACGGGAAGTTGGGTTGTTGTGTTACAGTCGGTCAGCGGAAGCCGGGTGAAGAATAATACAATGGTAAATTGTTCGGAAGCGGATTCGTCCATATTGCCATTTTAAAGTAATTTGGGACATCGGAATGACGCTAGGCTCGTAGGTAGTGAAGATGATTCGAAGTTTGTTGCCCGCGATCACCAAGTGCCAGCCGAAATTTCCCGCGACCCTAACCTGATGGAACTTAAAGTATTCCCTCAGATCACTGACTCCCGCTTCCTTCATCCAAACCGATCACTGGATGATGACACGCGAGGACCAATTGATGGATTATCCACCGCGACTGGACATCGATCTGGCGGCGGGCTTGCAGTTACGAGGTCTTGGAACGATTGGACTGAAATCCGCTTGCGCTCTTTTCATTAAATCGCCAACGATAACTTACTCTTTATTTGCCCGATCACCACTCCACCCAGCCGATGAATCCTCATAAACCATTTCAAATTTCGCGCCGCTCATTCATACGTAGATGCTCCACTGCGGCAGCGGCAAGCGGCTTACCGCTTTGGTTTGTCGAGCGGCAATTGGCACTGGCCGAGGAGCCTGTGCCACGCCTTTCTGCCAATGATCGCCCTGCGATCGCATTGATCGGTTGCGGTGGAATGGGAATTGGCGATGCCAAGAGCTCCATGCAATTCGGAGACCTCGTGGCAGTGTGTGATGTGGACGAACAGCATCTTGACCGCGGAGTTTCGACCTTCACTCAAAATGGAAAGGTGCCTGAAAGATTCAGTGACTTTCGTAAACTGATGGAGCGCAAAGACATCGATGTCATCATCAATGCCACCCCGGATCACTGGCACAGCTTGATTAACATCGCCGCTGCACGAGCGAAAAAAGACATCTATTCCGAGAAGCCGCTCACATTGACTATCGACGAAGGAAAGCACGTGGTGAAGGCGGTGCGCGAAAACAAGGTAATTCTGCAAACCGGAACCCAACAACGCAGTAATCAGCGCTTCCGCATGGCTTGCGAATTGGTTCGTAATAACAGAATCGGTAAACTCAAGGAAGTAACCGTGTGGCTTCCCGCCGGGCTTCGCGGCGGACCATTCACACCCCAAGCGGTTCCTGCGGCACTCAATTGGGATTTCTGGCAGGGCCAAGCACCTATGGCGGAATACATGCCGGAGCGCTGTCACGTTAAATTCCGTAATTGGTATGACTACTCCGGTGGCACGATGACCGACTGGGGTGCTCATCACATGGACATCGGTTATTGGGCGATCGGTTTGCCGGCTCCGACATCGGTAGAGAGCAAGGTGCTCGCCGCTCCTGTCCCCAATGGCTTCACTGCGATCAGTGAATACGAAGTGAAATTCACCTACCCTAACGGTGTCGTCTTCAATGTGCGCACCACCAGCGACGACAGCCCTTTCGGTGAGACCATCAACGAAAATGGGCAGCGCAATGGCATTCGCTTTGAAGGAAGTGACGGCTGGATTTGGGTGAACCGCGACGAAATCAAAGCAAATGACCGTGCTATATTAACAGAACCCTTACCGGAAAGCGCCGAACATCTCTACTTCAGCAATGACCACCGCGGTAACTTTTTTGAATGCGTGCATTCCCGCAAAGATCCGATTTGCTCGGTGGAAGTGGGCCATCGTTCTGCCTCGGTCTGCCACTTGGGCGCAATCTCACTTCGTACAGGACAAAAACTTCAGTGGGATCCAGAAAACGAAATTTTTACCGGTGCTCACGCCAATGAGGCGAATGGCTATCTAGCCCGCGAAATGCGTAAGCCATATGATTACAGCTTTGTCTCGTGATACTCGCCGGTGTATATAAGTGTCGAGGTGAATAGGGTGCCACAAAATGTGGCTGCGACTCCTTATTCATCGCCACGGTGTGATGTTCCAAGTGCCAGTGCGCGGGAGAGCCAGGGAGCTGTGAAGGCGGTTTTTTTAATGTTTGGGAGCATTTCTGTGCATTTATCGAGATTGGGTTCTAGAAGATTCAAGTTTGCACGCGAGTGGTGGGTTGCTAGCCTGTGGCCATGACAGAGAGTGCCAAAACTATCGCCCATTGTTCTTCTTGCGAGAGCCCGATGGATGTTTCCGCGATGGCACCTTTCACGAATGTGGTGTGCCCGGCGTGCGGCGAGGAGATGCGGATCAAGTGTGAGTTCGGCCCATACACGCTAGTTCGGCGGCATGCGTTGGGCGGGATGAGCATGGTTTTCGTGGCGCATGACGATACGCTCCAGCGCGAGGTGGCGTTGAAAATTCTGAGTGAGAATTTCTCGGCGGACGAGCGGCGAATCAAGGCCTTTGAGGAGGAGGCGAGGATCACAGCTTCATTCAGTCATCCGAATGTGGTGCGCGTGCTGAGGACAGGAAAGGCCTTCGGGCGTTTTTATATTGCGATGGAATTTGTGCCAGGCGGGCATTTCGAGCAGCATATCCTGGCGCGCGGGAAAATCCCTGTCTTGGAAATGCTACCCTTTGCTATCGAGATCGCGCAGGGACTCAAGGCCGCGCATGCGGCAGGCTTGATCCACCGCGATGTGAAGCCCGGAAACATTCTGTTGGATTCTGAGGGTCATGCCAAGTTGGTGGATTTCGGTCTTGCGCTCGTGACGCAGGGCGGAAAAGCCCAAGCTACCGAAATCTGGGCCACTCCTTATTACGTTCCGCCAGAAACCATTGAGGGTTTTGTCGAAGATTTCCGTTCGGATATCTATGCCTTCGGGGCGAGCGTCTATCATGCTCTAGCTGGTAAACCGCCTTGTGACGAGGAATCGATGGCCACCGATATTCTTCGTGAGGCGAAGAAAAAGGTGGTGCCGCTGGGTCTGGCTGAGCCATCTCTGCCCTCCGATGTTTGTAAGATTGTGGAGCGGGCAATGGCCTATAACGCGAAGGATCGTTTCTCGTCGTATGATGAAATGATCGGCGTGATGGAGTCGGCGTTGAAGCGTCTGAAGTCTGGTGCCCCTGAGGCTGTGGAGAGCTCCGGCAGCGCTGCAAAACGACGAGCAAAGAAGAAGCGCCATGAAAGGATCGTGGTCATGTTTGGCTGCCTAGCTTTGTTGGTTTTGGTCAGTGGAGGTATTTGGTGGCTCACCCGTGAGAGTCCCGTATTGGAGCCAAAGGTCCCGGTGGTTGTTAATCCCATACCGATCGTCCCCGAGACGGCATCTACGGCAGGCATCGATATCGCGAAAAGCTACCGCGAGGCGCGGGCTGCCGTGGAGGGCCGCGATTACGCAAAAGCGGCTGCGGGGTTCGCTAAGCTACGCGAAAATCCGGATGTGCAGGAGCCTACCCGCAGCTGGGCCGGCGTGGAGGCGGTGGTGGCCAGCTATCTCGATGGGCAGTCAGTGGAAGCGAGAAACCAAGCCAAGGCGACTCATGCGCATGTGTTGTCTGTGCCGATAGAACAGCGAATTGGAGAGGGGGTGATTCTGATGTTGGATCGCTTGGAACATCTTCCTGCCATCCCGGCGAAGGAGCTCGATGCTTCAGGCAGTGATGCATCGCACGTGCTGGCTTGGATGCTTGCCGGACTTAAGAATTGGGAACAGGGAATGCCGGGCGAGGCCGGGGCTTGGTTCACTGCTGTCTCGTCCGCAAAGATCCCTGAGGCGGACAAATGGCTTGGAGTCTATCAAAATTTAGCAAAGGACTATCTGGCGGATCTTCAAGTGCTCTCCCGTCCGGTGTTTGATCGATTTCCCACAGACGCGGCGGGCTGCGAGGCGGCCCGTGCCGAGCTGGAGGGAATCCTAGGAATTTTAAAAACCCGCGGCCGCGCCCGTTACAATGTGCGCGCTTGGCAGCTCGATCTAGCGAAGCATTCTAAACGGTTAGTGACCCTATAAATTGCCCCAGCGACAGCCAGCGAACCCGGCGCGTTTGCTGGCTTGTTAGTTTATGACAGTTTGGCTTTTAAGGTACGTTGGGAAATGGCCGCCGGTGACTGCTGAGGTCGCTAGCGGTCGAAGAATGCGACTTCCGCTGCGCTGAGCGATCGGAATTTTCCCTGCGGCAGTGAGTCGTCGAGTATCAGCCGGCCGATGCTTTCTCGGTGAAGGCTCAGCACTTGGTTTCCCATGGCATGGAACATTCGCTTCACTTGGTGGTAGCGCCCTTCGTGGATCGTGAGCCGTGCCTCGCGCTCGTTCAAAATTTGCAGGACAGCGGGCCGCGTGGTCATATCCTCGTAGGCGAAATAAATCCCGGCCGCGAAGATCGCCGCG
>JANMYL010000304.1:0-1978 GCA_031382045.1 Akkermansiaceae bacterium | reverse complement strand
CCGTGCTCGATGTGCTGGACCTTCTAACGCCCATTTTCAAGATTGGTCGGATTTGGCAGGCGGACGAGTTCGTGACCACCAACACGCCTGAAACCGTCGAGCGCTTTGCGAAATCCTTCGGTAAAATACCGCTGACCCGTGAGGCACACGTCGATTTCAAAAAGCGCGTGCCGCACGCCATCGGGCTGATCCGCACCGGCGACCCGACTGCATACGGCAATATGATTATCGAGTCCGAATGAGCGGGCTTCTCTGCGCGATAGCGGTGTGATGGACTGCCCGGTTTGTGGCATTCTATTTTCCGCAAGTGGTCGCAAATTTATATCCACAGGGGCCAGTGGGCTTCCGAATAAGTAAGCCGACACTTGAGTTTTTTATGCCCGGTGGATCACAGCCATTTCATTTTTTTGAAAATGATCAACTGGATCACGGCGATAGCGGCCATGATTGCCATCAAGCCGATGTAGCCGTGCGGGTGATAGAGCTCGGGCATGTTGAGCGGGAGCTTTTGCCCCGTCGGTGATTCGGGGGCGAAGTTCATGCCGTAAACGCCTACAATGAAGGTCAGCGGAATGAAAATGGAGGTGATGACGGTGAGCACGCGCATGACTTCATTGGTGCGGAGTCCGACGCTGGAATGGTATAGCTCCATCAACCCAGTGGTGATTTCTTTATAGCTTTCTACCAAGTCCATCAACTGGACGGTGTGGTCGTAGCAGTCGCGGAGGAAGATCTTGGTGGAGGAGTCGATATAGCCGGAAGAGTCGTGCAGTAGGCCATTCACAACGTCCCGCAGTGGCCAGACGAAACGGCGCATCTGGGTGAGGCTACGTTTGTATTCGTGCAGTTGGTGGACCATCTCGCGGGATGGCTTTTCTAGCAGTTCGTCTTCGAGTTCCTCGATGGTTCCGCCGAGGCTTTCGAGCACGGGGTAGTAGTGGTCGATAATCGAATCTAGCAGAGCGTAGGCGAGGTAGTCTGCCTTGAGCTTACGGATCGCGCCGCGACCTGAACGGATGCGGGCGCGGACGGGGTCGAACACGTCGTAGTCACCTTCTTCTTGGACGGTGACGACGAAGTTTTTTCCGAGAAATAAACTCACTTGCTCGCCGCAAATGGTCTGGCTGTTATCTTGGTAAACCATCTGGGCGACGACGAAGAGGTAGTCTTGCGCTTGCTCGACTTTGGGCCGCTGGCCGGTGTTGAGGACGTCTTCGAGGGCGAGTGGGTGGAGATTGAATTTCTTGCCGAGGATGCTCAGAGCTTCGACGTCGCCGAGGCCGTCGATGTTGATCCAGGTGACCTTGCTGTTGTCGAGATGAGCGGCCAGTTCGGAGAAGTCAGTGATTTCGCGTTCATCGAGGCTGTCCTTGTCGTACTCGATGATCTGAATTCCCGGTTTGTGACCCTTACCATCGACCAGATGGGGGACGAGCGTGGCTGGGGCTGATCCTGGCGGGCCGTGGCGCTTGGTGAACATGGTCGCGAGTGTGGTGTGCTTGGCGGTTGAATTAATCCGGTGGTCGTCTCAGCGCGTTGAATCGAGTTTTAATAGGTTTTGGCAAACTCGACCGGCTTCAAAGTCTGCTAAATTAGAGAGCGTCGTTTTCGAAATGTTCTCCATCGCTTCGCGGGTGAAGAAGGCTTGGTGGCCGGTGACAAGGACGTTAGGAAAGGTGGTTAGGCGCATGAAGACGTCGTCCTGGATGATGCGAAAGGAGAGATCCTCGAAGAATAGCGCGGATTCCTCCTCATAGACATCGAGCGCTAAGCCGCCGATGCGGCCGGACTTGATGGCGGTGATGGCGGCTTCGGTATCGATGAGTGCGCCGCGGCTGGTATTGATGATAAAGACGCCGTCGCGCATCTGGCCGATGGTTTTTTCCTCAATGAGGTGCAGCGTCTGCGGCATCAACGGGCAATGCAGGCTGATGGCGTGCGAGCGGGCGAATAGCTCGTCAAGGCTGACGTAGTTGAT
>JANMYL010000303.1:0-1982 GCA_031382045.1 Akkermansiaceae bacterium | reverse complement strand
AGTTCGTTGAGGCCGAGGGCGTTGATGAGAATTTCGCGCTCGGTCTCGGTGACTTCTTGAGATTTCCCGCTCTGGGTGACGAGTAGGGCGAGCTCTTCGGCGGAGTGGATGTGTTCACCTTCGCTAATCGGGTCGATTCGCAAAACATTTTTGAGTAGCCAGTTCGCGGTGCCGTTGAAGAAAACGATCACCCAGTGAAACCCTTTGAAAAAAAGATGAAGCGGGCCGACCAGCGCCATGGTGACGGGAACGGCCTTGCGGATGGCGATGGACTTCGGAACCAGTTCGCCGATGACGACGTGGAGAAAGGTGAACGACGCGTAGGCCACAATCAGCGAAATCCAGTAAATCCAAGTTTGCGGCATGCCGGTGGAGGCGAGTAGCGGATAAACCAGAGCTTTCACGAACGGCTCGCCAAGGAAACCGAGAGCGAGAGAGGAGATGGTGATGCCGAGCTGGTTGGCGGAAAGGTAGCCGTCGAGATGGTTGACGACGTGCAGGGCGAGCTTGGGATTAGACCCATTTTCCTTGGAGAGTGCTTCGAGCTGGCTCGGGCGGACTTTGACGATGGCGAATTCCGAAGCGACGAAAAACCCGTTGAGAAATAGGAAGAAGACGATGCCTGCGATATAGAGCAGCGACTGCCCGAGGGAGGGGAAGTCGTGTTGCGCGGCGACAGCGAGAAAATTGGTGGCAAATTCGGTGATCACGGCGTTAGAGTTTTTCGTAAACGCCTTGGTCGCGTCGCTGGAGGATCGTGAAGCCAGCCTTTTTGGCATCGCTCACGGAGAGCGGCTTGGTGATTGAGGGGGTGTTGATCCGAGAAATTACCTTTTTCACGGGGTTTTTGCAAAGCGGGCAAACAACTAAGGGCGCTCTGTCGATGGGGCGTCTGAGCTCGAATCCTCGGGCGCAGACGCGGCAACTGTGCTCCGGGTCTTCCGAAGCTTCAGAAACGTATTCGTAAATTGGCATAAAAAGAACGTGGGAACGGATGATGCCCCGTCCCACGTTTGTAAAAACAAAATTTGTGTCAGTTTACCAACTTGACTTGGTCACGCCCGGGAGCATCCCGGCGGAAGCAAGCTCACGGAAGGTAATCCGGGAGAGGCGGAAGCGACGCAAGAATGCGCGGCGGCGGCCAGTGATTTCGCAGCGATTGACGAGGCGAGTCGGGCTCGCGTCACGCGGGAGCATGGAAAGACCGACATAGTCTTTCGCTGCTTTGAGCTTGAGACGGAGTGCGGCGTATTTCTCGACGGTTTCTTTTTTGCGCGCGTTGCGGGCGATCCAACTTTTCTTAGCCATAATTCGGGAGGCAGGTGTTAAGGGATGGGCGAGGGGTTGCAAGCCCAAAGTCGCATTTTCTTGGTTTTGGATGAATTTTGACAAACCATGGACAGCGGATGTGTAATGCGACGAGAGCACTTTGCCGTGGTAAACTCCAAAATTAAAACTCCCAAAACTCACATGAACCGTCGCGAAATTCTCCGCACTGGCTCGCTCGGCACCCTCGGGCTGCTCGCGTCCCAATCCTTCCAATCCGCCCGCGCCCAAGCCCGCGTCGCCGGCTCCAACGAGCGCATCCGCATCGGCATCGTCGGGTTTTCTGACCGTCTGAGTAGCACGTTGCTCCCCGCTTACAAGGCGGTGGCGAATGCATTCAACTGCGAAATCGTCGGGGTTTCCGATATTTGGAGCCGCCGCCGAGACGAGGCGAAGGCGTATTTCACGAAGAACTTCGGCCAAGAAATTCCGACTTATCGAAACAACGAGGAGCTTTACGAAAAGGCCAAGCCCGACGCAGTCATCATTTCCACCGCAGATTTCCAGCACGCGATTCATGCCATTGAGGCGATCGAGGCGGGTTGCGATGTGTATTGCGAAAAGCCCTTTGCCGAGACGATGCAGGACGCCCGCGCAGCGCTCAAAGCGGTGAAATCATCTGACCGGGTTCTGCAAGTCGGCTCGCAGCGCCGCTC
>JANMYL010000268.1:0-11082 GCA_031382045.1 Akkermansiaceae bacterium | reverse complement strand
CGAGGAACTCGACCGAATGTGCAGTGGCTTAAAACCAGGTGAAATGTTCGTCGTGGCCGCCCGCCCGTCCATGGGTAAAACCTCGTTCATGATGAATATGGTCGAGCACATCTGCTTGGATCAAAACAAATCATCAATGGTCTTTTCCTGCGAAATGAGCGCCTTCCAGCTTGTGCAGCGGCTTGTTTTCTCGCGTTCGAAATTTGCCATGAGCCAGCTCTCCCGTGGCTACACACCAACCAAGGGCGACCTCCAAAGAATCCAGCGCGCCGCGGTTGAAACTTCGGCCGCCAAGCTATTCATCGACGACACGCCCGGTATCTCCATCAATGAACTTCGCGCCAAAGCCCGGCGCAAGAAGCGCGACGAGGACATCCAGTTCATCGCCATCGACTACCTCCAGCTCATGAAATCGCGCACCAAGCAGGCCGAAAACTCACGCGAACGGGAAATCGCCGAAATTTCTGCCGGCATCAAAGGACTTGCGAAAGAGCTCGGCATCCCGATCTGCATTCTCGCCCAGCTCAACCGCGGCCCAGAAAGCCGCGCCGGCAAAAGCCTCGGCGTGCCGCGGATGTCTGATCTCCGAGAATCCGGCTCGATCGAGCAAGACGCCGACATGGTGGGCCTGCTTTATCGAACTGCCTACTACGCAGAAAACGACGAGGAACGCGAGGCGGAAGCAGGCAAGGCCGAGTTAGTTTTAGCCAAAAACCGAAACGGCGAAACAGGCAGTATCCCGCTCACTTTCGTTGCCGATCTGATGCGTTTCGAAACCGGCCCGCCAGCCCGTGAAGCGGAGTAGCCTCGGCCTTCAACTGCCTGTTGAAAGGCGCTTTGTGCGCCGCCGCAGTTTTTAATTCTCATAGCTCCGCGTGTGGCTTATTATCCAATTTTTAACACCGATTATTCTAAATTCTACCTCCATGCCTCCTCCTCAAAAAGGTTATAAAGTCATCAATCACCGCGACGTTCAATACCGATGGATCATGCAAAACCGTAAAGGAACCAACGAGTTAGTGATCGAGGCCAGTGCGCCGGTCAACGGCCAAGTGCTGACCGCCGAGTTGCCGCGAGTCGTCAGTTACGACATGGTCACTGCAGCGATCGATTTCGGGAACGCAAATGGCTGGAAGCCTAATAATTCAGGGCCGGTGTTCCGCTGCAAATGGGTGCGGAAAGCATTCGTGATCGAGGAAGTATGATGAAGGGCCGGTAAACTAGGAAATTTTCCTAGCCCGTAACCCGTGGAAGATCTCCGGTCGAATCATCGTTTTTGCTTTATAACAGCGTTGGATTTCCGCCATTCTTTGGGTGTCGAACTACCAACCACCATGTCACGCCCCGTCACACTCTTCACCGGCCAATGGGCCGACCTGCCACTCGAAAAACTTGCTCCACTGGCCTACGAAATGGGCTACGACGGCCTCGAACTTGCTTGCTGGGGCGACCACTTCGATGTGGACGCCGCCGCCACCAGCAAGGCCTACGTCAAGGAACGCTGGGAACTTTTAGCTGATCACGGCCTAACTTGTTACGCTATTTCCAATCACCTTGTCGGCCAAGCCGTGTGCGACCTCATCGACGAGCGGCATCAAGCGATCCTCGCGCCAGATGTCTGGGGCGATGGAGATCCGGAAGGCGTCCGCAAGCGCGCCGCCAAAAAAATGATCACCACTGGCAAGGCCGCTCGTGCATTTTTTAACGCCAAGCCTGATCGCAAGGGCAAAGACGAATTCCCGGCTGTGGTTAACGGCTTCACCGGCTCCTCCATCTGGCACTCGCTTTATGCCTTCCCGCCGACCACGCAGGCATACTACGAAAAGGGCTTCAAGGACTTCGCCAAGCGCTGGCTGCCAATCCTTGACGCCTATGAAAAACTCGATGTTAATTTCGCTCTCGAAGTCCATCCGACGGAAATCGCCTTCGACATCGCTTCCGCCCAGCGCGCCCTCGCAGCAGTTGGAAATCATAAACGCTTCGGATTTAACTACGACCCATCACATCTTGGCTATCAAGGCGTGGACTACGTGAAGTTTATCCGTGATCTCGGCAGCCGCATCTATCACGTCCACATGAAGGACGCATGGTGGAATCACGGCGACGGCAGCGTTGGTGTCTTTGGTGGGCACACTGACTTCGGCGACTCACGCCGCTTTTGGGACTTCCGTTCCCTTGGCCATGGCGACATCGAATTCGAGGACATCATCGTCGCGCTCAACGATGTCGGATACAAAGGTCCGCTCTCTGTCGAATGGGAAGACATTCGCATGGATCGCATCCACGGCGCGGAAGAAGCGGCAGCTTTCGTTCGCAGTGTGGATTTCCCAACCAGCAAAATCGCCTTTGACGCTGCCTTCGATAAATCGAACCAGTGAAATCCTGAGCCGTGACACAGGCATTCCTGCCTGTTTTTTTAATTCTCTCATTCCTGTCTGTTCTTCTGTGGAAACAGGCAGGAATGCCCATTACCCTTCCTCCTCGGGCGGCAACAATCCCCGCTCCACCAAGAATCGATCCGCCGCAGTCACAGTGAGTTCGAAGTTCTTGTGGCTGACGTTGAAATTGAAAAAACTGTGATCTGCACTCACGAAATCCACCAATTCGCAAGAATTGCCACGCCAGCGCAAGCGGCGGCGGAACTTCTCCACCTCTTCAAACGGCGTGATCCGATCAGATTTCCCGTGAAAAAATAGCATCGGCGGAAGTTTCCGACGAATTAGCTTAGTAGGACTCAGGCGCTTGGCTGTCTTCCAGTCAGGAAATCGATCTGCGGCGGCACCTTTAGTAGCCGTGTTGACCAGCGAGCTGAAAAGAATCAGCGCCTGCGGAAAACAATCGAGGCCATCGATAGGAGGTAGGTTTTTCGGCTTTGGTAGAGTCGTTAGCAGTGCCAGATACGCACCACCGCCTGCGCCACCAATCGTGATTTTTTTGGGATCGAGATTGAAGGTATCTGCATTGTGGCGCAACCACCGAATCAAATCGCGAGCGTCCTCAATGGCTTCCAGTGGGCCAGTTCCGTGTTTGGCGGAGGTTCGGGTTTCCGCCGCCACCGACACCGCGCCGCGGCTAGCGAAATGGAGGCAGTGAGGAACGAATTGCGTCGGGGTGGGGGAGTCCCAGAATCCACCATGAAAAAAAACCACGACCGAACGGGGCTCCTCCTCAGCTTTTTTAGGGAAAAAGAGATGCGCTAACGCATCGCCCTGAGGCCGCTGCGCGTAGACGTAGGTGGCCGCATCCTTCAAAATCTCCTTATCACGCGCTTCACCAATCAGCGCCACTTTCTGCAAAATACTGCTCATAACTCAATCTCGGCCGCATTCAATTGAATCGGCATGCAATTTGTTTGTTGTGGGATGGGCCATCTTGTCCAATCGTTTCGCCGATGAATCGACTGATTTTCACGTTCTTGCTGATTTCTGCCACTCTCGCAGGTGGACAGGAAAACTTGCGCCCGACCTTAGAAACAACTTACAGCGCATGGCGTGAATCAATGATCCGGCGTGATCCAGCAGCCTGGCAACGGGTGACTGCCGAACACCGCCGAGTTGAAGTCCGCAACCGGATCGTATCGGAGAAACAGCCGTTTCCCGCCACAGTTTTCAACCTCCCAGCACCACCGCCATCGATTCAAGGGCTTCGATTTCTCGAAGTTAAAAAGAATGGAGCGACTGCAAAAGCCTCATATTTTGGGAAAATTGACTTCGGCGTAGGTGGCGAGCCGACGGAGAACCTGCTCGTCCTTTCCTTCGTCCAAGGCAGCGGCGGTTGGCTCTACGACCGGGCAGATTTCGTCAATCTCGCAGCACTTCCAGCAGTTCGAAAGGAATTGGGAGAAGGGAATCTCAAGTATTTAAAAGAGACGCCGGAGGCGCAACCAAGCGGCCAAATCCCACCAACACCGGTTGCCGCGCCGCCCGCCAAATACGTTGCCAAGGTCTACGTGTTCAGCCCAGGCCGCGAAGTGCAGGTGCAGATCAACAAAATCAGCCGTCATCGCTTTGCGAACGCCAAGGAAGCTGAAGTCGTCATCGGCGGTGCAGTGGACGGCCCCAACGAGGTGCAATTCACCATAAAAAAACTCGCGGGCGGTACCGGCAAAGAGGTTATGACGATCCGTGTATATCTGATGTCCGAGTTGGCAGGTGAAAAACCGATCAAAGCCTTTGAGTATCAAATCGCCGCCGGTGAAAAACCAGAGTCGGTTGCGACCAAGAGTTTCAATGTCGATCCGGCAACAGTCGCGAAACTTGCTGGCGGCTGATGCCAAGAGCACGGGAAGAGAGTAGATCTGTAAGCGCCTGCGCAGTGGCGGCGCTGGTGATTGGATAGAGCAAAGATTCTCCACCAACAAAACCGGCGAGGGTTCGCTTCAAAAAAGCAAACGCCCGTAATTATTTTAATTCCGCATTACATATATTGTAACAAGTTAAGTTTGTTTGAATCTCCAGACTTCAAAGCTGGATGAATCTCTTAAAACTGTTTTGCATCTCTGCGGATGAATCGAATTCGAAATAATGTCGCCGACTTGACGGCAGATTCGAACGACCGGATTGGCAAGACTCGGAGTCCGCTGTTCCGCATTTACGAGATTCATGCCGCGATCCGCAGTGGTTCCTATCCAAATTGTAGCAAGCTCGCCAAGCAACTTGCCGTTCAGCGTAAAACCATCCAGCGCGATATCACCTTCATGCGCGAAGACCTCAAGCTGCCGCTCATTTATGAGGAGACCCTTCATGGCTATTACTACGATGCGGACGTCTCGGATTTTCCTATTTTCCAAACCACCTCCGAGGAGCTCGCTGGCTTGTTTCTTGCCCGCACCGCTTTAAAATCTGTCCGTGGTACGCCTTTGGCCGAGGTCATGCAAAAGGTCTTCGCTAAGCTGACCCGTGGAATGTTAGGGAAAATTCAATTTGCGTGGAGTGATCTGGACGATGCATTTTCGCGCAAGTCGATCGACTTCAGTCCAAGGGATGTGAAACTCTTTGGGCAAATCGCGGAAGCTGTTTTAAATCAACTTGTTACAACCTTTAATTATCAAAAATTAGGAGCAGACACATCCGAGCTTCGTCGGGTCAATCCCTTACATCTCGGTGAGGTTGATGGTGGATGGTATTTGATTGCACAAGATCTGAAGCGCGATGCATTGCGCACGTTTGCGCTACCTCGAATGACTCGCCTTAAGATCACTCAGAAACGCTTCGATCGTCCTTCAGAATTCGCTGGAAATGACCACTTGAAACAATCGTTTGGTATTTGGAACGTCGCGGGCGATCACTCCCGTCAGATTGTGCGAGTCGAACTGAAGAACTATGCGGCCCGACTGGCTCAAGAACGGCGTTGGCATCCGACTCAGGAAATTTTCCCACTCAATGCGAGGGCAACGCGAGTAGAAGTTCGATTCGAAGTTGGACGTCTTGAAGAAGTTTTGCGCTGGGTTTTGAGCTTCGGTAGCCAGGCAAAAGTGCTTGGCCCGCCGGAGTTGATTAAAATCGTGCGTGCGGAAATCGAAGCAATGCGTGACTAAGATTTTACCACATTTTAAACGCTCCAATCTCACCGTGCCGTTTTTTTAAGTGCCATTACTCGACAAGTCCCCTTCCCGATATCCAATTTCACCCATGCGCCAATTCTTCATTCCATTGTTCATCAGCCTGCATCTGGCTGCCACCGGTGCTCAATCTGTAGGGCAACCCGCAGATAAAGCAGTGGATAAAGCCGAAACTCCGTCCAAGGATGTTCCTGAGGCTAAATTGATCCCGCCAGTTGTGAAAGAATCCACAGTTACCATTGATGGTAAGAAGGTTCCTTACAAAGTCACAACTGGGAAATTGCAGCTCAAAGAGGATGACGGCAAGGCGCGTGCCTCAATTTTTCACGTTAGCTACGAACGCACCGATACCGCAGATGCATCGGCGCGGCCGGTAATGTTCGCCTTCAATGGTGGCCCAGGATCTTCGGCCGTCTGGCTTCATATTGGCGTGCTCGGGCCTAAAATCATCAAGCTTCCGGGCGACGGCACGCTCGCCCCGTTTCCTCCTGTTCGAGTCGCGGACAATCCCATGAGCGTGCTTGATGTCTGTGATCTAGTATTCATCGATCCAGTTTCCACGGGATACAGCCGCGCGGAAAAGGACGTGAAACCGGGCGATTTTCACGGCCTAGATGAGGACATCGCCTCGGTCGGAGATTTCATCAGGCGCTGGGTCAGCGAACATGACCGATGGTCGTCGCCCAAATACCTTCTGGGTGAATCCTACGGAGGAATCCGGGCGGCGGGCCTCGCTGATCATTTGCAAACACGCTACGGAATGAGCATGAACGGCGTAATTTTACTATCATCGCTGCTCGATTTTTCCACGCTACAACCGGCTCAAGGTAACGATCTTGCTTATCAAGTTTTCCTGCCATCACTCACCGGCACGTCCCATTTCCACGGTAAAATCCAAGGAGACCGCGATGCGTTGGTCGAGGAAAGTACTAATTTCGCCTTTGGTGAATACGCCGCAGCATTACTCAAAGGAACTGAGCTCGATCAAACGACTCGGACAGGCGTGGCTGACAAATTAGCCCGGCTAACAGGCATCAATGCCACCACCTGGCTGGCTAATGACTTGCGGCTAGACTCCAGTGTATTCCGCGCAGAATTGTTGCGTAAGGAAGGCAAAGTCATTGGCCGCTTTGACGCCCGCGTCGCGTGGGATGCCACCGACAAGGCTGCAATAGTTCCAAATTACGATCCTTCATATTCCCTAGCTTATGGCGCATTTTCCTCCGCGTTGCTCGATTACCTAGGGCGAGAACTGGGCTACAAAGAGGAACAGCCCTACGAAATACTCACCGGAAAAGTTCAGCCTTGGCATTGGAATACTAGCAATGAAGTGGTCAATATCACAGATCGTCTCTCCACAGCCATGACGGATAATCCGCGTCTCAGAGTGCTTCTGATGGGCGGCTACACCGACCTCGCCACTCCTCCCTCAGGCACAGCCTACTCGGTTCGGCACATGCTTAACCTGCCGATGAATGTTCGCAAAAACATCTCGACTGCTTTCTATGACGGCGGACACATGTTCTATCTGAATCCGCCAGATTTGATTAAATGCCGTACTGATATCGTTAAGTTCATCGATGCTGGAAAACCTTAAAACCAATGGAATCCCTTTTTCCCGACAACTCCCCTGCCCCGCCGCCGATTCCGGATCATTTGGTTATTTCGGAAGAGGATAAATCTCTCGCAATGCTGTGCCATTTGCTGGGGATCTTTACAGGATTCATCGGTCCGTTGATCCTGTGGCTGGTGAAAAAAGATAGCAGCATGTTTGTTGGCCATCACGGTCGTGAGGCTCTCAACTTCCAGATCACTTTAATGTTAGTAATGCTGGGGCTCGGCTCGGTCACCATCGTGCTGATGTTCGTAATTGTCGGAATTCTACTGGTGCCGGTAATGTTCATAATACCTATTCTCGCCCTGGTGGCGGAAATTATTGCCGCCGTTGCAGCTCAGAAAGGCGATTGGCATCGCTATCCGTGCTGCATTCGATTGGTCTAATTCAGTAAATCACGAATTTAGCTGCGGCCACTATCAAGACGACAGCCAGCACGCGTTGGAGCACGGGAGTCCGCGCATGCTTGCTCCCCCACGACGACCCTAACCAAGCACCGAGCAAAACAACTGGAAGAATAAACCAGGTAAGTTGCGGAATTACGCCGCCCTTTGTTATAAATCCGCCGAGTCCTGAAATGGAATTCACAAAAATAAAGGCCGCAGAAATCGCAGCAGCCGGTTTCGCAGAGGTCCAGCGAAAGAGCATGAGCAGCGGCGTTAGGAATATCCCGCCACCGATGCCGATGAGGCCGGATAGAAACCCGATCACCAGTCCGAGAATAAATATCGCGGCAAGCGGCGGTTCGCGGAGATCTGCCTCTTCGGCTGTCTTGTGAAATACGAGCCTCCACGCACCGAAGAGCAGTGCGCAAGCTAAGATGATTTTAAATGTTGGATCTGGAAATTGCAGCCATCCGCCTATAAATGCCGCAGGCACCGAGGCCGCAGCAAATAGCCCAAACAAACGGGGCCGGAAATGACCTGCACGGGCAAAAGCAATAAACGCCAGCAGCGATACAGCGATATTTAACACCAAGGCTATGGGCTTCATTGCCACAGGTGCCATGCCGGCGAGTCCCATCACTGCAAGGTAGGCCGATGCGCCACCATGGCCCACAGATGCATACAGTGCGGCCGCGAGAAAAAATGCGAAGCCAAGTGCTAGCTGTGGAGAAAAAATTGAAATATCGGACCACATGAATTAAATTAAAACATTATTTTGCATTCAGCCGAGACACAGTGCCTGTTAATAACGAAATGGCAACCTTCAGCAGCAAGATCTAAACGGTCAGACTTGCGGTCCAGATATCAGTCATGATTTCGCCATTTCCGCAAAATCTGTAGGTCAAAACCAAATGCTACCGAGAGTGTAAATCTTTGTCCGTAAAAAGCCAAGAAGCCCGAATATGTCTAATCGGCGACGCACCCACCCCACCCGGGCTTGTGGTGTCCATCGAGAACTGGTTACTGAAGATACGAGTCCCGCAACGGCCACACCAACGGCTTGAAGCCCCGCAGCTTCCTAACCTGGATCAGAGGCTCAACCTCGCCACGTCCCAAGTGTGCACCAGCGACATCCCGTTTCGCACCTCGCTTTTACAGAAAAAGATTTCCGCAGCCCAATAACGTAATAGTCGGAATCTCAACAATTCCCTCTCCTACACTCTACTCGCCAACTGCCAGGCCCAAAGACTCTATCCCCAGGATTACCTCGTCAAAATTATCAAACACGTATTGCTCGATGCTACTCTAGAGCAAGCCGTCGCATTGACACCCGCCCACATGGTAGCCAAGCGGCGAGCGAAGGCGGTTGAAGAAATTCGTCGACACACTGCACAACCATTAAGATCTGTTGATAGACTGCTTTAAAGCAAACTGCGGCATCGTCGTAGAGCTCAACCTAAGCAAGAGAGTGGTTTTTGGATATAGCAGCTTTGAACTTATTCGAATCAATTTTTTCCGACAATCAGGAAATTTTATAACCTGAATCCACCCAAAGATTTTTGCTGAAAATCTGTAAAAATTTATCTGAAGCCCTGTAGACCCCGTTATTCTTCAAATGCAAATGTCGTTATGGACTTCGCTTATATTAATACACTTGATACATGAATACTTCACATAGCATTTGGTCGAATGGAATAGACAGATTAAACAAAATCTAAGGTTAAGGTGTGGGGCTAACCAGGCGGAAAAACTTCACCGGAGAATCGACCTGAAAAACCAATTCTTTTACTCCACCATTGGTGGTGGGGGTCTGCAAGACTGGCGACCAAATCCCTTGCTGGAGATTGCTTGACGAGTTCAATATCCAGCCAGTGGCCCAGTCTGGCCAACGGAGGGTTATGGAGCCTGCTGAGCCTGCGCTGATGCCGACGACCGGCATGGGAACTAGGACGCCGTAGGCTTCAGAGCTTAGGCCGGCTCCGGATTCATTATACGCCGTGACTTTGTAGTAATAGCTCTTACCGGGAGCCGCATTAAGATCGATGAATGTGCTAGAAATTAGATTCTGGGCGATCTGGGTGAACGGGCCGTCAGGCGTGGCTGAGCGACTCACCGTGTAAGTGTTTGCCTCCATCACCGGCGTCCAAGTCAATGTAGCCCGAAGATTACCAGCCACCGTTAAGAAATCAGCCGGCGCGCGCGCTGAGACAGCCGGCCCAATGCCATATTTAAAGGCGAGCGCACTGCTCACGGCGTCACGATCAGCATCATTAATATTACCATCGTAGATTTTCACCTCGGCAATGTCACCTGTGAGATAGTTGTTTAAAACAGGATGTGATCCGAGAATGAGCGATAGTGGGGCGGTCAATGACTGCACCCCGCCGGTCGCAGTGCCTTGTGCAATTCCATCTGCAAAAAGTTCTAGCAAGCCGGTGACTTTTGTCCGCTTGAAGACTGCGACGTGAGCAGAACCATTATTGAAGGTGGAGCCGTTCGAGGCGATCGAGACCTCTGGACTTCCTGTTCCGGCTAATAATTTACCGTTAGTATTCAGACTGAGACCGAAATCATTGACCGCACCACTCTTCTCGCCGCTCACCAAGCCCGCTCCGTTATAAAAATTTGTGCCGGTCCCAACGCCCTGAGAGCTGCGGAAGACGCAAAAGATCGCAAAGTCATCTTTCACGGGTCGGCTAAATGCGAGATTGTCACTTTCCGCAGCATTAAAACGAACCGCTGGCCGGCCGTTGATCGCCGACGTCACATAATTTGGCTGGGAAGTTGTGGTAACTTGCGTGGCGGTGTTACCGCTGCCAGAGGAATCTATCCAGCTTGCGACAAGAGCATCGTTTGTATAATTCAATGCATCAGCCTTGAACCACGCGGCTAAGGTCGGTTGCGGCACCGGCGGAGGCGGAGGAACGACTGCTGTCAGGGCGATTTGCGCCGAGTTCGCGCTTTCGCCGGAAGCATTCATCGCAGAGACGACATAGTAATAAGTCACGCCGTCGACGACGGTGGTGTCGATGACGGCATTGATCGGCGAGCTAAGTAGGAAATTGGTGTAAGGACCGCCACTGGTGAGGGAGCGTTTGATTTGATAAGTTGTCGCATGGGGCACTGCCGCCCATCCCAATGACGGGCCGAACTTTCCGTTTTTCACAAGCAAGGTCGTGGGCTGGATCGGCACGGGCCGTGGCGGCAGCACCACAGCATCTCGAAGTAAACTCAAGCCTACATCGATAAATTGCCCTCCTGAAGTCTGATGGCAATGCACTGCGAGGACGTTGGTGGCATTTGATAAAATGGCATTCTGTCCCGCAGTCGTGAGCGCAAATAAGGCATAGTTTGAGTTATTGCCACCGATCGTCGCAGCCAGCACGCCATTGATGTAGATTTCCGCCGCCTCATCGTGGAAAACCGAGAAACGGAGGTTTGGGAGTTGCGAGGCAGTGAGAATGCCGGGATTAAAGGTACGGCGCAGCCAAATGTCGGGCGTGTTCCACTGTGTGCGGCGG
>JANMYL010000228.1:0-4462 GCA_031382045.1 Akkermansiaceae bacterium | reverse complement strand
CGGAAATCCCTCCTGCGGCCATCGGAGGAATCTCAAGCAAGATGTGGATGTGATTCGACATTAAGCAGTAGGAAAGTACGCGGCATCCCGAGAAATTTTCCTGCATCCGCATGAAAATCCGGAATTTCTCCCGCTCCTCATCCCCCAACACGAAGCGCCGATCCACGATTCGTGCGATGCAGTGATAGGCTGCAGGCTTCGTTTCTGAATTAGTCCACGCGCACAGGAATCTTTTGCTCACACCTAATTTTATAGCTGTTAATCCTAAATTCAAGAGCAGATTTTGTTAAATTGTCTGGGAATTTGAATTAAAAATTTGAATTAGAATTGTGAGAATTTGAATTGCACCACTCCGTAGGGCATAGAACATCGGATTGAAGAGTGGGAGGTAAGTTGCTGGCCGTCTTCGGAAGTACTCCAGCTATCCAATCCATTTTCTTGCCCGCATGATTTTTTTTGAAAAAAACGCAAGTTTTTCAGCCCATCCGCAGAAGATAGGTGAATGGACGACGATCACACTCTGTTAAGCCGCTTTGCGAAAGCCAAAGATGAAACCGCTTTCACCGAACTGGTGCGGCGGCATCTGGATCTGGTCTATGGCGTCTGCCTACGCCGCACCGGCAGCCGGTCGCTAGCGGAGGAGCTAGTGCAGAATGTCTTCGCCTCGCTGGCGCGGAAAGCGGGTTCACTGAAGCCGGAGGTGTTAGTCGTCGGCTGGCTGCACCGCGCCGCGCATCTGGAAAGCCTCAGCGCCTTCCGCTCCGAATCCACGCGCTTGCGAAAAATGAAAAACTACATGGATCACCTATCTGACTCTCATCCCGAGCCTGATAGGTTTCGTGAAATTTCGCCCTTTCTGGATCAAGCACTCGATTCACTTCCTCCGTCTGATCGGGATGTCGTCCTCTTGCGCTTCGCCTCGGATCTGACTCTCCAGCAGATCGGTCAACGGCTCGGAAAATCCGAGTCCGCAGCGCAGCGGCATCTCCAGCGGGTGCTTGAGAAGCTGGCCATCATTCTCCGCCGCCGTGGCGTCACGACCAGCGCTACGGCCCTTGCAATGATGCTCGGAGCAGACTTTGCAAAAGCCGCGCCCGCTTCACTGACAGTCGCTTTTGTTTCTGAAACTGCCATCGCCAGCGCCGCTGCTGGTGGATATACCTTCATCAAAATCTCCACTCTTCTCTACATCATGAAAAACAAAGCCATCATTATCGCCTCCGCTTGCCTACTAGTCGCCGGAGGTTCCGCCGTCTATGTCTCCACCCGGCTTTCGGCATCCGCCGCAGCAAAGGAATCAGCGAGCGGTTCTATTTCATCCGCTTCAACAAATCCGGTCACTGCCATTTCCCAAGAAATTGTAGCGAACTCTTCCAGTCGCCGCCCGCGTCCGGTCGGTGAGTATCAAGAGCTCGATGAGAAATTTGGAGTCTCACAAGTCCGGCTCGCCAAAAGTGCCACGGATAGTTGGCTTAAGACTATAGTGAGCGTAAATCAAATGATTGAATTGACTGCAGCTCATGAAGGCACGTTACGCATGTTAGGGAAGGAAGTTAAGGACCAAGCGAAGGATCCACTCTCCAGCGTCCCTGGGCTCACTCTCACCGCAGAGCAAAAAGCGAAGATCAACGCAGCCCATGTCAAACGGAAGGCGACGGAGCAGGATGCGTTCCGTGTGCTACAGGCCCGTTTCACCAAAAACCGCACCGATGTAATGGAACTGGTGCTAGCCAGTGATGCTGCGAACCATGGGAAAATGAGTATCGCAGAATATCAAGCGGTGCTGGATGTCAAAAAAGAACTGATGCTTGCGATGGCCGGCTTAGATCCCAAGGACGACACGATTCAACATCCATTTTATCGCAGCGAGCTGTCCTCGATTCTTGATCAAGATCAACTGGCTGTATTCGAAAAATTTCGTAACGAACAGGCATCAGCATCGGAGAGTGAAGCGTCTGACGCACTGGAAAGCATACTCCTCTTGGGCATTGGAAACGCTTCGAATGGACCGGAAACCGATGCCCGAACCCTTGAGCAGATCGATTCAGATCTCAGGGAAGTGCACGAAGCAATCGATTCTGGAGTTAAATCGTTAGAAGCATCAGGAGGGTTGATCCAAGAATTCTTGGACCAAGGAGGGAAGGTGGGGAATTGAGGAGCCATGCAGCGTAGCCTCTTCACCAAGAACAAGCCGCACTCACCCTAAAGATTAGTGAAATCAAGGCCACCTGCTTCCGCCGCGAACCTCGACTTTTCCACCCTCGTCAACAAGTGGCAGAAAGCCGCCCAAGCGATCAAAGTCGTCCATACCAACCCATGAAACGCATTCTTTTACCATATCTTGCAGCACTCTATTTAATGTTAGGGATTACGGCGCAGGCGCAAAAAGTCACTGATTTCTGAGCCGTGGAGCGGAGCATCTTCCCTTGCAGCACCGATCTCTGAATCGGCGGCCCATGGGGGACAAGTGAAAAGCTATTATCTCGGCTCGTTTACTATTCATGGGCTTGGCGGAGCGGAGTCCACCACTCCTTAGAACATAGAACATCGAATCAAAGAGTGGCAGGTAAGTGCTGGCCATCATTCTCCGCCGCCGTGGCGTGACGACCAGTACTACGGCCCTTGCACTGATGCTTGGAGCAGACTTTGCGAAAGCCGCGGCCGCTTCACTAACAGTCGCTTTTGTTTCTGAAACTGCCATCGCCAGCGCCGCTGCCGGTGGATATACCTTCATCAAAATCACCACTCTTTTCTACATCATGAAAAACAAAGCCATCATTATCGCCTCTGCTTGTCTACTAGTCGCAGGAGGTTCCGCCGTCTATGTCTCCACCCGGCCTTCGGCATCCGCCGCCGCAAAGGACTCAGCGAGCGGTTCTGTTTTATCCGCTTCAACAAATCCGGTCACTGCCATTTCCCAAAAAATTGTAGCGAACTCTTCCAGTCGCCGCCCGCGTCCGGTCAGTGAGTATCAAGAGCTCGATGAGAAATTCGGAGTCTCCCAAGTCCGGCTCGCCAAAAGTGCCACGGATAGTTGGCTTAAGTGTAAGGTGAGCATGAATCAACTGAGTGAATTGATGGCAGCTGATAAAGGCAAGTTAGGGAAGGAAGATAAGGACCAAGCGAAGGATCCACTCTCCAGCGTTCCTGGGCTCACTCTCACCGCAGAGCAAAAAGCGAAGATCAACGCAGCCCATGTCAAAAGGAAGGCGACGGAGCAGGACGCGATACGTGTGCTACAGGCGCGTTTCACCAAAAACCGCACCGATGTCATGGAACTGGTGTTAGCCTGTGATGCTGCGAACCATGGCAAAATGAGTATCGCAGAATATCAAGGGGTGCTGGATGGCAAAAAAGAACTGATGCTTGCAATGACCGGCTTAGAACCCAAGGACGACACGATTCAACATCCATTTTACCGCAGTGAGCTGCCCTCGATTCTTGATCAAGACCAACTTGCCGTATTCGAAGAATTTCGTAACGAACAGGCGGCAAGCGCGGAGATTGAAGCGTCTGACGCAAAGCGAAACAAATCCCTCTTGGGCATTGGAAACGCTTCGAATGGACCGAATACCCATGCCCGAACTCTCGAGCAGATCGATTCAGGTCTCAGGAAGTTCCACGAATCAACTGATTCTAGAATTAAAATGTTAGAAAAATTAAAAAAATTGGACGGGTTGATCCAAAAATACTCGGACCGAGAAGTGAAGGAGGGGAATTGAGGAGTCATACAGCGTAGCCTCTTCACCAAGAATAAGCCGCACTCACCCTAAAGATTAGTTAAATCGAGGCCACCTGCTTCCGCCGCGAACCTCGACTTTTCCACCCTCGTCAACAAGTGGCAGAAAGCCGCCCAAGCGATCAAAGTCGTCCATACCAACCCATGTAACGCATTGTTTTAGCATATCTTGCAGCGCTCTACTCAATGTTAGGTGTTACGGCGTAGGCGCAGAAAGTCTCTGATCCGATCAATGAATGCGCATTTTTTGCCGCATTGGGCGAACAGGGCGGTCGGTTGGTGGAGGACGGAAAGGGCGCTGCCGCAGGACTTTGCGCGGGCAGTTGGTGCGCACCCATTGAGATCTCAAATTATTGTTCACACCGGCGACTAAGCCGATGACGGCGGGCAGAAATCTATGCCACTGCTTGCGACAGCGTCACTGTGGTCTCAGGTGTTGTTAAATTTGGCAAAGATCCGAAATGGCAGGACAATCCGGCAACAGCTTTTGCGATTGGCGAGCCAGATGTTTTCGTGACCAATTACCATGTTTTTAATGAAATTCATTTTATTTGTCTGTCACATTAAAATGTTGAGCAGTTTCTCGTCGGAAATCCCTCCTGCGGCCATCGGAGGAATCTCAAGCAAGATGTGGATGTGATTCGACATTAAGCAGTAGGAAAGTACGCGGCATCCCGAGAAATTTTCCTGCATCCGCATGAAAATCCGGAATTTCTCCCGCTC
>JANMYL010000220.1:0-2168 GCA_031382045.1 Akkermansiaceae bacterium | reverse complement strand
GCAATCCAGGCAAAAATCAGCGGTACCTGGCGGACCGTAAAAATCTCACCCAGCGGTGCCAAGTCCGCAACCATCCCCCGCGCCGAAGCCATCGCCGCCACCGCCCTAGATCGCTTCGGAAATGCCAGCCCGCCAAAGGTGCTGGGCTTGCCCTGAAACCCATGTCCTCGCCGAATCCCCACGCCACACCAGCTGCGCCGCTGCTTGCCGAGAATAGAACGGCCCCTGGCAAACTTATCCGTGGCTGAGAGAAACTCCGCTTAATCTTTGAGATCAGAAGTATCAGAGTTAAAAAAGGTCTTTTTTGGGGTTTTCTTAAGCTTGAATTTAGGCGCTGAAAGAGCTTGCCAGATCGGGAGTTTCAATCTGGCAAGGCGGGTTCTGGATCTCTTAAAATGATGGCTTCTAGAACAAAAGGCTGAGACGGTTGATAGCAGCCACCGGGTGCTGATTGTTTTTTCAAGTGGGCGTTCACCACCTGTACCTAACTGACCCGAGCCGTCGTGTCCCCACGCGGTATCCGCGCATGAGCCATCCGGTCGCCCCCGTCCCTTTTTTATCAGTCCCGTGAGCTGTTCACTGCCTACGGATGATCCGCGGAGTCACAAAAATAACTTGGTAATTTTTAAACGACGTCTTGGAGGACTTGCGAAACAGTCGGCCGAGTAATGGCAGATCGCCTAACAATGGAACGTTGTCTTCGACCGTCTGTTCAATTTCGGGGCCAGCTACGGCTAGGATCACAGTCTGACCATTTTGCAGCGCGACTTTCGTCTTCACTTTCCTCTCGCAGAAAATCGGTTGATCGCGACCGTGACCGAGGTTCTTGTAACCCATTAGTTCTGTAAACTGCGGAGCTAAATAAAGGCTTATATTTTCATCACTTAATAATGTTGGCTGGACGTTGATCGTGAAACCAATGGATTTTTGCGCGTGAGCATTCGGGGTCCATGGATCCTGTTCCATGAAACCGGGCTTCCAGGATGTAGCATATTTAAGCTCTCGGTTAATCTCGACTGTGCAGTACTGCTTCGTTTTCCCGACCACCTTCGGTGGAGTGCACATATAGACATATTTCGTTTGATTGATTACTCGAAAAACCGATGGGAGAAAGGTGGTGTATTTGTCGGAAACATTGTTCCCAAACCAGGCATGAACCAGCGCTTCTTGCTTTTTCCGATTTGTGCTGACCACGAACTGCTTCCAAGTTGGCTGGCCGGGTATCACCTTCCATGTTCCTGCGCCAGCCATTTGGTCCCAGAGAGATTCTGGCATGTCGATGACGGTGGTTTCAATCTGGATTCGCGGAAGGGCCACTTCCGCCGCTTGGGTGACTTCGGCAGCGGTCAGAAGCATAGTCCCCACAGCAACAGCAATGCCTCCAGCTAGAGACAAGCAGCAGATGCGGGGAAAAGCATGAAGTAGATCTAACTGTCGCAGTTCACGGTATCTAAATGAAGATTGCCGTAGATTCAAAGTAAGGATTAATTTAGAAGACATAACTCTTATGAGTTAGCAAAAAAGACGACGAGAGCAACTGAATAACTCCGATGTTCCGCTCACGGCAATCAAGCTACGGGAGTAAGGAATCGCGATATGTGAAGTCGATCATCGCGCAGCTGCGTTTCTTTGGGAGGCTGCGGGTATCGGAAAAGTCGATTTCGAAAAGATTAAGGACGATCCAGGAGCGATGTGATCATTGAATATGGTGTACAGGTCCTAAAAGCCACGGTTTGAAAACTATTTTTGCTGCTTTCCCTGCTTAATCGCCGTGCGCCGAGCCATTTCTATTCGGTGCAATTTCCGAAATCCACAGCGGCTGGTGGGTGACGGTAACCGTGACCTTCTTGGCCACCATCCGGTGGATCAGCTATCGGTTGCTCGAAACCCCGCGTCCATGGCGGGCAAATACCATGAAAGGCCTAATATCTGCTCGCCGCATATGAATCCGTTCCACCCAGAATTGAACTCCCGCCTTTTCCCGTCTCCACTCTTGCCACGCGGCGGATGAACGCATTGACTTCTTGCCACTCCAATTTTCTCCACTGTGAAAGCCCACGAACTCTACTCTGCCGTCGATCCCGCTATTGTTACACAAATCCTCGATTGGTTCCGCACCAACGACAAGAACGTGTATCGGTCCGCAGTCGCAACCCTCGCCGGGAATC
>JANMYL010000211.1:0-7890 GCA_031382045.1 Akkermansiaceae bacterium | reverse complement strand
TGCTCTTCGATCTGAAACAAGGCGTGAAGGATATGACCCCGGACAATGCCGATCTCGTCTTCGACGGGGAGGCCAGCGCCGGTATTGGGAATCTCACGAGCCAAGTCAATTTCTCGAAACTCGTCGGAGCCGTCTTGCCCGGAAATATCAGTAGCTTCGCCGGGCCTGCGCGGGATGCGGTGAAAGGTCTTGAGAAAATAACATCGGATCAGACGCGCGACCTCATTAAGCCCGCGATGAACTTGATCGGGGCAAAATATGGCAGCGGTGCTTTTTTCAATTCGCTCAGCGCCTCGTCGACCCGATCAGCCCTCATCACCGGCCTGCTCGCTGCCGTCACCTCCGATGTTACGCTCATCCACAGCAGCGGCTCGGGCATCAGCGGCGAAGCGACGCGTACGGTCACCAGCGAGATTGATACCGCGATCAATGGTCTTACGGCAGGGAAAAATCTCGTTACCAATGCCAACCATTTAAAAAACCTCGCTGCCTTTCTCGGTGCCGGATCGTCTGGTGAGCCAGAAGCCAAGCGTCTGGCGGAGCTCGCCAGTGTTTTTGATCGCGCCATCGCCGATCTCCAAACCGCCAAGGATGGGCTCGGCTCGCCACTCAATACTGCGATGAACCGCTCATCCGGCGGGCTTCCCTTGATCCGATCCAGTGTCCAAGCTGCTCTAGACGATCTACTTACAAAGTGGGCACCTACCGACTCTTCCAAGGCCAACGCACTGTATGCAACAGCGACGGCGACGGATTTCGCAAACGATCTTGCGAACGCACTCGCCGACAGAGTGCTCGGCTCGGCCTATGCTGGAGAGTCCGGAACGATCATCCGCCAACAGCTTGCCGATGCGCAATTTCTCAGTCGCCAAGTGCTCGATGACACCATCGCTCTAGCCGCCTCGCTGCTTCCCGCAAGCGGAGCAATCACTTCGTTGGCAGCACGAGGCACTGGGATCAATGACAAGCTCGCAGGCATCGGGATCAAAGGATACGCGCACATCAACGGCGATTCGTTAACCGAAGTGCGGCTCGATGGTGAGGCCACTCTCAATGTGGGTGATGAGATGAAATTCAAGGCCTTTTTCCTCCTGAAATCGGTGGATTCTAGCACCCCGGGCGGTGCCTGTCTTGCGGCCGGTGGGGCCAAGGCTGAGGTCACCATGGGTGCCTCCACAAACCTAAGTTGGACTGGCCAAGACGCAGATATCGCGCTTCAGGGGAAAGTCGCTTTCGATGGCACAGGCAGTCCAGTCGGCTTTTTCGGAGACCTGCGGCTGGTGGGCGAACTCGATTTCAGCGAGATCCAGATCAACGAACTCGCTTTGGGTTTTGGCTTCGGTATCGACTCGGATGAGGCAGTCCCCGGAAATGCGAAGCAATATTATCTCTACGGAAAAGCGGTCGGAAAGGTCGCGGCCATGGATGTCGCGGCGGGGATCTTCATTGGGCGCACCTGCATGCTCGATCCCATCAAAAATGCAGACCCTGACATCGGGCGCGTCGTCGCATCCCAGAATCTCCAGCCGCCCTACACCGGCGCAGCCGTCTATGCCTACGGGGCGATCAGTCTCATGCCCATCATCGGCATTCCGCCCTCGTGTCTGCTGGATCTCAGGGTTGGGGGCGGCCAAGGCTTTTTCGCGTTCACTTCCGGGGCGAACGGTGGCGGGCCGCTTGTCGTCGGTTTTAAGACCACGCAATCCGTCTCGGGAGAATTGCTCTGCCTCGCATCCGTAAAAGCCCAACAGGACACGGTCATCGCCGGACAAGGGATCATTTCGGGAGGCAGTCCTAGGCTGATATCGGTGACAGGGGATTCCCGTTTTACGGCTTCGGGGAAGGTCGGCATCGGCTACTTCTCATACACTTTCAAAAAGTCCGTGGGGCTCATTATCACGGCGAACCCCAAGATCAAGACTCGGATCGATTATTGAAAACATGAAATTTCTCCTGCCATTCATCCTAATGTTTTCCGGCATCGGCTACGCCCAGTTGCCTTCCGTTCCTGCTGAGCTAGTCATGCCGCCTTCGCTATCATCGGCAGGTACGGAAGTTGTAGTGGATGGCGCAGCGTGGGGCTACGTCGTTTGGCAGGCTACTGATCCGGCATGGTATGCGGCGCACGATGTGGCCGTTTATCTAAAAAGTGGGGATGCCGACTCCACCGCACCCTTAGCCTTGCAAGGCACCATGGCGCTCATGCGGGACGGGGCAACCATCAGCCCTTGGATCGCCCGGGCACAGAAGCTCGCGGATGCGACGGGCGGGCTGGCGGAAGACCTTGCCATCTGCCAAGCGAACGCTGGCGCACTGATCAAGCAGTGGAGCCCCACTCCAAATCCAACCGTTCCCGCCGCGCTGAAAGACCGGCTTGCACAGCTCGGGAACCGCGCCGCCCAGGAGCCAGGAGCCGCAGCGGCTCTACGCGGGCTGGGTGGCAGTCATCCGATTTTCCGATTCATTTCTGGCACAGGCTGGGCGGGGCCATTGGGTGTGCCGATCGGGCAGGACGCGACCTTTGAGCTGCGTGAAATTTCTCGCACCACTGGAGTGGAGGGAGCAGTCATCGGGCGAGTGACTCTGCGCGCGGTGAACTCGGCAGACTCCCGCTCCTCGCCGGATATCGTGGTTGCCCCCGGCCAAGTGATACAGGTGCGCCCGAACTGGCCGACGGTGCTGCCCGCCATTGAAACGACCTTTGCGATACCGCCACCGACGGATCTTCCCGACCTCGCGCCTGCGCTGCGCTGGAGCGTGCCGGAAGTCATGCGTCCTCAGATTCTGCTGACTCGAGGTTTTATGATTTGGCGAAACGACAGCAACACGAGCTATGGCACGATCCAAGCACTGCTCGCCGCTTCTGGAAATTTGAAAAAGATCCTCCGTAACCCCGCCGCCGCAGATAAGATTTTCAAAGGCACTAACGGTATCGGCAGCGGACCGCAGGTGGATGACTTCGCTGCTGACCGCAGCACGTTTTTCGTGGCAGATGACAACGGTAGATATGACTTCGCGACGCAACCTGGCGATGGCAGTTTGCCGACGATTACGGGTGTCGCGCATGAGGCGGATTTGCCAAAATACTATCAGATCGCTGCGGTGGATCTTCTGGGTCGTTACGGCCCACCCGCTGCTTCGGGAGTGGGGTATCCGATCCGCACCTTGCCGCCACAGGTCCCCAGCATCCTTCGTGTGGAGAACGTCATTTCAAATGGAAACCAAAGGTTGCGCGTTACTTTTCGTCCGAATCTCAACACTCCAGATGCGGTAAATACTCAGCGTTATTTGGTTTTTAGGGACAGATTGAAAAACACCAGCCCGCTGGAGGGATCTCTGAACAATTCCGTAAATCCCGAGCGCAACAATCAAATGATCTATGTAGGTGTTGCGGATCAGCCGAGCAACCCTGTGGCGAATTCCGAAGTCACGTTCATAGACGAATCGCTCATCCCAGTGGTGCCCGGTGATTACGGGCAGACCTATTATTACTGTGTTCGTGCTGTCGCACTGCGCGAGCAAGGCATCCCTGGCATGAATATTTCCCCACCTAGCCCGCCATCCTTTGGCACAGTGCGGGATCGGGAGGGGCCACCTGCTCCTACTGGATTTGTCGTAACAGAAAGGGCGCGCGCTGGGATGTCGTTCGTGGCTTCCGGAACAACGGCGGATTCGAAAGTGCCTGAAAAGGTATCGAGGATGCGGATGCAATTCGAACGGATGGATTCAGGGATCGCGTCGATCCGGGTAGCGATCACTTCGGTTTTGCCCGGCCAAGCGACTACGGCGGCGGCGGTTCGGCGCGAGTTGCCCGAACTGCATTTCGGAAACGGCAATGAGATCAGCTACGACTATCTCATCGGGCTGCAAAACAGGAACAGCGGGCCGACCAATTTCGAGTTCATTCCAGTGACATCCATGGGGCGCTTGGGTAAGACCTTCGAGTTCGCTCTGAACTTGTCCGACACACCGGAGCGCAACACGCAAGTGATGAGTGTTAAGGTGAAATCTGGACTTTTGTTAGAAATGGCTCCAGATACCGATCCATTCTGGCTGCTATATTTTATTCGGCTGGATGGCACACCTATCGGCCAGACAATTGTGCCGACGACGAGTGGCGATGGGGTTTTCACCGGGCAATTTCCCGGAGCAGTGAATAGTCTGAAAGACCGCTCGCTCCTCATCCAGCGCAGGTTCGGCAGCGGCGCGTGGGTGAATCTCGCCACGTCTGTCCTGCCGCGCTTCAACTCCCAGTTCATTTTCGGGACACCGGATACCAGCCTAGTTTTCAACGCGCAGTATCGGGTGTGGGAAGTCTTCGACCGCAGCGATGAAGTGCCACCTGTTTCGGAAATGCATAGCACCGGTTCGGGCAATTCTTCACAAAAGACACCCATCGTGGTGGGCATGAATCTTCCAGTCGGGGCGTTTGAATATCGGCTCTACCGCCGCATCGACCAAGGGCCACTTTTTATGATCAAACAAGACACTGGCACATGGGATCCACTGGTGGTGAAGGTCACCGTGGTCAATGACGGGCTGCTGCCAAGCTCCGGCGGGGAGATCGCCTACTTCGGGCAGACGTTCGATCAGCATGGAAACGCGGGACCACTTTCCCTGATCGCGAAAAAAGTCTATGTCAGTCCTGTTATGCCGGTGCCGGTGGTGGATGCCATTGAGAGTGGAGGAAGCGCTGCGCAGCCGACCATGATGCTGCGTGCGAGCTGTCCTAGCCCGGGTGTGGAGCGTATGGAAATAATTATGGATCCGCCTGGCGAGGCCACACCGGGAACGCTTTCGGTGCCGAAAAGTGGAAATGCTGTGATCATAAATCCCAAACCCGGCGGAATTCCGAGCGGGCCGAAAGCTTACACCACCTCACTTTATCCGGCCAAGCTGTTTGCAAATGATCCGAACTTGCCTGCCGTGCTTGATACCGAGATCTGGATTAAAGCAGGTGTCGAATATACAATTCAGATTCGCGCGATTGGCAAGGATGATGCCTTGGGAGTCCCCAGCGCCGCACAAAAATTTACTTGGTCATTTCCACTCGTGGGAGCGGCGGTACCATGGCCAGCACGCCCCATGGCTTCTCCCCTGATTTGGGCGGAGCAGGTGAGAGCCTTTCTGCCAAATGAAACGAACTATCAGATCGTCAATCCACAAACCGGACGCTCGCGTTCGATTGCAGATGCCACCGTCTTTTCCCGTCCTGTCGCCGTCCAGATCGGTACTGTGCCCTTAGTAGATAGGGCACCGCAGAGCGCTTCTGCGAACTCGAACTGGGATGTTTTCGGAGTGTTCACAGAGGCGCGTGATGCTGCGGGTTTCTTCGGCATTAGAGACTTGCCCGGCTTCGCAGCGGCGAACGGGCCAGATGATTTGCTGCACCAGTTTCTCGCGAGGAAGGAAATTTCCCAAGGTGACATTTCGACTTATGATTATGAGAGAAAATTGCTCCCGGTTGTCTTGTATCGGCAGCAGACTCATCGCCGCGTGGAGGGCGTGCTCAGCGCGGTGACAGATGCGGACATCGCTCAGGTTTCCCCGATGATCCAGAACATCGCGTGGGCGGCGCAGCCAACTACGGTGAGAGATGGAACGACCTTTTCTGACTACGCACTCTTCGTCGATCCATATGTCGGCGTGCTCCAGCGGGCATCACTGCCAGCAACAAATGCGAGTTTAGCCTTATGCCTTTACGACACGGCACCGGTCGCTACCGGGGCGCGTTATCGTTATTTCCTAGCACACTTCGACGAGGCGCTTGAGATCGACGGCGTGATTGACGCCGGAGTTGTAGAGATCCCGGAAACACCATGAAATTTTCTCTTATATCATCTCTGACTATTGTGATGTGGGCTACCGCGTCTGGGCAGATTCCGTTCATGTATGAGACGGATGCCGTGATGACATCCGCCGGAGATTTCGCGACCAATGACGGACGGAAAGACTTAGTGGTGGTGGATAAGGCCAGCGGTAGCATCAGTTTTGGCAGGCAGAATGTGGACGGTACAATCACTTGGAGCGTGCCGGAGCCGACCGGGATCATAAACGCCACGGGGCTTACGGTGGCGCGCTTCGAGGGCGGGATCATGGATCGCGCGGCCATCACCGCACCAGCGGCGAACCGCGTGACTCTAGCAAATCTAAATCCAAGTGCGACTCAGGTGGTTTTTCGGCACATTTATCCGACTTATACTTCACCAAAAGGTCTTGCCGCTTTCGATCCGGATGCGAATGGCACGGCAGAGATGTTTGTGGTTGGTGACCGACTAACGCCTTCGCCGAGATACTATTACGAATTTCTCGGAAATCTCATCGGCTCCGCCACACCACAATGGGAAGCCTCCTACGGCGTGGACACCACGCGCATTTACAACTTCGTGCAAAAGGCAGGGACGCCCGCCATCGTGGCGGAAAATTATGGTAGCCAGTTTTATGTCGAGGCGGTCACTGCGACAGGTCTCGGCGTTGGCCGCGCGCTGACAGGGCTGGCTGTCAGCGCGACCTCGCTGATGACTTACGGAAATTTCGATGGCAGCTTATTATCCCAAATCGTCATTTATAATTCCGGTGCGACTACCGCATCCGCCGCGAAAGTGACGGAGGCCACACCAGGCACTTTCGGATGGGCGGGTGTCACTACGATGACGTTTCCGAGAGCAATCAGGCAGCTGGTCACGATCCCGACCGTAGGCGCGGCACGGCTCGGGGTGGTTTTCACGGATGGCTCGGCCGCGAGCTACGACTATGACGGAACCAACCTGACCTTGCGCAGCAATCTCGCAGGAAACGGATTTGAATGGCTGTGCCCCATCGGGGCGGATGTGCTTATCGCGAGAAATAGCGCAGGTTGGGCTCGATTCCAGACCGTTGCCACCAGCGTGAACTTGGCCGCAGCGAGCAGCGGGTCGTTTCCGAACCTATCGGTGAAAAACAAGGTCTCCAACGTCGTTTTCCTCTCCGGCGAGCCTTTCGTGAATCCCGAAGCCGCACCGGTGGCACAGGGCGCAGTGCGATCTTGGTCCACCGCAGCGAGCGGAGCTGGCACTTCATGGAACGTGAGTGCGGCAGATGTTTTTGCGACCGGGATCGGCGGGGCTCTGTCCACCTCCTACACTTCCAGTAATTCAGCCACCCATACCCTCGTAAACCAGTATCGGGGAAACATCTCGATCCGCAATCTAGAAGCTGCAGCGGGGCCCAGCGTGGTGGACATCGGGATCCAGCCCCCGGGCGGCATTTATCGCAGTGGGAGCGAAATTACCCTCACTTTCCAGCCTACGGCGCAGGGTTACGGAGTCCGCTACCGGATCGGTTCCGCAGCTTGGACGAATTATAATATAAAAAATCCACCGATGATTGAGGCCAATTCGGTTGTGGAGGCTTATGCCTTTGCAGGAAATTTGAAATCTCCGACGCGCAGCGCGAGCTACACTTTTTCATCCGCCCCAGTGCTAGGCTCCGCGCCGGTGACGGACGCGAACTCGAACGGTATGGGCGACGCATGGGAGAAGTCATTCAACCTCACCAATCCGTCCGCCGACGCCGATGGCGATGGATCTAGCAACCTCGCAGAATACTTGGCGGGCACCGACCCGCGCAACGCAGCGGACATGCCACCTCTAAGCGGCGATCTAGTGCTTAATATCGCACAGTTGATCAGCGGCAGTAACACCACGCTTCGGCTCACTTGGGACACCGCCTTGGAGCCAGTCCTGCTTGAAAGTAGCGATTCCCTTCTACTGGGAACCTGGACGACGATTAGCTCCGGAATCACGACTTCAGGCACACAAAGCGTTTACGACATCTCCGTGCCGCCGGGTGGTGGTAAGCGTTTTTTCCGCCTCCGGAAGCCATAGTTGAGGGGAAAGGCCGATAACTACT
>JANMYL010000206.1:0-14282 GCA_031382045.1 Akkermansiaceae bacterium | reverse complement strand
GGCGGCTTTGGCCATGGCGTCGGTGGCTTCGACGCTGCCGACGTAGCCTTTGGTTTCGATCATGCCGAGTGCAGTGCTCATAATGTTAGTTGGTGATGTGGGATGGGATTGAGATTACTTGGTGAGTTCGCAGAAAGTGTCAGGCTTGAGCCCGCAAGCGTTGCCTTCATCGGTGTCGATGTGGACTTCGAGTTTGAAAGAGGGATCCACGCGGACGACAAGTTTGTCGAAAGTCATGGCGAGCGGGCCGTGGACCTTCAGTTTCATGGTGTCGAGGTGCTTCACTCCATAGTAGGCGGCATCGTCTGGATGCATGTGAGCGTGTGGCTGGGCGCGTATGACACCCTCGTCCATTTGGAAATAGCCGTGCGGTCCCATCAACATGCAGCCGGGAGTGCCTTTGATCGCGCCGGACATGGCGACTGGAATGTCGAAGCCGAGGGAAATCGCATCGGTGTAGGCGAGCTCGACTTGATTGAGATCGCGGCAGGGGCCGAGGATGCGGAGATTGGAAATAATCCGGCTGCGTGGACCGATGAGGGTGATGGATTCTTTCGCGGCGTATTGGCCGTTTTGGTAGAGCCCCTTCATGGGCGTGAGCTGGTGGCCCGGGCCGAAAAGCGCTTCCACGGCCGCCTGCGTCAAGTGGCAGTGGCGGGCAGAGATATTGACGAGCAAAGCGTTGGGCGCTTTAGAAGCCTTTGGCAGAGACAGTCCCATGCTGGCGTAAACTTGTTCCCGAACGAGGTGTTCAACAACAGCTCGGGGCGTGGATTGTGAGATCGGTGCGGCCATCTGTGCGCCCTTGATCGGTGTATTGAATTGACAAGTCAATCGAAAAACCAAAAATTCCCAACGAAACAAAGAAATTCACAAATCATGCTCGCCATCGACCGCCAACGCCGGATTTTAGAACTTCTCCATGGGACGGGCTCATTGCGCACCACCGAGACCGCTGCCGACCTCGGGGTGACGGATGAAACCGTCCGCAAAGACTTCGAAATCCTTGAGAAACGTGGTGAGCTGATCCGCACTCACGGCGGAGCGAGCCGCCCGGAGAGGATTCGTGGAGAACTTCCGTTCACCGAGCGCCAAGCGATACGGCGGGAGGAAAAGCAGGCGATCGCCCGCTTGGCCGCGAGCAGGATTCAACCAAATGAAACGATATTCCTCGATGCGAGTTCCACGGTTCTGACTCTCACCGAGTTTCTCCCCGACCTCCCACTCACCATTTTGACCAACGCGCTCAACGTCTTCACCGCCCTCTCCGACCGCCCCAATCTCGACCTCATCTGCACCGGCGGCCTGTTCGATCCCAAGTCCCGCTCGTTCATCGGCCTGACGGCGGAGAAATCCCTGCAACGCTATAATATCCACCGCATGTTCTTCTCTGGAAATGGACTCCACCTCGATCGTGGTGCCAGCGAGAGCAACGCCCGTCAGGCCGCCTTCAAGGAACGCGTCATCGCAAATTCCGAGGACGTTGTCTTCCTCGCAGACCATTCCAAGCTCGGCCAAAAAGCCGCTTTTTTCTTCGCAGATATCGCCGCTCTGACTTGCTTGGTCACCGACAAGGCCGCCGATTCCGAATTCATCGAACAACTCCAAAGCCGAGGAGTCGAGGTATTGCAGGGAAGCGGAATCGCCTGAACCGCTGATAATCAGCATTCTTCAACCGAAAGTCGGTGGTCCGTGTGAAAATCTCATTTTCCTGCCATTGGCGGGTTGACAAGCCGCTTCCGGTGCCTAGAGTGCGCGCCCCGAGCCGGAAACCGGACGGATCACGAACCTTTATTTGAGGCCCAAGCCATGAGCAAACGCACTTATCAGCCATCCAAGCGCACACGGAAAAACCAATTCGGCTTCCGGGCCCGCATGGCCACCAAATCCGGTCGCGACATCATTCGCCGCCGCCGCCAAAAAGGTCGCAAGCGCCTTGTTCCCAAGGGTGTTGAAATTCAATATAGCCGTCACACGACGCAGCACGGCAACTGAGGCCCCGCCCTCAGGCAGTCTTGGGAGTCCACAGCAACCCCGCCATGCGACTCCCGCGGACATGCAGCATGAGCCAACGCGCAGATTTTGCGCGTGTCAAAAAAACCGGTCAGGCGAAAGCTGGCCGGTTTGTTATTTTAAGCACGCTGCCTGATCTCTCGCTCACCACGATTCGTACTGGCTTCATCACAACCAAGCGCAGCGGCAAGGCACACGATCGCAGCCTACTACGTCGCCGCTTCCGCTCGCTCGTCCAATCTCACGCCCCCGAATTTGTGGAAATCCGCCGCTACCTCGTCACCATCGCCCGCCCCGGTGCCTCCAAGGCCACCTTCGCCGAGCTCGAGCAAGACTGGGTCCGGCAAGCAAAGCGGCTAGGACTGTTCCCCCGCCCCGCCGAAAAATAGTGATCTCGCGATTTGTCAGCACTGTGATTCGTTTGCTAATCCGTTTCTACCAGCGAATCCTGAACCCAATGCTCAAAACCATCTCCGGCCCGGCGATGGGCTGCCGCTACACGCCTAGCTGCTCAAATTATTTCCTCCAAGCTGTCGATGCCCACGGCCCACTTCTGGGTTCTTGGTATGGAATTTGTCGAATTTTCCGCTGTCATCCATGGGGTGGCTGCGGCTATGACCCCGTCCCGTCGCCCGGCGTGTCGGAAACCAAAAAAAATTCTCGTCACCGCGAAACTCCTCACACCTAACTTTCTCCACCACGCCTCCATGTACGATCGTAAAACTTGGGCCATTCTCGCCCTTTGCGGCGGGCTGCTCGCCGCCAACCTCTTCTACTCAAGCAAAAACAACGCTGCGCAAACCCAGCTCCGCGCCCGTGAAGAAGCTTTGCAAAAGAGCCTACCCGCTCCCGGCCAACCCATCACCACCACCGCAGAGCTCACCGTCGAAACTCCCCCGCCGCCGACCGAGGAAGAAACCATCGTTCTCGAAAATAAAGACGTCGCCTTCACCCTTACCAACATCGGTGGCGGCATCAAATTTGCCGAATTCAAAAAACAATTCCAGGTCGGCAGCAAGACCGATCTTGTCAAAGCCAACCGCTACGGGATCGGCCCGATCGGCGGCCTAACAGGTGCTGGCGAGACCCCAGAAAACGTCTCCTACGCCTACAAGTCAGACGAATCCGTGGCTGGCAAGAAAGCTGTCTTCATCGCCAAATTGCCATCTGGACTGATCGCTAAAAAGTCATTCTCGCTGGAAGAATCCAACAAAGCGGGCTCCACCTACATGCTTCATCTCGAGCTCAAGCTTGAGAACTCCGCTGCCATCGCCACCAACCTCGGCCAATGGAGCCTCTTCATGGGCGAAGCCTCTCCACTTTATCAAGCCGAAGTCGGTCAGCAAACGGGATTTTTCTGGAGTGAAAACGGAGGCATCGATTTCAAAGATGGCTCCAGCTTTAAAGGCGGCATGATCAGTTCCGCCAAGTCTCTGATGAAGAGCAACAGCGAGAAGCCCGTTAAATTCGCTGGCGTCACCAACCAGTTCTTCGCAACCGTCATCCGTCCTGCCGAACCAGCGATCACAAACGTCTGGGCAAAATCCACCCAGGTCACCATCGCGGCTGGAAAGACCTCCGTCACCGCCGTCCAAGCCGGAATCCAGCTTCCCTCAGTTTCTCTCAATCCAGGTCAACCGCTTACCCTCAACTACCTCGTCTTCATCGGTCCCAAGCATAACGCGATGCTCCAGAAAATGGACAGCGCCTGGGGCAACGGCTGGGGCGATGTCATGCAATACGGCTGGTTCTGGTGGGTTTCCGGGCCGCTCAACTGGCTGCTCAATACCTTCCACAGCCTGCTGGACAACGTCTCCAAAAATTGGTCTTGGGGCCTTGCCATCATCTTCCTCACCATCACCGTACGCATCATCATCTGGCCGCTCCACGCCAAATCCACCCACACCATGAAGCGGATGGCCAAGCTCCAGCCGGAGATGGCCAAAATTAAAGAAAAATACGCGGACGATCCGAATAAGATCAACACCGAGACGATGGGCCTCTACCGGAAATTTGGGATCAACCCCCTTGGTGGTTGCCTCCCCATGTTTATCCAAATCCCGATCTTCTTTGGCTTCTACCGGATGCTCCAATACGCCGTCGAGCTCCGCGGCCAGGGCTTCCTCTGGGTTGACGACCTCTCACAGCCAGACACGCTCATGCACATCTCCGGCGTGCCTATTAATATCCTCCCCGTCGTCATGGCTATTTCCAGCTTCTTGCAAATCAAGATGACGCCCAAGACCGGCGATGCCATGCAGCAGAAAATCATCATGTTCATGCCGTTCATGTTCTTCTTCTTCTGTTATAACTTTGCCTCCGCTCTCGCCCTTTATTGGACGACGCAGAACATCTTCTCCATCGGCCAGACTTGGTTGATGAATAAAGTGCCCGAGCCCGAGCTCAAGGCCCGCACCGGAGCCGACAAACAATCTTGGGTGCAGCGCATGGCAGCCCGCCAAGCTGAGATGCAGAAAGCCCAAAAAGCGAAGGGCCAAGGCGGAATGCGTGACGTAACACCAGACTCCAAGAAAAAGCGTCCCCCACGGACTGGCGGTTGAACCGCCCGCCGCGCGGTGCGGAAATCACTCGCCATAAACTGTGATCTTAGATTTCACGGGTCCGCACCAATTCAGTCGCCCCTTACTCTTGGCCCAGAGCGGCCTCACGCGAGGACGTCCAGAAGCAACATAGCCACTAGAAACATACCAGCTTGGCAACCTGCAGAAAAGCCACAGCGACAGTCGCCTTCAACCATTCACGGACAATCGATCTTTACAAAAAACTGCTGCAGATGTTATAGACGAGACGCTATGAAAACCATTATCGTTGCAGTCGATTTCTCAAACGCCACGCTCAGAGTAACCGACATCGCGATCCAGTTGGCGAAATCATTCGGCGCTAGCTTGCAGTTATTTCACGTTGTCGAGCCAGAACCCGGTTACGCCGCCTACGGATTCACACCAAGTGAATTTCCAGCGATGGCCGAGTTCCACGAAGAAGCAAAGCGCCGGGCGGCCATCAAACTTGACGAACTGCTCGCCACGGTGCGTGTGCAAGTGCCCGGCGCAACCTCTAAGATAGTGGAGGGCAGTCCGCTCTCGATGCTGCTCGATCACATCAGACAAAGTGGCGCGGACTTCTTGGTAGTCGGCTCACACGGCCACGGAGTGATTGCATCATTACTGCTGGGCAGCGTCGCAGAGGGAATGGTCCGCAAGGCCGGCATACCCACTCTCGTCGTGCCCGCCGCCAGAGGATAACAATTTTACGACGTTCGCCCCATTCGACCGCCAGATCAAGCGACAAATCGAATTTACCAAAACTGTCATTCGCGTCAGGTTAAGGCTAGAATGCCTGATTCTATGGGGGATTTCCGAGTTCGATTGTCTCGTTCGACGTGCCTCGGGTCGGGATCGAATGCATCTAATTCTGACAGATCGCGGGCTTTGATCAATCGCACTGCCAGGAGGTCGTAGAGTTTTTCATAACTCAGTCTTGCCCGCCCAACTGTGTTTCCGATCCGCTGTGCTATCCTCATTCCGAGCTGGTGGGCAATCATCCCTGCCAGCACTAGGGCTTGTAGATGATGTTCGTTGCTCTTGCGATTGAGGGCTTTGTCGAGGTTGAGCGCCTGCTTCCATGCGCGGAATTGAATTTCCACCGCCCAGCGGGCGCGGTAAATCGCGGCGAGCTGCCGAGACTTTCGGGTCTGCGCGCACGGCTACGAGGCGACACTTCTTGCCGATGGTTTTGTCCTGCTCGGTGGCGGCGTGCAGGCCGTGGGATACGATAGAACCAGTTAGTAGATCGTAGGCGAGGTCGATCTTCACTCCGGCGGTCTTTCCATAGTGGTTGCCGTGCGCGGGGAATTCGTCCGCGTTAGACTTTGGCATGACTTGGCTGGAAGCGTCTTCAATGAGGATGCGTTGGATTCCGCTGGTCCCGATCGCAGTGGCGGCGGTGCTGTAGCGTTGTTGCATGAGATCGCCGAGAACCGTCATGAGAAAAGCGGTGGAGCGGATGTCGAAGTGTTGGTGAAGGGACTGGCGAGCCATGCCCGGATGGTCCCTGTCCTTGAGGTCGCCGGCGATTTGGTTCAACGACGCCAGGCCGGTGGCCACGGAGCTGAGCAGGGATTGGAGGAATCCGGCAGCGGTGAATTTGCGGGAATTGCGGATGATCAACCGAGTTTGGCTTGCGATGAGATCAAGGTCGGGCAAGCTCGACCACGAGCGGCCGACGGGTAAGGCTTTAGACATGCCGAGCTTGCCGGCCCACTCGACATGTAAAGATTTCTTGCGCTTATTTTAATATAAATCACTGAATATAAGTTATTTGAGCGCTAGCTTGACGCGAATGACACACCAGTGAAACGCATCAGATATTTTGGTTTTTATGACATAAATCAAAATAAATTGGCTAACTGACAAGGCAATTGCTAGAAATTAAGGGTGTTTCCTCTTCCTTCTTTGCGGCAAATATCAGTTAATCAGCAGCTACTCCGCTTCTATTTGGTTGCCCTTTTGCTTAACGTCGGTTTCGTGCTTCCGGCAGCACAGGGCAGCCCTCCTTTGTTAGAGCTTTCTCCGCAGCCAGACAAGCTCGTGCTGTCGTGGGTGCCACAGCCACAGTCTGCCAATTTCCTCCAAGTTTCAGACAATCTTGTCGATTGGAATTATCATTCTCTCACATTGCCCGGCAGCAGTCCTATGCGCTCCCTGGATTTCCCCGCCACTCCAGGTCCGCGCTTCTTCCGTGCCGTATCCCACGTCTACGCGGGCAATGATCCAGATGCGGAAGACTTCGACGGTGACGGGCTTACTACCCGCGATGAAATTCTGACTTTCGGAACGGACCCGCTTATCCGGGACAGCAACGGAGACGGCGTAGCAGACGGCGACGGTGATTCTGACATGGACGGTCTGCCAGATTCCGTGGAAATCCGCGCCGGACTCGACGCACATGATTCTGCGGACTCAAGCGGCGATCTGGATCGAGACGGGATCACCAACCTCACAGAGTATCAGACGGGGACCGATCCTGCGAATCCAGATACCGACCACGACGGTCTGGGAGACGCATGGGAGAGCCTCCACGGCGCTCCCCTGATCTTTAGCGACTCCGCTGCGGATGAAGACCTAGACGGCTTGACTTCCCTGACGGAATGCTTGCTCGGCACCAGTCCGCATTTAGCGGATACTGATACCAATGGAATCACCGATGCCAGCGAGGACTTTGATCTGGACGGCGTTTCCAATCTCCAAGAACAAATCGCTGGCACCAGCTCTCTCGATTACTACGATAATATGTCGGTTTCCGTTACTCTCGTCTCCGGAAACCATCAAGCCATCAGCCCTGGCGAAACCACCGCTCCCGTCATCGTAAAAGTGGCACATGCAGGAGCCTCAGGAGCCGCGCTCGCAAACGCGCCTATCTTCGTAGCCCCCACCTGTGCTGGGACGGTTGGTGGTATTTCCCAGCCAAGCACAGTTTACAGAACAGGCCAAGACGGCACTTTTTCTTTCACCTTCGCGGCGGCTGCAGAAGCGCTGATCGGCACTTCGCCTCTTTTCATCGGGTTGGGAGCCTTGCCGACCGGCCAATCCATGGCACGGGTGAACCTCGAAATCATCTCGCCCATTTCCCTGGAAGGGCTATCTCCGCAGCAACGTACAGCGGCACCTTAAAACAGGTAGGCATGACCTCTAGCACCACAGAGTCAGCTGCGGGCCGCGCCGTCTTCCCGGTGGTGGTTAAACTCGCTGACCTGCCGATGCCGGCGGATACAGTCCCATGGAGAGTCAACGACCACGGTCAAGTCGCTTACCTCGATTACAATCTGAATGGGCTGCTCGTATGGAATGGCAGGTCGCTGGTCACTATTCCTCAGGAACATCCTGGCTTTCTCTATGTGCGGGATCTGAACTCCGCAGGAAAACTTGTCGGCGAGCTACAGCGAGTTGTATTGGAGGGTTTTTCTTTCAATCGAACGACTTGGGCATTCCATGCCGACATCGGCGCGGCGCGGCTCTCCATCCTCAAACCGTATGTTCCCGATCTATATGAATTCTTTGAAGATCAAAACTTTGGGACATGGGTGCCGTCCAGCAGATTCAATGCGCTCAATCGAAGCAGCTTATCCCACATCGCAGAAAGCGGTACCGCCTGGGGTGTTCAGGACGGTTTTCAAAACATTGCCACTGCCAGCCCTTTCCCATCGAGAAAGAACTGCGTGACTGAGAAACTCGATGGGATTCCCGCCTCTTATCAGACATTCTCCGGCAATTGGAAAAGGCTTCCCGGTAATAGTTCGGCTTTCCACAAGGTCAGGAACGGCACCCTAGCTATCGGTCCCGTCGGAGCAATCAGGGTGCCTTTCATCATTTCGCCAGATGCGAGCCACTCGCTGTTGTCTGTTGGCTCAAGTTTCGTGAAGATAGAAGAAACAACTGGTTCCAGTAGCTACTCCATGCGCAGCGTCACCCGTCTGGAAGCCCACCCAGACATACGCCTGCCCGCACAGCTACCCGGAGCAGTCGTAGGCATCACCGACGTCGGCGACATCGCTGGCAGTACGAACTCCGGCACCTGCGATCCATACTTTCTACGAAACGGCACGCTCGTTCGCTTCCCTGCAGCCGACCAAGTGCTCGGCCTAGCCAACCGCAAACTCTCCGAACCAGCGATGGTGTTCGGCAAGAAAGGCGTTTGGCTCCAACGGACGGATCCCGTCACCGGCCTACCACAACTACTAACGAAAGGAGCCAACTCCTTCGAATACCGTACCTATCAGGAGTTTTGTGCTAGCCTAGCCCTCTCTAATCTCTCCGCGCTCGCCATCTCTAAGCAGGGCAACACCATCGTCTTAGCAGGAACAAACGCCCAAGGGCTGATTAAAAATGTGACAGTAAGTCTTATCCCGGTGGACTTAGTTGCTTATAAACGCGGGACTATCCAAACTCCGGGGTTTGCGATACCTCGTCCTTCTGGGACAGAAGTGTATGAAGTGGTCACACTTGAAAACGCTGACTATGATGAAACAACTTGGCAGCCGACAACGATGGCTGATGGTGCCGATGATAATAAACAAGACGGGAAGACTGATGCCGTGAACACGGCTCTGGATGACGACTTCGTGAAATTGCGTTTCAGTTGTCCAATCCCTGCCATTGCAGGCAGCTCCGAAATTATATTTGATCAAGCAGGGCAAGGAGAGCGTTTGCAGACCGATGACATCCGATTTTACACAAGCGACGGACAAAGGGTTTTATTGGCAAATTTGAATATTATTGATCTCAGCAATCCCACCGGTCCACTCGCCGCAGCCTTTGGCGCAGGAGGTCTTGATCTCTTCGCTGAAATCGTGGACTTAGGAAAAACAACTTCTGCTCAAGGCAGTGCGGAAAGCACTACAAGAAAATACGCTGATCTTATTTGGAAGATTACCTTGGCTGGAACCACGACCGAGCAAAAAGTCAGAATCTATCGAGGAGGTTTTTGGAGAAATGATCGAACTAACAACGTTGGCACAATTGCACTTTACGACGGCAAAGGAAGAAAGCCTAACGAGACTACTGATTTTGGTCAAATAGTGAAAGGCCCCTTTAATATGAAAACAGGACAAGACGGATTTCATGATGAAACTACTCCAAACAAAGGGCCGACACCACTTGGCTGGTATGGCCTCTGGGATAGAAACCCTGCGGATGTCAACGGGGGCATGAGAACTACATGGGATGGAACTGCTCGTCCGCAAACTAACCACCATAATGATGCCAGCGGGACTTTTCTTGGCTACGTGCAACAGGGTTCTTATTGTCAATGGGCGTCGGCGGGAAATTACGACATTCCAAATAAGGGACTCTACGGTTATGATAATAATGACAAAAATGCTCCATACGTGGGGATGCCAGACTCGATTCATTTCAAATTTGAACTCAGTCCCATCGGGGATTTCACCACCAGGACTTTTTTGCAAATCCACCCCGATGGGTTTTGTGATGGAACTGCTGGCTGTGTCGGAATCCAGTCATACGCCGATTGCACCAAAGTGCTGTTTCTTGTAAGACACTATTTTCAAACCAACCTCCTTGTGGACTGATGAAAGCTATACTTTACTTGTTTTCACTACTTGCTGCCTTCTCTCTAGCTGCGGAAGATCTACCAATCAAAATATCCACGCGTTGGCTTGGAGATCGGTTAACAATGCAAAAAGGAATCAAAGTGGCAGTTGAAAGCTACGCCAACGAACTACAGTCGATTCGTGACGCGCTTCGAGCCACGCAGCCAACAAGTGACGGCCAGCGCAGGGCGGTGATCGACCAATCAATCAAGACACTGGAGGCCATCTTGGAACACCAAAATACCGAAAGCGCATCAAACTTGATACCTCTCGTGAATCTGCTTCACGCCAATAACACCGACGAAAGCCCTCAGATCGTAGGAACAATCGGGAACTCGCAAGCAGAAGGGACTCTCAACTATCTTATCAGTGCAATCTTCGCGGCTGAGATTCAGGGCGAAGCAGATAGTGTAAGCGAGGAAAAGCTAGAGGCCATGCTAAGGTTTTATGCAGGTAACCCATCTCAGTCTGTTGAGGGAAGCTGGCAAATGAACAACACTATGCTTTTCGTTTTCGGTGATCGTTTGGTTGATTGTTTGGTAGCAAAAACTCCAGACCGACTAGCTGCCTTTTACAAAGCGGTTCAGGATTCCCGCCAAGATAGTTTAAATGGCCCCGGCGCAGATGAGGAACCCATACCCGAAGCAGAACGGCCAACCAGCGAGCAACTAAGAAGATATGAGGGCGCTTACGCTAAACTCCAAAATGTTATAGCTGGGAATCCAACAGCTTCCGAACCTGAAAGACCTCATGTCGAAAAGAAGCCTCAAACGCATGGGGGCGACCCAGAACCAATACGTGGCCACACAGCTCGTGAACCGTTACGTTCAACTCCTGGCACAGCTTCTCAACCCATACTAATTTGGCCATGGCTTGCGGGTTTAGTGGCCCTCGTAATAACCGCAATTTGGATATTCAAAGGTCGCTCATAACCACCCTCCTGCCCGCTCTAGCAACTCTCCCTAAGATCGTCGCTCCCCACCACGAGGCATCGCGCTGGCGGCTGATCACGTGAGCTGCTAAGTCCTGCGGGAGGTGGAACTGAGGTGACCCCATTTGAATCACCTGATATTTCAAAATTCGCTATTCATAGTTTTGCACTTTTCTTCGCGTGTCATCCAATTCCATCTTTGCTTCAGTGGATTCGACAGCGGGCTGAGAAAAAAGCTCGTTCTCGTTATTCCGTGATAGATTACTTTCTTGCCCCAAATCATGAACGACGACCTGCTCCCCGACCTGATTGCCGCCGTCGAGCAGCAACTCAGTTCACTCCAAACCCCCTATGTCGCGATAACCCTCGCTCGGCTCACGGCGCTCGGTCTTCAGGAAAATGAAGCCAAATCGCAGATAGCCCTCTGCCTCGGCGAAGAAATGGACCAAGTGCTCCGCAAACGCCGTGGTTTCGATGAAAAAGCCTATCGTGCCAGCCTCGAAGCCCTACCCATGCCGGATTGAGGTAAGCTAGGTTTCTGGACCAGCGACGCGTCCGGCAATGATCTCTCCCTAGGCAGTGCGCTCGAGCTGATAGTTAAGAAATTATCGCCATCGGAACGGTCCTCGCTCGACCGGCGTTTGGTGCAACGAATGACATTGGAAGCGAGTGCCGAAAAGAACGGGGTGACGAGAGAGTCAGAAAGGTGGAGACGGCTTTTTTACGCTAAGTATCAGAGGCGTTTGAATATTTTAATCAGAATTGCGCGCGATTGCTGGATGCTTGGATGGGCAGTGGCAAGTGGTGCCGACGACTCCAGCTGTTGGAGTTAAAAGAGGACGAAGTTTTTATTGGCGCAGCACTTGATGCCGTATTCAAGAATACGCCGCAGGTGGTCGCACGTATTTTTGGGACAGAATCGCGTTTGGGAAACTGGCATGAAGAACTATTATCTCATCCAGAACTTTGGTTTGGGGGAGTGAAGTTGTGCAATTTTTATCAGGCCACGTTTCGGTCGAAGAATAGCAAGGATTTCGTGAGCATATTTTCGGTTCCTAATTACTGCGAATCGATCATGTGGTGGAGCAGGTTCACCCTGCACGGACTGGGCTGCGACATACGATAGAAGCGTTATTTGCTAGTGAAGAAGATCCCATACCACTCACTTGACTGATCGAAATACTATGTCGCACCGGATATCATTTTGCGGTGACGGCTGGCGATCTTCTACGCAGACGCCGCAGCTAGCTCAAAGATTACGGCTTTCCGGCAGATGAAATTTTATGGAGAGAATGAATGATCAGCTACCATGAATGATATTGATCCAAGCCTATCTTGGAGGGCCAGTCAGGCTTTTCACAGGTCCAGATCCGGATCCCATGAAAAATATCCTTATCGATGGCCGCGGCATCCGTGAAAAAGCATCGGAGTGCGGGGCAGAACGTGTCCAGACAGGCCTTATTTTTATTTCAACCAACAACTGCAAAGGCATTAAAGCCCGATTTCATCATCATTCGTGTGCCGGTATCCTTGTCAGCTCCGGGTTGCTATATGAACTTTCTTGGCATTTACCCCTAACTTTGGGATCACCTGAGATGGGTTGCTGGAAGCCTGTAATTCAATTCGAGAGCGGGGCAGACTCATGATCTTGGATAAAATTCACGCGAACTAAAACCAGCATACGACACCATGCGATCATCTCCTCTCAGGCGAGAATCCCACCTCGAACTACGAATTTGGAAATAGCCACTCGGTGCAAACGCTAGGGCTTGCACCCGCAGAAATGCTGGTGTATCGCCTTTCCCCCCGGCGGGTAAATCCGTCCTACCCCATCTCATATGATCAAGTGGATTCTCCAAAAAATCGTCGGCAGCAAGAACCAGCGCGAAGTGCGCCGCATCCGCCCGACTGTCGCTCGCATCAATGAAATCGAAGAAGCCCTTCAGCGCGAGCCCGTCGAGAAACTCCTGGAATTCACCGCCGCTTGGCAGACACATCTCGCCCGCTACCACGCACTCGACGCCCCCGCAAAACCTCTGATCGAGCGGATGGATGACGCGGAACTCCGTGCCACCGCCGAAGCCCTCGAAGCCCGCCTCGCCCCACTTCGCGAAGAATTCCCCTCACTCCCGGCGACCATTCTCGCCACCGCCTCCACCATCGAAGCCGCCAAAGCCGCCTTCCACGATATAGAGCCGGAGTTCGGGAAATCCCGCGCCAAGTATCTTGAAAAAATCCTCCCCGAGGCCTACGCCGTCGTCAAAAACGGTGCCCGCCGCCTCTGTGGCACCGAAATCATCGTCAACGACCGCCCGCTCGCCTGGGAAATGATCCACTTCGACGTCCAACTCGTGGGCGGCATCGCGCTCCACCGCGGCATGATCGCAGAAATGCAAACTGGCGAAGGCAAGACTCTCGTTGCCACCCTGCCAGTTTATTTAAATGCCCTCACCGGTCTCGGGGTCCACGTCGTCACCGTAAACGACTATCTCGCCAAGCGCGACTCTGAGTGGATGGGCTCGCTCTTCCGCTTCCTCGGACTCACCGTCGGCACCATCCAAAATCAAATGCCACCCTGGGAACGCCGCGCCGAATACGCCTGCGACATCACCTACGGCACCAATGCCGAGTTCGGCTTCGACTACCTCCGCGACAATGGCATGGCCGCCACCAAGGACGAACAAGTCCAACGCGGCCACTACCTCGCCATCATCGACGAAGTGGACTCGATCCTCATCGACGAAGCACGCACACCACTGATTATTTCCGGTCCGTCCACCCAGTCATCCCACCAGTTCGACAAATACAAGCCGCTCGTCGAACAGCTCGTGAGAAAACAGACCGAACTTTGCAACAACCTTGCCGCCGAGGCCAAGCAACTTCTCGAAAACGGCGACACCGTCAGCGCCGGTCGCAACCTCTTTAAAGTCAAACTCGGCCAGCCGCGCAACCGCCAGCTCATGCGTTTCATGGAAGAGCCAGAAATGCGCAAGCTACTGGAAAAATCCGAACTCTCCTTCCACCAAGACGCCCAGAAAAAGGACCTTTTCAGCCACAAAGAATAACTCTTCTTCATCATCGACGAAAAAGGCCACGACTCCGATCTCATGGAAATGGGCCGCGAGTATCTCTCCCCCGGCGACCCAGAATCCTTCACCCTGCCCGACCTCGGCACGCTCTACGCCGACATCGACACCGACCGTTCGCTAACGG
>JANMYL010000197.1:0-1773 GCA_031382045.1 Akkermansiaceae bacterium | reverse complement strand
TTCAAGACGCGCAGGCCGCCCACCTCATTAAAAACAGCGATCCCGAGAACAAGTCGAAGAAGTTCGCCGGATACGTGCCGATCTGGGCGTAGTTCGAAAACCTCAATTGAACAGCAAGTATTTGCCCAAATGAGTTCCTACACCGAAGACCACCTCGTCGAGCAACCGGCGATCCAGCTCATGCAGCATGAGCTGGGTTGGGAAGTGGTGAATTGCTAAGATGAATGGAGCGGCGGCATCAGTAATCAAGGCCGGGATGGGAAGCGGGAGTGAGGGAACATCGAACGCCCAACATTGAACATCGAAGAGAAGAAAAGAGGAAGACTTGAACGAATCCGACGCTCCAACGGCTGAATCAGGATCTGCCGGTGGCGGCGATTGAGGGAGCGGTGGAGGGGTGAGCGCTCTCGTGGATGAATTTCAGTTTTTTCGGCGTTTTCACCGATTGGTGAAACTGGCGGTTTTACTGAAACCGCACGCGATTTTCACAGAATCATGTGTTTCACGAATGCGTGAAAGTGGCGATTTCGTGAAAATCTGCCCGCCATCTGCCCGCCGTCTGCCCGCGCGTTCTCGCAATTTCGCGGTGCTGGTTTATTTGTGCGGAATCTTCGGTGCTTATCCAATGCGTTGACTTTGAATGAGTTCTTATTTAATAAGGAAACGTCCGAATGAAAAACTGGCTTTCCGGAGCGATGGGTTTTCTTAAGGCGACACTCGGAGCGGGGCGTTCCAGCAACGGCCTGCGGCGAGACGCCACAGCCACATTCTGCTGAACGACTGATCCAATTTTCACATTGCGGGAATCCGATTTTCGATGTATTTGGAATCCATGAAAACGACGATTGATATTCCTGATACAGCTTTGGCGGATGCCATGCGCTACACTGGGGCAAAGACAAAGCGCGAGGCGGTGGTGAAGGCGCTGGTGGAATACAACCGCCAGCAACGAGTTAAGGATTTGGTGGCAAGCTTCGGCACATGGGACATCGCTACCAATGACGAACTCGAGGCAGGTGACATGGAGGAAATCGCCTCCGGCAAACCTAAAATTGGAATTTGGACAGCCCAATGACAGGCATCCATCTTGTGGACAGTTCCGCCTGGGTGGAGGCGGGTAGGCCGGGGGGCGATCCGGAGATCGTGTCCCGCTTGGCGGACTTGGTCAGCTCGGGCCTCGCGGCGATGACCGCTCCGGTGTGGATGGAGCTTTATCAGGGTATTCGTGGGAAACGGGAGGAGGCTCGCTTGGAAATGACGCGGAGTCTGTGCGTCTGGCTGGAATTCGACCCGGAGTGCTGGCAGGAAGCGGCGAAGGTTGCGAGAATTTGCCTGCGATCCGGGGTGAATGTGCCTTTCGGCGATGTGCTGGTTTCGGCCTGCGCTCGCCGCCATGGGGTGGAGCTGTTGGAACGGGATCGACATTTCGCGATGATCGCCATAGCCATGGGAAAATGAGCGGCTACACCGAAGACCACCTCGTCGAGCAACCGGCGGTCCAGTTCATGCAGCATGAGCTGGGCTGGGAGGTGGTGAATTGCTACGACGAGTGGAGCGGCGGTGTGAGCAATCAGGGGCGGGATGGCAAGCGGGAGGTGGTTCTCACTGGCCGGCTGAAGCCAGCGCTCCGTCGTCTCAATCCGGATCTGCCGGTGGAGGCGATTGAGGGGGCGGTGGAGGAGATTTGCCGGGATCGCACGGCGCTGAGTCTGGCGGAGGCGAACCGGGAGATCGACAAGCTGCTCAAGCAGGGTGTGAAAGTTTCGTTTCCCG
>JANMYL010000172.1:0-14738 GCA_031382045.1 Akkermansiaceae bacterium | reverse complement strand
ACGCGCAGGAGCTGTCTGCTGAGTAAGCTGAGTCGGGCTGCCAAGGTCGGAGATATTCGGTAAGGTTCCGAGAGCATATTCGATGAGATTACTCCGCCCGTCGCGGTCGGGATCTGCTGTGTTTGTCGCAACACCGTCATTGGAAATTTGGTGAAAATGTAACTGCCTCCAAATTTCTAGTGACGTCAGCGGTAGGTCAGTGATTTGAATTGTGAGCCAAGCACCACCACTACCCTTGCTGTTGCTCACTCGCAGCGGTACCAGCCAACTACCACTCACCGTCGGAATACCACTGATAACACCGGTGGTTTGGCTGATTTCGAGTCCGGGCGGCAAGCCACGTGCAGTGTAGTTATATAGTGCAGAGCTTGAATTAACCGTGGGCGGAATTGTAACCGTGGTATTTTTAACCTTAAGCACTGATGCCCCAGACGTCCATACAGGTAGACCTGTCTGCTGAGGAATCAGTGCTGCCGTGTAGGGCCTGTCCACCAATAAAGTGCTGGTGTGTGTGGCTGCGCTCATCTGAGAAGCATCTACGATTTGGTAGTGCCGCCTAGAGTCGGGTAGTGGTGCACCGGTGCCTTCTGGAGCGTCTGCGTCAGCATAGGCGATGGCTCCAGCACGGGCAAAGTCCAGCGGCGATTCTAAGCGACTATTGATCGACATGCCATTATTCCACTGGCCCAGCGGCATGGCGACTCTGCTATTAAGCAGATATAATTTCCGATTGTTAACGCCCCATTGAAGTTGATTCTGCATTTGTCCGGCGGGTATCAATGTGCCGTTCGAGTAGCCGAGATTTGCTTCGCTCAGAACCGTGGTGGTGCTGGCGAGATCTCGGGTGAAAATACAGCCTTCCATCACGGCATTGCTACCATCGAAAAAAGCGGCGGCCGTGTAGCCTGCCGTGCCAGAGTCATGAAAGCGCGATGAAATGAAAAAGTTTTCCCCCACATCGTAAATCATTGGCGAGCCTGCATTATCGGTGAAGTCACAATTGATCCACGCCAGCAAGCTATGGTTACTCAGCATCACTCGGGTGCTATTGTGTTGAAAACGACATTCCAGAAAAATGTTATGGGACGATGGGCGACTGCTGATGAGATCAAGCGCCACGCCGCAGTTAAGCCATTGGCATTGAGTAAACATGTTTTTATCCATGTAGGTCCAAACCGAATCTAAATCGTTAGAAGTTTGTTTCCAACCGATGGGACAGTTCACAAGATCCATTCCTGAAAAAGTATTATTATCCATGCCATGAAGATGATGAAGGTAGAATCCGCCAGCAGCCATGTCACGAATGCATACGTCTTGGAGCAGGGAATCGACACACATCCAGCCGGGCCAACTACCATCGGTATTTTGTGGTGAAAAAATCTGAATCCCCCAGTTCCCCCCTTGGAGTGTTAGGCCGATGAGATCAAGGCCGGTCAGCGTGGCGCAGTTACTCGACCACTGGATCAAGTCATTCGTAACGGAGCTCGCCCGCAAAACGGTCTTGGCCTTGCCCGCTCCTATGAGAATACGCCGCTTGCCATCGAGACGAGTGCCCAGTTTTAGAGGTCCATCAAGGGTGTAAATCCCGGCAGTGAGCAGCACGCAAGCCGAGCCTGATGGGTTGTCGAGTTCTGCTTGAATGCTGGCCCGGCTGCGACTGAGCTCGGGCAAGGCCGAAAAGTCAGACGGCGGAGTCTCATAGGAGGGTGGTCGCCATGGCTGCATACCTGTGACTGGTGCAGCGACTGTGGCGCGTAATAGTGCCGAGCTTGATGCCGGAAGATGAGCAAGTGAGTTATCATTGTTGACCCGATGCGGCTGATCATCTTGGCCGGAGTTGTTAAACAAATAGGCAGTTAGTTCAGGAGTGGCTGCTGGCTCGAAAAAGTGATCGAAACCGAACCATTCGATCATTTCCCAATAACTCGGACTGGTTGCGGGGGTATGATTTAAATTCCCGGCTGTGAGGGAATGATACTTGATACCTTGACTTACAGTGTTCTCTAAATACCGATAAGTCTTCGCCGCACTCCAAGGTAAAATTTCTGGTGGCATATCTATTGAAACGATCGACCGCACACCGGGTAGGTAGCGGTGGCCGGGAGCGGTGGATTTTCCGAGCACGCCATTATAGGTGCCGAGTCGATCACTGACGAATAGAATACTTGGTGAATTGGTTTCCCAGATCGGGTCATTATTGGCGAGGCCATTCGTGCCAAGCGCGCGGACAGAGGCGACGTCTTTTGGTCCGAACCATGGATTCGAGGGGCCGGCATAGTTTTCTGCATCGAGCATGATGGTTTGCCATTCACGGACATTCCGCATTTCGATCCGCGGTCCTTGCGGACTGATTCCGTTGAGATAGATGCCGTTGATGATGATATTACCGTAGGAAATTTCCGTGAGGTTTCCTAATACTGAATACGGTTGGCTATTGCTTTGATCCGAGCTGCGGATGAGTCGGTAGTTTCTGACATATCCCGTCGCGCTACAATCGAAACGGCTACTTGAGTTATAGGCATCATGCCATGAAAGCCCGTCGATCCGACAACCGGTGCCACGGACTGCCATATATTGGCAACGATTTAGAGTGATGTTACGAATCTCTGCGCCAGCTGTAAAAGTCACGGCTGCCGAAGCCAGACCACTGAGGTAGATATCATCAGAACCTCCAACTAAAGTCATGTCCACCATTCGACTGCCCAGACCATAGAGCCGCATCCCCGATCTGAGTGTGATGGGCGGCGCCCAGCCGCTGGCAGGTGAAATTGAAGCATGGTTAACAGGGACATAATCGCGACCCGGTTCAAGCCGACACCCAAGCGGCATGGCGAGGGCTGCATCTGCATCCAGATAGCTTTGCATATGTATCTGGTCTTCCCATGGGATTAGCGTGGCAGTCTGTGGGTAAGTGGAAACAACTGGCGACGCGGCAGCTATAGTTAAAAAACTTAGCGAAATAATAATAACGCTATAGACCATCTGGTCCATGAATTGAATGAGATTTTTCCATTGAATGACTGGCCATTGCTGGTGATTTATTCCTATCCAAGCAGTAGTCCTTTGGGTTGATACAGATTTCATTTCTACTATATTCACCTATCTCTCGCGGACTGACAATGGTAAAAAATATGGTTTTTTTAGCAAAATCTGCGGGGTAAATTTTAGTTCACTAAGTTTATCAAATATTTAAAATAGAGATATTTGCAGCAGTTCAAAGCTGCGATATCCATTGGACTTCCTCATGCACAGATTGATCCGCAGGTTAAGCCCTTCGACTGCACCAAATGGGGGGTAAATAAGGCCTCAACGGTGTCCAGCTTTGGAGCCATGAGCGCCTTCCATCCAGATGATTTTTAAACCCACGAATAACCTTCACGGTGCATTGAGTGAGCCGCCGGATGGCTTTTTGGAGATTTGTCAGTCCGCTGCATCCCTTGCTCATGAATTGGTCATTTTAGGATCAGTTTTCGAGATATTAATTCTTCCCTTCACCCCATTTCGGAATCAAATCTTTGGTGATGTTATGCAGTGGTCCATTTTTTGCCGCCATTTCCACTCAAGCCAAGTATCACCACTCCTACAATCCGTCTGCATTTCCAGCCCCCCCGAGCACCGAGTCCCAAACATCGCTCACGCTTAAAGAACCCTAAACTGAAATCGGCATGAAAATACTGAATTTACTCAATCCGATAAAAAACACCCTCGATCGCCTGGCTACGGCCAGCATATCCAATCCTATCGCAACCACCAGTCTGACCATTTCCAGTAGCACGGCAAATTACAGGAACAGCACGACAGAGTCCACGGTCTATCTTCCCAGGTGGACAAAAATCCAAGGGGGCGCTGATCTTCTCCCGAACGGCCCAGGCAGTTCGTTGTCTCTCAATCTCTCCACGGCATGGGGAAGCTCCATCAGACACATCATCGAGACAACCGGCACGTTCTACACTATCGGGCCCAGCGAAACCGTCACTATCAGCATCATGGTTGGCGGAACGGGAACCACCCACTCTTCGGTTGTCAATCAGACAACGCCACAGAATGAGGGCTTCCAGATGATCTCCGGCACCTATGGTGCGACAGCTCTTGCTGCTTACATCGGCCAAACTTCGAAAATTCGGATCGCCAGCCCGGACGCCAACACCATTGGCAACCGCATCATTTTTTACAATATTGCGCAGATGACCTCTGTTTCCGACACCACTCCGCCAACCCTGACTTCTTTCGAGGGCAACAAAAGCGGTGGTCCAATCCTCGTCAACGAGCCGGTAAACTATACCGTGACTTTCCGTAAGCCGATGTCCGCCTGTTCGTGACGCCAACGCCCCAATTCCACCCGGACCGAAAACAACAAGCCCATGATGCAGATTTTTGAGAATATTAAACCGCAAGTGCTTCTCTTGCTTGCGTGGCGGCAGCGTGTCCGACTGCTTCCGGCGATGCTTTGCCTAATGGGTTGCTCGACAATGGCCACGAGCGCGCAGGATACCCGCCTGCCAGCCCCTGATGTCCGCTCCACCGACCCACTGGTGCAAACTGGCGCGATCAAGCCTGCCGCCGTCCCCGGAGAAGTGCGGAAAATAGATGAAGATCAACACATCGTAGGTGGCATCACTTTCCGGAAAAGCACGCGCGAGATCTCATTCGATGCACAGGTCAACCAAACCGGAGGTCTTATCGAATTCCTGCTCGTCACCGAAAAAGGAAAGATCCACGAGTCGCTCTTCTCATGCACCATCAGCCCGACTGATCTCAACCTCGCCTTCAAGTTGCTGGGCTATCCTACGTCGCCGGAATTGTTCGAGATCGTCACACCCGACCACCGTCCCACCGGAAAATACCCGGAAGTGCCCGAAGATACCAAGAGCGGAGCACGTCTCGCGATTTTCGCGAGTTGGCAGAATGAAGGCTCGGAAACGGCCTGCACGGTGAACGATCTGGTAAAAAATACCGCCGCCGGTGAGGCCATGCCGCCGGGGCCCTGGCTATACACCGGCTCGCTGATCACGAAAACGGGGTTCCGGGCCGAGGCCACCGGCGATATCATCGCCGTATTCAACAACCCTTCGGCCATGGTCAATTTCCCCGGCGAGGCACGGACCAACGACAAGGTCTGGTCGGTGAGCCAGGGTAGACTGCCCGCCAAGGGAACTCCCGTCCGCATCACCATCAAATCATTCTCCAAAATCACCAAACCCATCAAAAAAACCTCATCACCATGAAAAAGATCATTCCACTGCTAGCCTTAGCTCTCTCATGTCTGCCGCTCACAGCGCAGGTCGATTACGACGGCGCTTACCCGTGGTCGGAAAGGACAGACGTCGCTCCCGACTCTGCCGTCCCGGGGTGGTTCTACAATCTCGGGATCACAGGATTGAGGGTTCAACTCGATCCGGCCGCCCCTCGCTCTCTGGTGGTGAAATATGTCTTCGCCGGAACGCCTGCCGCCTCAGCAGGTATTCGAGTCAATGACGTGATCACCGGAATCGAAGGACAGCCATTCACAGCAGATCATCAGGATGGCTACGATGTAGATGTCTTCGGAGCCACAGGGCCGATCAGCGAATTCGGAATCGCCCTCGATGACGCCCAGGGCGTCGATGGATTACTCGGAGTCACTTTGACCCGAGGCGGTAGCACCCTCAGCGTCACCATCAATGTAGGTCAGGTGTATGGCAGCTTTTCGCCGACCTTCCCGTCAAACTGCCCTAAGTCTAACCTCATTCTCAGTCAGTTGCTGACTTATCTCCGGCAGACCCAAGATGAAGATGGGTCCTGGGGAGGGAGCGGAGGCCACGAAAATAATATCTTCGCCGGTCTTGCCCTTATGAGCGATGGCAGTGCTGCGAGCATGACGGCTGCCGGAAAGCTGGCTACTTACTACGACAATGAAACCAATGAACCGATCCCGGCCGGCCAACTTGGCAACTGGAAGTATCTCGCCGCCTCGATCTACTTGTCGGAATATTACCACAAGACCAACGCTGCATGGGTAATAACCAAGCTGAACACCCTCAACAGCTACCTGGTCGCCAGCCAATACAAAAATGTTTCTCAAATCGTTCCCGGTGCCTTCGGGTCAGACCCGACAGTTTCCGGCTTCGGCGGCTGGGGCCACAACCCCGGATTCGAGGGCTATGGACCCATCTGCATGACGACCGGCCAGGGAGCCCTCGCCCTTGCTTTGATGAAACGTGTCGGTGTCAATGTGGATCGCACCCGTCTCGACGCGGCCTATAATTTTCTTGCGAAAGGAACTGGCGCTAACAACTACGTCTGGTATGCCGATGGCCAAGGCGGCGGCCCCAACGACTGGGGCGACCCCGGCCGCACCGGCGTGGCAGCCATCGCGAACTGGATGAGCCCCTACACCGAGCCTGCCTATGCCACCCGCGCCATTGGCCACGCCCGCTTCATGGGTGCCCACCCCCAGAGTTTTCCCGACACGCATGCCTCCCCCACCATCGGCATGGCCTACGCCGCGATGGGAGCACACCTGGACCCGGCAAGCTTCCGGCAGCTGCTGGACAACAACCGCTGGTGGTTCTCGCTCGCGCAAACGCCTGAAGGCAACTTCTACTATCAACCGAACCGCGACAACTACTTCAGCGCGGATCTGCGGTTCGTGGCCTCCAGCGTCACCGCTCTTATCCTGTCCCTGCCGAAACGCAATCTGATGATTTCTGAGCGCGTTGTCTCCGCTGGTGACGTATTTGTTACCAACGGGAATTTCCAAATGTATAAGCCGGGGACCGCCTACACCGTCACCGCCGCCTTCGCAGACGGTAGCTCCTACGCAAAAGGCGTCGGCAATGGCATCGTGCTTACTGGCGGCACCGTCAACTACGCAGACGGCAGCACCGGCACGACGGTCGATTTGCCAGGTTGGACTCCCTTACAAAGTAGCAACGATCTGCAGGCCAATGGAATGGATGGCTCCACCGGCATGAATTTCTTTGCGGCATGGGGAGGTGATGGGCGCATTCAATCCGCAAGTGCCCTCGGCACCGTTCAAAACGGTGGCTCTTACACCATCTCAGCCATGGTCGGTGGCCCGGATGACGGACCGATCCAAGGCCCACTCGCATTTCACCTTCTAGCAAACGGAGTTCAACTCACCCCTACTTCCTCGGTCAACCCCGCCCTCCCCAACGGCGGACGCTTTCAGCAAATTTCAAGAACCTACCAAGGTGCCGCACTCGTCGGTCGCATCGGCGCGAATCTCACGATCGTTCTCGGCATCGAAAACGCGAATAATGCCGGTAACCGGGTCATCTTTGACAATGTCGCCATCACATCAGCCACCACCCAGATAGCGGGGTTTTCCAACTGGAAATCCGCCAACGCCACCGCCCAAACCATCGACCTTGATCACGACACCGACGGCGTCCCCAACGGCATAGAATTCTTCCTCGGCGGCACCACCAGCACCACCGGCTATACCGCCCTGCCCGGCGTATCTGAGACCAGCGGCGTGCTCAGCATCACCTGGGTCAAATCCGCCACCTACTCCGGCATCTACGGCATCGACTACCGGGTGGAAACCTCCGAAGCCCTCACTGGCATCTGGATTCCCGAAACCCTCGGCGGAAACGTCACCGTCAACGGCAACGACGTGAAATACACCTACCCCGCACCGCTCGGCACCAGAAAATTCACCCGCCTCCGCGTCACGGGGCCGTGATTTCCATTCGCGTTCACCACCCTTCAGCAGTCCCCTAAAATGAGGCCGGCAGTGTCAGATTGAATCAAGGTCCTTTTTGGCGTTTTTCTTTAATTTGGATTTGGGCACGGAAAGGCTTGCCAGATCGAGAGTTTCGATCTGGCCGGGCTAATTCTGAACCTCGTCGGATGGTGGCTCCCGAGACGGAAGGTGGAGACGAATTGCTGGCGGCCGAGGGCTTCGTGGCTGATGGTTTCCACGGTAGGATGCAGGGTGATGAGCGAGTATTGAAAATTGTTGAAATGCGTCACCTGACCCTAAAGGCGCTAACTTAAGGGCCGTTTGGGATAAAATCAGGCAATCGAGCGCAGTAGTATGGCAGGAACGGAAGAATCCCAGAAACCTCGGAAAACAAAGATAAAAGCCCACCTTCCAAAGCTTCGATACATGGTTTATGCAACCTTTTAAAAATGGATGTTTTTTCTTAAGTTAGCGCCATTCTCACCTGACCCCAGAGATATCAATACAAGGTCGGCACACGGGAACTTTGATTTCGGAGCTCGATGGCTGGCCTGCATCTCCACTTGTCCATGCTGCACCCGGAACATTACTGCTCCCAGCGTAGGGTTCGTGGCCAGAGCTACTGGCTAGGTTTTCTCTGTGAGACTCTTTCATTCTCAATTTCAAGCCGGTTTATCCCGGCGCTTTCCCTGGCCTCAGAGATACGCCTCCTCATTTGCAGCAAGTCATCAATTCATCCAGTCCGGTTTCCTTTCGTTAACTTTATCCCATCCCCAGTCGGAAAACATTTCGACGTAAGATTTCAAGTGGTAATCCTCTAAGGGTAAAAGTTCATCCAAGACGCTATAGCCGTAACCTATGCGTGGTAACTCAGATGCGGTGTCACACAAGTCGTCGTAGCGGTTCAAGACTATCATACCCTTAGGTCCTCCGAGCTGGGGCAACAAGGCTTGCGCGTTGATGCGAATGCCTTCACGCACCGTCAGTAGAAACGGTTCATTAATACTCAACCCGAGATCTTGGCAAGCACGTCGAAGTTTGCGGGAGTGTCATTAGTTTGCACCTGTAATTGGAACGTGACCCACAGAACCGACGTGACCATGGGCTGTTGCGAATGTGGACCACGGCTGGGATGCGCTTTCGGTCCACAAACTTTGTTCCCCGGGAGCGGATCAGGCAATTGCCTGTTCAACTCCTTGTAGGCATCCATGTCCGCCCTCGCCATGTCTACAAGCGCCTGCTTTTCTTTGCCAGATACCTTGTCTGCGTTCTTTGCGGCAATAAAATTAACCCGTAAGCCGATTTCAACCTCAAGAACGCATGACTCTTCAAAAACGACTCCCGAATGCAAGTCCTGCACTGCGGCGTCGTAAACCGTAGTGCAATGCTGTCAGTTTGTCTGTCACTTAAAATTTGTGCAGTATACTCACGCACCTCAAGATTTGTAGAAACGGTGGCGTAACTCGGCGGATAAGTCTTCGTAGGTAGTCCATCACGGCGATGGAAATGCGGAATTGCATTACCACAAATATTGATGTGCGGCAGTATATATCCAGGATACAGACCGCTAAAACCGCCGAATGGCTTTGAGGTTGCGCCGGGCGGTGAGCACCTCCAAGCTTCCACCTCCTGCACACTCACTGCCACCAGCGAGGAGATCTGCCATCAATTCGAAAGTAAGATGCACAAATACTCCTTGGTTCACATTTAAATGGGAGTTATAAAATGGCTTGCATGAAAAAAGCAGGAACCCATTTACCGACCACTATTGAGCGAAAGGTCTCAGAACTAATCGCGCAGGTGCTGGAGGTGGGAACGATTGCCGAAGCGCGGAGGGTGACCTTGCAAAGATATAGCGAGTGGTTCGATCTGAGCCAATGCTTGTGGGTCGGGGAGCCGCGCACATTCGCAAAGATAGAGGGGCAGCAGTCGTTGTTACTCCATGCGTTAGCACCGGTGGAGCAGTCTATCGCTGAAGTGCAGTTAGTCTTTCGTGGACACAATCCCGTGTTGAAAATCATGCTGGCAGACCCGACCCGCGGTCCTTTGGGGCCACTGGATGTAATCTCTGCTAGAGAGTGGCAGCTCAATCCATTCCGCGCTGAGGTGAATGATCCACTCGGCTTCACTCATGTGGTTTCCTTCCAAATCGACGAGGGTGAGGCGAGCCGGGATACAATATTTATGCCAGTATTGGCGCGGTCCGATCGCAAGTTTTCCGCGCAAGAGATCGACTGGCTAAATCTAACGAGAGTCATCTTGCAGCCGATTTTTACTCATATCCGTGGCCGTGAGGAATTGGTAAAAAAAACTGAGAGAAGTTCCAACGAAAGCTTCAGAAATGCTGAGTCCAGTGGAGACTCAAGTATTCCACTGGATGTCGCAAGGAAAGCGCAACAAGGAAATCGCCACCATTCTCGGGCGCTCACCCCGGACGGTAGAGAAACATGTGCAGATGATTTTGCAAAAAACTCGCACCGAGACGCGGACTGCGGCGGCACGATCTATTCTATGACTGTTTAGCCATCGGATTACGTAATTTTACCTATTTACAGTTCTCACGCGGTAATAGAAGACTGGCGCTCATGCATCAGCTCTCCTCCATCACTGGGATTTTGTTTGGTATTATTTTTTCCCCAATGATTGCGCAGGCGCAGCTCATCGGTTACGAGCCATTCGATTACAAGGGATCTATTCTCGATGCCTCGGGTGGGGTGTTTTGGGATTTCCGGCAAGAAGCGACCTATCGCTTTCACACTCGCCTTTCGTCGGATTGGGATAATGAACCGGGCCTGCCGGGTGCGTCTGCTTGCGCCGGTGGAATTCTTTACACTGGGGATAGCGGCGTCATCCGAGAATATGGGGGACCAGATCTAACTCGCGAAGGCGAAGGTGCCGTGAATCCAGCGACTTTTGATAAGAAAATTTACTATCGAATCACGATGACCCGTGGCACCGGGACGACTTGGTGCATGTTGAGCTCATTTGATTTCGGCACGGAGCGCTTGCAATTCGGACTCTTCCCGGGGCGTGGCGTGTTCGGGATTTACGATCTCGCGGGCTTTCCACCGATCGCGGAAAGTGGAGTAACGGTGAACATCGGTGAGACCTACACCCTGGTGGCGAAAATCGACTTCGCTGCGGATGTAGTCTCGCTCTATGTAAATCCGAACGTGAACGGCACAGAAGCTTCTAACATACCGGCGGCCACCGGCCCTTACACCGGTACGCACTGGAGCACGGCAGTGCGTGTTGCCAGTGGGGGAGACGGGCTGACGGCATGGGATGATCTCACCGTGGCGACGACGTGGGAAAGCCTTCGTACTTATGAGGTGACCACGAGCAGCAATACGGGCCCAGGGTCACTTACCGCAGCCGCTGCTGCGGCTGGAGCGGCGGGTGGGCGTGTGACCTTCCCTCATTCAGGTGCTTACTATCTGATCCGCAGTGGAAATCGGCTGGTGCGCGCAGAGCGGGATAAGCCATCCGTAATTGCCAAAGATATCGCCATCACCGGCTTACAGCCTTCCGAGAAAATCGTCGCGATGGACTTCAGAAACGAGACCTTCCTGAGTGACCTCTACATGCTGGGGATCACCGTCGTTTCTGGGATAGAGAATGATGTGGGTCGCCTCTACCGGGTCAATGTGGTAACGGGTGCTGCCAGCTTGGTCGGCGGCGCACCATTTAGCACCAACTTACCCGGTGCGGCGAACTATGGGTTTGATTTTAAAACCATTATTGATTCATCGGGAGACTCCGCTTCTTACATCCGCATCACGCAAGAAAATGGAATGAATCTACGGCTCAATCCTAATACAGGAATCCTTATAGGCATCGATACCCCGCTGGTCAGTTCAGGGTTCACGGCGATTGCACATCATAACACTGGCAAGGGCCCTTCATTAGATACTCTCTTCGCGTTGACTGATGCAGATGCCCGCCTCTGGCGCATCGGCGGACCCAATGGTATTCCTAGTGCCAATGATGGATCACTCACTCCGCTACTCGCACTCAAATCGCCAACCGCTGCTCGATCTTATGATGGCTTCGATATCTCCGATGATGGCGTAGGAGTTTTTTCGGTCAATGACGTGACTGGTTTGAAAATTTACAACTTACAGTTAGATACCGGCATCGTTAGTCAAATCGGTCTTCTACCTTTTGATACAAACTACCGTGGTCTGAGTGTGGCGGCCTCGCGGATAGAAGCCATCAATCTCGCAACCGGCCCTCGGGATACGATCATCGACGGTGGCTCGCACGGCGGGCGGGTCCGCTTCGGCTTCAATCCGATGATGGGAATCAATGTCGCAATCGGAGAAGCCCTTGCATTGCGAAATGTCACGGTGGAGAGCGCGGACGGAATCGTCGTCAGCGGTGGCGGCTTGTTGACGGCCAGCGGCTCGACATTCTATCAATGTAATGGCGTGGGCGCGATCCGTGCGGCGGGGGACATCAAGTTAGAGCGCTGCACATTTGTCGAAAACTCAGGAACTGGAAATTCAGCAGGTGCGGTCACTGTGTTTAGCAATGCCCGGATCTTGCACTGCACTTTTATCGGAAATCGCAACCTTGGAACCAGTCCGGTAACCGATGGTGGAGGTGCGATTCTCAACCAAGGAGGTTTTTTAAATCTCGAACGCTGCATCCTCGCCGCAAACACCAGTGCCAGCGGAATCGGCCCTGATTTCCGGAATCGAAGCACCGGCACCCTAGTAACTCATTGCGTGATCGGGGATGGCACCAATTCTGGAACCAACGAAACCGTAGCAAATGGCAATGATGTCGGAACTACCGAGACGCCAGTGCTCGCCCATCTCGCACCACTTGGCGACTACGGCAGCGTGACTCACACCATGCCGCCATTGCCGCAATCCTCTGCCATCAATCGCGCACCGAACATCAGCTTCTCCGGTGACCAGCGTGGTTTTCCCATCAATCTAGCCGCCGACTCCGGGGCGGCAGAATACCAAGGCCGAGCCGATCTGGCGCGCTTCTGGGATACGGATTGGGATAACGATGGCTCGGTGTATGGCGTGGAACAAGCTGTCGGCACCGATCCATTTGCTGCGGATGGTTCTTCTCCGAAAAATCTGCGGATCGCGATGAGTGGTGGTGATCCTATCTTGACCTTTGGGATTGAAAATAATGCCCGACCTCACACTCGCTGGATGGTCAAGCGCTCAGCGGATCTGCTAGGCTTCGCGGAGCAAATCTATAGTTTCAACGGCCCGACGGCGACAAACACGATCGCTGGAGGGATTTTCCAAGGCTCATCTGGCTCTCTTCTTTTGATCCGCGACCAAGCCCCCAATCCTTCGAAAATGTTCTATCGTCTCGAGGTCGTGCTAAGTCCATAACTGGAAGGATAGCAGCCAAAATGGGGTATTGATTTGTCCCGTTTCTACCCACATCAAACGTCCCACCAGCGGCGGCCCCATCGCCCGCCAATGAGTCGCTTATAGCAGCGGTTTATACCCGTCGAGGCTAGTGAGGTGTTAGGATATCGAAGAGAGCTTCGCACCACTCAGCAGCTACGACGCTTATAAAGCGACGCTACAAGCGTTCCATCGGCCGTGGTATCATCGACTGCGGTTCCATCGCCCGCAAATGAGTCGCTTGTAGCGGCGGTTTATACCCGTCGAGGCCAGTGAAATGTTAGAATATCAAAGAGCTGCACACCACCCAACAGCTACAATGTCAATTGTCTGTCACTTAAAACGCTTTTAGGTGAACTCGGATTTGTCGATAACGGAGGTGATAGATTGTTAATTAATGGGGTCAGAGTAAACCGATTAACAATACGTGATCAACGTATTAATCCGAGAGCTCTGACCCCATTTACGTGTTAATACGAGAGCTCTGACCCCATTTACTGACCCCATTTAGGCGCTTTTCCTGACCCGTTTCATTTAAGCTCCCAGAGACCTGAAAGAAACTTATCAAGAGGAATTTCAAATTCATAAGTCAGATCAAGTTTATCTGCAAATATCAAAACATTTCCTCTTTGCACTTGTAAGACTTGAGGATGTCTTTTTCCATCCCAAACAAAAGCAAGCCAGACAACTTTAGAAGAAATCTTATCTAGTTCGTCTTTTTTGAAAACCCATTTACTTTTTACCTTCAGATCAACGTCAGTTTCTACCCCATTATTTTCGACAACAAGTTTTATTCTAGTTGCAGTTGATAACTCTGAAGGCAGTTTAAATTCTGCCGAAGCAGCCAGAATTTGACAAAAAGATAAATAAACAAACGCAAACAAATTTAAAGATAGTTTCATAGTGTAAATTACAGCATTTTTTGATCATCCTAATCTATCGGCAGGTGGATCCTTTGGTGGTTGAGGACATTCAGGAAGTTCTTCGCACGTCGGCTTTGGATCTTGCGTTTGGCTCATTATCGATGGATTGTTTGGATCGAGGCTTAAATCCATTAAATTTTTTATATAAGCCTTTTGGTTTTTCAATAACTCTGCTTTGGCCTTAGCAGCAGCTTCATCTCGCGTCTCGCTTGTCGCCGTACCCTTGTTCCATTCAGGAAACGACTCGGCTGGTAGTGTATCTATGGGTGGAAATTTCCCGTTTACACGACCACCCCATGTGCAAACCCACGTCAGCCCCAAAACATCCCATCTTCCTATCGGTTCGTTTTCCACAAACCCATACAGATTCACCCCACCCTTTTCCTCAATCGGATCTCTAGATGGCCAGCGGCCGGTCATTGGGTTGTAATATCTATAACCGTAGTAGTAGAGGCCGGTTGCAATGTCTATGGGCTTAGTGCTGAAGCGGTAGGCGAATTGGTTGCTGGTGTCGGTATTGACTACGGTATTTCCGAACGGGTCGTATTCAAAATGGGCGGTGACTTGGCCGGTGGAGTCGAGGTATTCGGAGACGTTGCCGTCGTAGGTTGGGCAGGAAGAGTTAAACGTTATTGGGTTAGAAGTTATTTGGGAAGATTCGGAGAGCATGCCGCCGACTCCGCCTGCGCCTTGCATGGAGCCGCTGAGGTCGGTGCCCCAGAGGCGGGTTTTCTTGAGAACAGGCGG
>JANMYL010000136.1:0-12429 GCA_031382045.1 Akkermansiaceae bacterium | reverse complement strand
GAGCGGGTGCGGCCGCCCGAGACTTCTTTTTCCACCACAAAGTGGTGTGTCGCGATGGCGGCGACCTGTGGGAAATGGGTGATGGCCACGACTTGATGGCGGGTGCCAAGCGCGGCCATTTTCCGGCCCACCGCGCAGGCGACCTCACCACCGACATTGGCGTCTATCTCGTCGAAAACCATGAGTGGCGTGGCGTCTTGGTCTGCGAGTGCCGATTTCACGGCGAGCATGACGCGGCTAATTTCGCCGGAGGACGCGATTTGGCGGAGTGGTAGCAGCGGTTCTCCGGGGTTCGGGCCGAATTGGAATTCGATGGATTCCAAGCCTTGCGGACCGGGCTCCAGCAACGTTTTGAGCGGGGCTTCGAAGGAGGACTGCTTGAAGCCGAGATCTTTGAGTTGACCGGAAATTTCTTTGGCGAGCTTCGGCGCAGCTTTGCGGCGGAGAGTGGCGAGAGATTTCCCGCCTGTGTCTAACTTTGTGCGGCAGGCGGCGAGCTCTTGTTCGAGTGTTTCGAGCTTTTCACCTCGATTTTCTATGGTGTCGAGGCGGGCGGCTGCGGCATCGCGGCGGGCAAGTACGTCGGTGAGCGATGGGCCGTATTTGCGCTTGAGCGATTCGAGTAAATTCACGCGCTCTTCCAACGTCGCTGCCTCGGCGGGATTGATGTCGAGCTCGTCGGCGTAGTCTGCGAGGTTACCTTCGAGATCTTGGAGTTCGAGGCAGGCAGTTTCGAGTGATGCGGTGCGCTCGCGGATGGAGGGATCCAGTTTTTCAAGATCGCGAACGAGGCGCTGGACTTCGGTGAGGCGCTCGAGAATTCCGTCATCTCCGTTGAGTGCTGCAGTCGCGGCGGCGGCGGCTTCGACTAAACGGCTTGCGTTCGAGGCGCGCCGCCAGCGGTCTTCGAGGTCGTGCTCGTCCTCGGGCTTGAGATTTGCTCCGTCTATTTCCTGAAGCTGATAGCGGAGTAGGTCGAGCTCTTGTTCACTGGCATTTTCCGCATGACGGATTTCTTCCAGCTCGGCGGATTTGGTGCGCCAGGAGCGGTAGAATTCCCGGTAGCTGGCAACCGCGGAATCTGCGCCGGCATAGGCGTCAAGCATCGTAAGTTGGCGCTCGGTGGATAGAAGCGATTGGTGGTCGTGTGGGCCGTGGAGATCGACAAGATGCTCGCCCAGCCGCTTGAGCAAAGTGAGTGTGACGGGGGAGTCGTTGATGAACTGGCGGTTCGCTGTCTGTGCGATCACACGGCGGATGATCAACTGTGTATCGTCGCAGGGAGCGAGTCCGCCGTCTTCAAGGATGGCGTTGATTTCCAGCGGATCCTTGAGTTCGAAAACCGCCTCGACCGAGCAGCTTTCCTCGCCGGTGCGGATGAGTGACTTTTCGGCGCGCTCGCCGAGGACAAGCTTGAGGGCACCGACAATGACAGATTTTCCGGCGCCGGTTTCTCCGGTGACGCTGATGAGGCCTGCGCCGAGTTCCCATACGAGTTCATCGACGAGGGCGAGATTGCGGATTTTGAGAAGAGTGAGCATTCGTTTTGCGGAACGCCCAACATTATGCAAGGGTCGCAGCAGGAAGCAATGGCGGCGGAATTTTCATTAACATTTCTTGGCACGGGGACCTCGGTGGGGGTGCCGGTGATTGGTTGCGATTGTGTGGTTTGCACATCGGATGACCCGAAAAACAAGCGGTTTCGGTCGTCGGTGGTGTTGCGGGCAGGGGACTTTACGATCTTGGTGGACTCGGGGCCGGATTTGCGGATGCAGGCCTTGCGCGAGGGGCTGCGGGCAATCGATGCGGTGATTTACACCCATGCGCATGTGGATCACGTTGCGGGATTCGATGATTTGCGGGCGTTTTGCTGGCGGAAAAATGGACCGCTGCCGGTGCATGCTACGGAGGGCTGCATGGATACCCTGAAATGCATGTTTGGCTGGGCATTTTCGCCGGATAATGTGACAGACGGCTATGTCAGGCCCGATGTTCGGATCATAGATGGGCCATTTTTTTACGGCGATCTTAAGGTGACGCCACTGCCCGTCGAGCACGCTGCGGTGGAGACGATCGGTTATTTATTTGAGTATCCGGGATCGGCGAAAACGGCGTATTTGCCGGATGTGAAGCGGATTCCGGAGGAGACGATGCGGATGCTGCGCGGGGTGGATATTCTAATCGTGGATGCGTTGCGGACAGCGGATCATCCCACGCATTTCACGCTGGCCGAGGCTTTGGGCGTGGCGGCGGAGTTGGGGGCAGGGGAGACATGGTTGACGCATTTGAGCCATGAGTATGAGGTGGAATCGATTTCCAAAGAGCTTCCTGCTGGTGTGCGGATGGCGTGGGATGGCTTGCGGATTTCGCTGTAAGCTGCGCCGGGTCTTGCATGATCCGGGTATCCGGGCATGCTTGCCGCGATGAGAATTTGCGCACTGATTTGGCTGTTACTGGCGGGGGCTTCGCTGGTTTCGAGCGCGGCGATTTCGCCTGAATCGGTGGCGGTGCTTTACAATCGCGCGGTGCCGGAATCTCGGAAACTCGCGGAAATGTATCGCGATGCGCGGGGGATTCCTGCTGGAAATTTGATCGGTTTGGATATGCCGGTCGCTGCGGATATTTCGCGCGGGGATTATGAAAAGTGGATTTTAAAACCGCTGCGCTGGGAGTTCGAGGATCGGCGGTGGTGGCAGCGGCAAAGGGACGCGAATGGAGTGACTTTGCCCACCGCCAATCGCATCCGCGTGCTAGTGACGATGCGCGGCGTGCCGCTGCGCATCCAGCAGACGCCGATGCCTGCGCCGAAGCCAGGTGCTCCGCCGATTCCACAAGATCCGGTGGCTGGGCACGATGAGGCGGCGGTGGACTCGGAGCTAGCTATGTTCGGTGTGGAGGGAGTTCCAATGAATGGGATTTTGCAGAACAAATTTTACCAAAGCGAAAAGTCAATTGCTGAGGTAAACCTGCCGTTTCTGGTGCTGACGGCACGGATCGATGCGCCTAGCTACGCGACTTGTGAGAGAATGATTCACGACGCGATAGACGCGGAAAAAACTGGCTTGTGGGGGCGCGCTTATGTGGACATTGCCAACAAATTTCCGCAGGGAGACCAGTGGCTGGAATCGGTTGTGAAAACCGGTGGCCAAGCGGGGATTCCCACTGTGGTGGACCGTTTCAATGACACGCTGCCGACCAACTATCCAATGACAGACGCCGCTCTTTACTACGGTTGGTATGACGGAAACGTGAGCGGGCCGTTTTTAAACAATCGTTTCCAATTCCGAAAAGGTGCCGTGGCGATGCATTTGCATTCGTTCAGTGCTGAGCAGCTTTCTGACGGAACAAAAAACTGGAGCGGAGCGTTGTTGGAGAAAGGTGCTGTGGCCACGATCGGGAATGTCTATGAGCCGTATCTCAACCTAACACATGACTTTGGCATTCTCCACCAAAGGTTGCTTGCCGGATACTCGTTTGGGGAAGCCTGCTGGATGGCGATGCCGGTGACATCATGGCAAGGTGTGGTGCTGGGAGATCCGCTTTACCGCCCGTTTAGGCACTTTGCTGGCGGCGGAATAAAGCAGGACGGAGACATCGAATTCCGAGCGCTTAGGGCCGCAGCTATCGAGTGGAAGACGGATCCACGCGAGCGAGCAAAGCAGCTGGAAAAGGCGGCGGAGCGAATGAAAAGCGGAGTTCTGGCAGAAAGTATCGGGCTAGATTTACTTGAGCAGAGAGATGCTGGTGGTGCCGCGCAATGGTTTCGCACGGCGAAGGCGTATTACACGAAAACCGAGGACAAGCTGCGCGCAGATTTTCATCTAATTTCTATCGACCGCGTGGCGAATCGCAAAGATCTGGCGGTGCGCGGCCTGCGGGATGCACAGATGTATTACGGGCCTATTCCGGAGTCGGAGGCTTTAAAATGTTGGTTAGATATTCTCGATCCACCACCACCGTCGTCAGCAGATCCGACTAAAGTGCCTGCGGTGAATAAGTAAGAACCTATTGGAAATTTAAAATGACTTACGGATTTTTGCTGGAATCGATATGGCATCCGCCGCTGGCGTTTGCAGAGACCGCCGCGAGCGTGCTGCCGCCCGAATTGGAGTTGCAGGCGTTGTGGTTTGCAGGGGCTTTAGGCAGGGACTTCCGCACAACCACTGGTGGGAAAGTTAGAATCGTGCAGTTTGGCGAATGGAACCGCGGTGCGGGACCTGATTTCATCCAGGCAGCGGTCGAGATCGATGGTGAATTGCGAACAGGCCCCTTGGAGTTAGATCCGGTGGCTGGAGACTGGGACGCACATGGACATGCGACCAATCCCGCCTTTGGTGATGTGATCTTGCACGTGGTTTTTCAATCAGATGCGCGGCGGATTTTCACCCGGACTTGGGATCATCGCGAGGTCCCGCAGGTGGTGATCAGCGAAATGCAGCTCTCAGATGCCATGAATCGGCCCCAGCGCGAGGTGGCCATCGCTCATCCCGGTCGCTGTGTCGCGCCGCTGAAGGGGCTACCAGTCGGAGCTGTTGATCGCTTGCTGGAAGAGGCTGCACTTTATCGGGCAGGGCTGAAAGCTTCCCGTTGGCTGCGGACAGCAGACGCTCACGGGCGTGACGCAGCCTTGTTTCAAGCGACTGCCGAGACTCTGGGATACCGCGGAAATGCGCTTGCGATGCGCTTGCTAGCGCAACGGTCGCCGCTCGGGCTCCTCAGGGCGGAGGTCGATGCCGCAGAGGCTATTCTTTTTGGAACTGCTGGATTTCTATCTGCGGATTTGCACGAACAAGCGCCGGCCGACACCCGAGATTATCTTCGTGGTTTGTGGGATACCTGGTGGAAAAATAGGGCCCGCTGCGAACCAACCGGCGAACGGGCAATTCCTTGGAAAACTCACGGCCAACGTCCGGCCAATCACCCCCATCGCCGTGTGGGTGCGTTGACTGCGCTGGCGAAAGTCTGGCCGCAATACCGGCGTCTGGCGCTCGCGCGACCTTTTGCCGCAAAGCCGCTGATCGACTTCCTACAAACTCTTGATCATAAGTTCTGGTCGCACCGACACACGCTGACCTCGGCATCTTCGGCTCAGCGAGTCGCTTTGTTCGGTCGTGCTCAAGCGCTAGAATTGATAGCTAACCACCTGGCCCCACTTGCCATGCACGAAGAAGGCATGACCTTCCAAGCCTATTACAAACTCCGAAATTCTGCGGCTAACGATAAAGTGAAGCGTTGCGGACTCAGGCTTTTTGGTTCCACCAAGGGTTCCGAGCCATGGATGCGGCGGGTGTGCCACCACCAGGCGCTGCTCCAGGTCTATCAAGACTTTTGTCTTGAAGATTTCTCGGACTGCCAGAATTGCCCATTTCCTGAGCAGCTTGCGCAATGGAGATGATCTTTTGACCACTATGAAAATTCAACTCAACGGGCATCCCCATCAATTATCATCAGTCATCACGTTGGACGAACTACTTCAAAGCATCGGTTTCGGTGGTAAACCGGTGGTGGTAGAACTGAATGAGCAGGCAATCTTTCCTCGGGATTATTCAAGAATTTTGATTCAAGACAGCGCACGTGTTGAGATAGTAACCTTGGCAGCTGGTGGTTAGGTCGCAGCATATGCTCTAAAATATGCGGGTTGACCTTATGGATCGCGGGATAGGATCGAACCCATGTCTAGCCCACATTAAATGACACTAATAAATACGTATTCATTACTACTAGCCCCCGCGCTTCAGCCGCAGTCAGCAGCAAACAAAATCTGCTGGGATGAAGCTTGCGAGGACTAAGCTCCGCAGAATGCGGAGGGTGGTTTGTTCATGAAGGCCTGTGGCGACTGGAAATAAGTCACGGTCGAATCGGTCTTCTTCATCAAATCAAACGACGGCGTCTTTGAGAAGTTTCTCAACCTTCTTGATGGTGGCGGGGCTAAGTTTTCCATCAACGCGCTTGGAGTTTTCGATGATTGTCTTCACCTCTTCTAGAGCCGTCTCAGCAATTGCTAGTGATTTTTTGGGTCCGCCGAGTTTCTTGTCAGGGAAATACCGGGTGAAGGTGGTCCCGGCGCGGCTGATGCATAGCCTCCATCCTTCGAAGGCAGCTGTTTCATAAGTGAAGCGAGTCAGATTCTTTTTTGATTTCATGATAATGTATTAGGATTCGTTGACTATTCTGCCTGATATTCAAGGGGAATCCAGTTGTTTTTCAAATAAATTACCCACAGATCTCACCAGATATCTGTCCGATTGTTGGAAAATTGTTGATTTCAAAAATGTTTGAGCAGAAAGTTTCTCGAATCCGTATGTGGCAGAAAGGACTTTATGAGGTGCGCTGATTTTTGGATCAATAGACATCAGAACTCACTAATGACTCCCAGCAAACTAAAAAGACAGACAGGAATGCTCGCTTCACTGTCATTCGGCCGGGACGTGGGGCTCGAAGGTCATGGCGCGTTCGTGCTCGCGAGCTTTAGCGGCTTTTTTTGCTTGTTGATAGAAATGGTCTTGCACGCGGAAAGCCTTCTGGCCCTTGGCGCGGACGATGCGTTGGGAGCTGCCGTCGGGAAGTAGGCGGGAGGACTGTGTATTGTCTTGGAAGTAGGCTTCAAGGATGCGGACGAGTCGCCGCTTAAGAAGGGGTTCCTCAATGGGAACCATCAGCTCGACACGTTTTTCGAGGTTGCGCGTCATCCAGTCCGCCGAGGAAATATAGACTCCGGCGTTTCCTCCCTGATGGAAATAAAATAGGCGGGCGTGTTCGAGAAAGCGGTCGATGACGGAGATAACTTCAATATTTTTCGAGTATTTCGGGTCGCCGGGCTTGAGGCAGCAGATGCCGCGCACGTTGAGGCGGATTTCGACGCCGGCCTGGGAGGCTTTGTAGAGGGCGTTGATAATTTCGGGGTCTTGCAGCGAGTTTACCTTGCCGATGATGCGGGCGGGCAGGCCTTGTTTGGCGCGCTCGGCCTCGCCGGCGATGAGGTCTAGCAGCTCGGGCTTCATGGCGGTAGGGGCGGGGACTAGGCGCTGGAAACGCAGCAGTTTGGAGCGACCTGTGACAGCATTGAAGAAAAGAGAAGCGTCATTCCCATACTCTGGCTTGCAGGTGAGATAGGAAATATCGGTGTAGAGCTTGGAGGTGGTTTCGTTATAATTGCCGGTGCCGAGGTGGACATAGCGGCGTAGGTGGCCGGACTCGCGCCTTACGATCAGGCAGATTTTAGCGTGGGTTTTTAAGTTTTTTACGCCGTAAACGATTTGCGCTCCGGCGCGCTGGAGTTCGTCTGCACGGTCGAGATTACGCGCTTCGTCAAAGCGGGCTTTGAGTTCGACAAGGGCGGTGACGTGTTTGCCGTTTTCGGCAGCTTTTATCAGTGCATCCACGATCCGAGATTTTCGCGCGGTGCGGTAGAGGACTTGTTTGATGGCGATGACGTCGGGATCCTCGGCGGCTTCCTCAATCAGACGGATGACGGGCTCGAAGGATTCGTAAGGATGAAATAAAAGGACGTCGGTGGAAGCGATGGTCTCAAACATCGAGGCACCGGGAGTGATGGCGGGCGAGTTCTGTGCGGGCCAGTCAGTATCGCGGAGGTGGTCGAAATCGGGCAGAAACGCAAGTTCCATGAATGACGCAAGTCCCGGCGGGCCATCGACTCGATAGACATTTTGTGGAGTGGTGGCGGTAACGTGCTGGATCATGCGGACGAGGTCGCGCGGGGCGTCTGAGCGGAGTTCGAGGCGGACGGTATCCGAGAAGCGGCGAGCAGTGAGGACGTCTTCCATTTCGCCAGCGAGGTCGATGGCGTCTTCGTCTTGTAGAACGATGTCGCCATTTCTCGTGAGACGAAAGGCGGTGGTGGAGGTGACGGTTTCGCCGGGGAAAAGCTGACCTGCGTGGGTGGCGACGAGATCTTCGATGAGGATGAAGGCGTGCCCTTCGCCCTGGATGGCTATATTCACGCGGCGGCCGAGGATTTCTGGAATAGGAATGAGTGCGTGGCGGGTAATTAAGGTTTCAGGGTCGAGTAGGCGGCAGGCGACGATGATTTGCAGCGCGGGAACGAGGGGAGGGGCGCTATCAGGATCGACTGCGAGAGGGGTGAGTAGTGGGAAAATGGCATCCTCGAAAGTCGCTGCCACTTGGGCGATTTGGGAGACAGAAAGGTCGCGTGCTTGAAGGGGGCGAATGCCAGCATTTACGAGTGCTGGGACGAGCGTACTCGTGAGCAGGCTGTATTGTTGCGCGCTCATTTTGAGGATTCGCTGGCGCAGCGCGGTTAGGTTTTTGGCGGGAGTGAGGCCTGAGGCGTCGGGTGTTTTGCGACCGCTGCGGCGCATGAGCATGAGTCCGCCGATGCGGACTTGGAAGAACTCGTCGAGATTGGAGGCGGTGATGGCGAGGAATTTCACTCGCTCGAGCAGTGGCAAGTCTTCGCGCAGGGCTTCGTTGAGGACGCGTTGATTGAACTCGATCCAAGAGAGTTCGCGGTTGAGGTAGGGAATGGACATTTTGAATTTAGAGATCTGAAATTGTCAGTTGTCTTCGTCGATGACGACGCCGAGGCCGAAGACTTGCTCGAAGAGGTCGGCCTTGGAGTCCATGGCGAGGCGCTCGACGGCGGCGTCTGCGAGGCCGGGCAGGCGGATGCGCAGCTTGCCGGATTCGCGGCGGATTTCTAGGTTGGCGACGCGCTGGGCATGGGTGCGTTCGAGGGCGTCCGCGACACGCAGAAGTGCCGCGAGTTTACAAACGCGGATGCGATCTTCCGTGCTGAGTGCAGCATAGCTCGGGTGGTCGAGCCGCGGGCCGGAGTGGCGGTGGTAGCGGGCGACGAGGGCAACGATGGTGACATCGAGCCGGTCGAGTCCGAAGACCTCGGAATTTAAAATCAGGTATTCCGAGTGTTTGTGATGGGCGCGCGGGCTGACATAGGTGCCGACTTCATGAAGGATGGCGGCCACTTGGAGCAGCAGTGCATCGTGTGGAGTAAGTTGATGGAGGTCAGGTAAAGCCTCGAAAAAGCGAGTGCAGAGATTGCCGACGTGTTCGCCGTGGCTGGGGTCTGACTGATAGCGTTCTGCCAGAATTCGGGCGGAGCGGAGGACTTCCTCGGCAAAGGTGCCGGTGAGTTCTTGGGAGACGAGCAGGTCGTGGAGTAGGCCTTGTTCGTATTCGCTGGTGGGGATATGAACCTCATCAAGTTTGAGAGTTTCTGCGATGGCCAGGTTGATCTCAAGCGCGGGGAGGAGGGCCTCGGCGGTTTGATAGTCGAGCTGGAAACGTTTCACGAGTTCCACGTCGCTCATGTGAGCGGCGTCGGCGGTGAATTGGCGCAGGGCTTTGATAGAGCAAACCTGGGTGGATTTCGTGAGTGAATTAGCGACGGATTGGAGTTCGTAGCCGATGAGCACTATGCCGTCGATGGTGACATCCGAGTAGTCGAAGCGGATTTGGGCAAGATTTCCGTAGGCGTGCTCGCGGATGACGCGGAGCATGGTCGAGCCTTCCGCGTGGGAGCCGTCCACGGCTTCGCGGGTGCGGTGAGTGCCCATCCGGTAGCTGGTGTAGCGGGTGATGAGGCCGTTTTGAAATAGCAACGCTCGCGTATTGCCGGGGCCCACGTGAAGAACCAGCGTGGTGTCCTTGCGCATGGCGGGCAGGTTGAGCAGGCGGCGGCGGGTTTTTAAATAGATGAGCCGAGTCATTTCCCCGTCGTCAATGGTGCCGATTCGCAATCCGCAGGCGATGCGGATGCGGTTCATGAATGTCTCGTGATTGGTGGCCTCGCTGAGGATATTGGTGGCGACGGCACGGGTGACAGCGTGGGGATCGAGTCCGAGCTCGGCGAGGGATTTCTGATAGCCCTTGATGATAGAAACTACGCGCTCGGTGGTGGATGGGCTAACGACGCCGCTGCGGAAAATATCGCGGGCGATGGGCGCAGGTTGTTCGAGGAAATCAACGGAGGTGAACGAGCCATCTTCTTGGCGTTCTGCGACCATCATGGAGACCGAGCTTGCGCCGATGTGTAGGGCAGTGGAGAGATTCTCGGCGACAGGGGGATTTTTCGCTGATTTGCGGGTGGGCGGCATCGCCCAAAGACAACGCGCAATCGCCAGCGGTTCAATCCTCAATGTGTGACAAGGTGAATCTTCGATGAGTCGGGGCTTGTCATGAGCGGAAGTGCTCGCGATAAAACGCATATGCCAGTCAAAGGAGCGTTAGAACGATATTGGGTGAAGCCCGGTGCCGAGGTGGACTTGGTGAAAATCGACGGCAACGAAAAAGTCTTGTTCAAGGGAGTGGGCAAGGAGGAAATCCAGCGGCAGTTTGACGAGCTGCAGACCGAGCTTCAGGAATTGCAGAAACGTCTCTACGCGCAGAATAAGCATCGGATTCTCGTCGTGATGCAGGCGATGGATACCGGCGGTAAGGATGGCTGCATCAAGCATGTTTTCTCACGGATCGACCCGCAGGGGATTCATGTCCGCTCATTTAAGACGCCGAGCGAGGAGGAATTATCTTATGATTTCCTGTGGCGAGTGCATTCCAAGGTGCCGCATCGCGGGCAGTTGGTGATTTTTAACCGTAGCCACTATGAGGACATCATCGCCGTGCGGGTGAAGAAAATTTACCCCGACGAGGTCTGGAAGAGAAGGCAGCGGCACGTCGTCGAATTCGAGCGGATGCTGGCGGAAGAGGGGACGACGATCGTGAAAATTTTCCTCCACATTTCAAAAGATGAGCAAAAGCGTCGCTTGGAGGCGCGCCTAGCGGATCCTGCTAAGCATTGGAAGATCAATCCGGAGGACTTGGTGGACCGCGCGCGTTGGGATGATTTTATGAGGGCTTACGAGGACGTGATGCAGAAGACTTCCACTGAGCATGCACCGTGGTATGTGGTTCCAGCGGATCGGAAATGGTATCGAAATCTCTGCGTCGCACGCATCATGCTCGACACTCTCAAAAAGTTGAACATGGAGTATCCGGCAATCAATTGGGACCCGAAGACTATCAAGATCGAAGACTGATCGGAGACCTCTCGTTCAATCGTTGGAAGGAGAGCGGCGCATCGATTTCTTCTGCGACAGATTCCGTTTATCGGCCACGGAGCGGTTCTTCGAGTTTCGCGAGCGTGGCCGATTTGTGCGGCGCATTTTTTCGATTGCCTGTGTCCTTGCCACTGCCTTGCCTTCGCGTATGGCTTCGAGCTGCTCGCAAAGTTCGCGACGGGCGAGGAAGCGATTCATTTCCCGCGAGCGGTCCATCTGGCACTTGATGCAGACACCTGTGGGAAGATGTTTTAGAAAAACGCAGTTGGAAGTTTTATTGATTTTCTGCCCTCCGGCTCCAGAGCCACGGACGAATTTCTCCAATAAATCGGCCTCCGCGATCCCGAGTGCCGTCAGTCGCTGCTCCATCGCGGCGAGTTTATCGGAAGTAAGCGGACTCGACATGAATCTAAAAAAGCTGCGGAAACTTAAAATGACAAGGCGGGAAATGTAACTTGACCCGCTACGGCTGGAATCGTTTGTTCGCAGCGATGTCTCAACGGGCTTTACGTTTCGGCCGATATCTTTTGATCGGAGCACTCATCATCTCGATGGGCGGGCATTGGGTGTTGCTCCAGACGATCGCTTGGGGAAATATGTTAGTGGATTTTTCCAGCAAATCCTCCCTTTCGGAAGCGGTCGAAAAGACCTTCGATGGCGACCATCCGTGCGCCTTATGCAAGGTGGTGAAGACATCGAAGAGCGATGAGGAGAAGAAACCTCTGCTCAAATCTGAAATGAAAATGGAAGTCATCCTGCCCGCTCCGGTCAAGGTGCCCTTCCCGCGTGGCACGGCAGTGGTTTTCCGCGTGACGGAGTATTCCGGGACTTTTGCGGAAGTCTGTCTTGCTTTACCGAAGCAGCCGCCGCGAGCCGCATGATTGCGCGTTTGCGCGTAAAATTCACGGACTAACATATAGGCTTATCCAAAGGGGGTGAACCTGAATTGTTGCCGGGAATTGCGTTAGCAAACTAGCAGGACCTGTTGTGCAGCGGACGTCTAAGCCGCTTTGGCCACGTGATACGCGGATGTATCGCGTTCACTTCTTGTTTTTTAACTCACTATTTTTATGACTTTTAATCACTCTATTTTAATATCAATCAGTATTGCCAGCGTTGCTGGCGCGCAATCCACGCATCTCACGCCTCTCGTCGTCGAGGCAGAGCAAAATCGGGTTTCTAAGACGGTGCCGACCAACGCGGAGAGCCGTAAGGAACTCGCAAAAACCCCCGGCGGTACGGAAGTCGTCGAGGCTGGGCGATACCTACGCGGGCGAGCCAGCACGATGGCGGACACCTTCGCGCTTTCCCCCGGCGTGGTCGCCCAGCCGCGCTTCGGCTCGGATGAGGCACGCATTTCAATCCGCGGTTCCGG
>JANMYL010000103.1:0-15675 GCA_031382045.1 Akkermansiaceae bacterium | reverse complement strand
CGACAACTCCAAATCGAGCAATGCGAACGAATCATCGAACTAGAATTGGATAAACTGCAATTGCCAGGGACTTGAGGTAGAAAACAAGTGTTAGCTCAGGACGTCTGCAAATATCTAAAATTTTGTAACCTGTCCAACTTTAAACAGCCACCCCCAGCTCGACCCTTGAGCTGCCCAGTTACCAGCTGGCGAGCAACGATCCTCCAGGTTAAATTCATCGCCTAAATTTGATAGTCCCCGATTTACCTCAATTCATCTATACATAATTTCACAGCCGTCCCACAGAAAGAACTCACTTGCAGAGGAAAAGGCTTTTAACACACTGAGCTTGCTGACCCGCTCGCAGCTGCGAACTTATATTGCTATCATTTCTATATAAATTATTAGATATTAGTCATTCGGCTGACGCTAATTGGAGTGGTCATGAGCAGCTCTGCGATTCTGGGGAGCCCTTCACCCAAGCCTTCCTGAAGAAGGAGGTTGATGAGATCATGGTGGGTGGTAGAGAAAGAGTGGTGTTCGGCTGTTCCTGATGTTTTCCTGATTCACACCTCCAGCAACTCCAGTTCTGGGCCGATACCACAACCTTGTAGTCTGATCACGGACTCGGGCTTAGTGGCATTATACATACAAAAATGCCCCCTTCCCTCCGATGATCTCAATTCATTCATCAATGAAAAACACTTCATCTGAAAACAGCTTAATTCCGGCATCATGGCCGAAATCGAGCTAAGTCGATACAGACGTCCAGTCACCTCAACCAAAATACGAACCATGACAACAAACACTGCAATCATAATACTTGTATCATCCCCCGTGCTCTGCGCGGGAACACCCGAAGTGACTCCCCTACCCGCGCCTGCCGAGCAATGGATCACTCCAACCATCGATATCCGCTCCCGATACGAATTTGGTGATGCCGATGGCCTTGATCAATCCAACGCATTTACATTCCGGGAACGCCTCGGTCTAAAAATTAAAGCATGGAACGGCTTCAGCGCATTAGTGGAAGGCGAATTCTCGCAAGCCGCTGTGGATGACTACAATGGCGGTGCTCCCGGCGCAGAACCTTTCGATCCGGCTAACACACTTATCGCAGATCCAGAAACCAACGAACTCAATCAGGCATTTCTCCAATACGAGGGCTTTGACACCAACACGAAAGTCGGCCGACAGCGCATCATTTACGATAATGCCGCGTTCATCGGCAATGTCGGATGGAGACAGAACGAACAAACCTATGATGCGATTTCGTTATCCAACAAGTCTATCAACGAACTTACTTTCAACTACGCCTATCTAAATCAAGTGAACCGGATCTTCGGCTCCGAAGCGGATGCATCGTTGACTCCAGGATTCACGAACGTCGAAGACATCGGGACCAATAGTCACCTCTTTAACGCGTCCTACTCGGGCATAGAGGGCGTCACAGTCGGTGTCTACGCCTACGTGATGAACTTCGAAGATGTTCCCGCATTTGACAATAACACCTTCGGACTTAGCGCAAAGGGCAAGCTCTGTAACATCGCCCTCTATGGAGAACTCGCTTGGCAGGACAAGGCCGGAACACTTGGTGAGGATGATGCACTCTATGCTCATGCCACCGCGACTAAAGCCTTCGGCCCGCAGGCTTTAACACTCGGTGTGGAGCATCTCGAAGCCGGTTTTAAGACCCCACTCGCCACGGTTCATGCCTTCAACGGCTTTGCCGATGTCACCGACGCAGCCCGCCTCTCCGGAGCACACAACGGACTGACGGATCTCTATCTCTCGCACACGATGCCGATCTTCTACGGCATCAAGTGGATGAACGTCCTGCACGCTCTCGGAGACAACGCGATTTCTGCCGACTATGGCTGGGAGTATGACTCGGTGCTGACCAAGAAGTTCGAAAACAACTTCACCGCCATTGCCAAGGTCGCGTTCTTCGAATCTGAGGGTGACGACTACACAAGTAATGCCAAGGTGGACAGCCTTCCAACCGCCGCGCGCTTTTCGGTTGAGTTGAACTATACATTTTAATTTTTTAGTATAATCGGTAAAAAATGAAAAAGGGCGCTTCGTTGAGACGAAACGTCCTTTTTCTATTCCGTGAGGTCCGCCGGCATCGCGGCAAAAGCCATTTCGCAGAGGCCGATGAATGCCTCTTCCACAAGACTTGGCTCGCGCTTGGGAGAGTGAAATACGCCCCACTCGCGCTCGATGCCTGGCTCGTCAATATTAACAAGTTTCAAGCTACCATCTGCAATCTCGCGCGCCGCCACCCAGGGAGCCACGACCCCCACGCCGATGCCGAGCTTGGCCATTTCTTTGATGGCCTGCATGTCACCCAGCACCAGCGGCTTCTTGCCACGACCACCTTTTTGCTCCAACCATTCCTCGATCAGTCGGTGAGTCTCGGTTGCTTTGGCATAAATAATGAACTGATGGTCGTTGATTGTTGAAATGACTGATGAATTATCAATCGCCCATGGATGAAAAGGAGAAACCACAAATGCTAGACGGTCATTGAACATTGGCCGATAGCCGTCGTCTCCTTTTCCCCGTGGCTTCAAGCCGACTACAAGATCTAGATCCGCACCAGAAAGCCGATCCAACAGTAGCGACGTATCGCCGGCCTCAATGACCGGCTCGCATCTCGGGAAACAGTCACGGAACTCTCGCAGGACAGAAGGAATTAAAAAATGACACAGGCTGTGAGGCGCACCGATCCGGATTCGCGTCTGCCCCCAACGTCGAAGACCATCGAGATCACGGCTGGCTTGTTCTAGCTCGAAAATCACCCGTTTGCAGCGCCTAAGCAGCAACTCACCTTCCGCCGTGACAGCGACCCGCTTGCCAGTGCGATCTAGCAAGCGACACGACAATTGTTCTTCGAGCGTCCGCAAAGAATGGCTTACTGCAGACTGCGTCACGAAAATCCGGCGTGCAGCGAGCGTGAAGCTGCCCTCCTCCACGACCGCCACGAACGCTCTCAGTTGTCTTAAATCGGGAACCCAGTCCATTGATGAATGTCTCTCATTGAAAGTCTGAGGGAAATTAGCAGCGCTTGTGCCAAGTTTCCACCTTTGGCATTCCACGCGCTTAGGGGGTTGCGTGAAGACTATGATCCGCCGCAAATAATCTCATTGACCGTGCCTCAATCGCCGCCGTTATGGAAACGATGATTTTAGCGAGTTATGGCTTAGCTGTGATGCTCTCTCGCGAGCTGCGCTGAACAAGTGCGCGATACATAATGAAACGTCACGGGCTGCCTGCCCCAGATCATGTCTTTCGTAGGAATTCGGTACTCTTGAAAAAGGCCTCGTGGACGGTCGCAGGGCTCAACAGCATCTGCATCCTGCCAGACGTCACCCCGGACTTTCTGTCCCGGCATTGATCTATAAAATCTATTAAGCGCGGCCAAGCAGAGTTCCCAAGACGCATGAGTGATTCTCATCGCCACGATGAACCCACATCCCTGAAGCATTTTTTATAAAATCTGAGTTGGCATCCCTGCCGCTACACTCACAGGCGACTCGCTCAACAACTATGGAATCAACACCATCACTATCACGACGGAAGTTTATCTCCGTCTCCACCAAGACCACCGCACTGGGACTTCTTGCCTCGGGACTTCCCGCCGGTTGGGTAGGAGCACAGACCGCCAGTCAGGCGCCAGAATCACCGAATGTGAACTTCGGTATCATCGCACTAACGGACTGTTCGCCCATCGTCATAGCTCATGAAAAAGGGCTCTTCAAGAAATACGGTATCAACTCCACCGTCACCAAAGGCGCAAGCTGGGCCGCCATCCGCGACTCGCTTTCCAATGGCGACATCCAAGCCACCCACATGCTCATCGGCATGCCCATCGCCTCGACCATGGGTCTTGGCGGCGCACCGAAGAAACCTATTATCGTACCTTGGTTGCTCAACCGCAACGGTCAGTCTATCAGTCTCGCCAATTCTCTCAAAGGCAAAGTAGCCGCTGATCCCAAGGCACTCAAGCCACTTGTAGATGCAGCCAAGGCAGCTGGTGCGCCTATGTCATTCGCTATGACATTTCCACCCGGCACTCACGCGATGTGGGTCCGCTATTGGTTAGCGGCCGGAGGGATCAATCCCGGCGATGCCGCAGGTGCCGGTGCAGACATTTCACTCATCACCATTCCACCGCCTCAGATGGTTGCTAACATGCAGGCTGGAAAAATGGATGGCTTCTGCGTGGGCGAGCCTTGGAACGCTAAGGCCATCAAGGACGACATCGGCTTTACCGCCATTAACACCCAAGACATATGGAAGGACCACCCGGAGAAAGTCTGCGCGTTCACCGAGGAATTCGCCGCCAAGAACCCGAGAACCGTCAAGGCTATCCTTAAGGCGCTCCATGAAGCCAGTGTCTGGCTCGACGTCATGAGCAACCGGGTTGAACAGGCTAAAATCGTCAGCGCGCCCACTTATATCAACTGCCCGCCAGAAGCGCTGCTGCCACGTCTCCAAGGCAAGTATGATATGGGTGACGGCCGCAAATTCCGCGACCCGAACTACATGATCTACAGCGAGCGAAACTGCAATTACCCGCAGCTCAAGTATGGCAAGTGGTGGATCACCCAGCTCCGCCGCTGGGGCTTCACCGACGGAGCTCCCGACTATGAAAGCATCGCTAAACAAGTTATGCGCGGCGACATCTACGAGGAAGCGATGAAGGAAATCGGCTACGGTCACGGCGGCGAAAGCATGACCAAAGAAAGCTTTTTCGACGGCTCGGTCTTCGATCCTACCGGAGACATGGAAGCCTACGCCTCATCCTTTGCCGTCAAGACTCTCAAAGGCTAATCCATCAAAGAGGAGGAAGCTTCTGGCCTCCTCCTCTCCCACTTCTAATTACCATGAAGCTTTTCTATCAACTGAAACTCGACGCCGTTCTCCTTCCTCTCTTAGCCCTGCTCATCTGCCTCGGCGGCTGGGCTCTCGTCGCCGGGCACGGCAAGACCACCGTCGCCATCGACGACTGGGGCGACAAAGTCACCAAGACCGAGCGCTTCGGACTCTCCAAAAATCTCCCCTCTCCATCCGAAACCTGGGTAGCAAGCAAACCCTACATCACCGAGCCCTTCGCTAAGCGCGGCGAGCTCGACCAAGGCATCCTCCGTTTCGCCTGGCTTTCGCTTAAACTCGTCGCCCAAGGCTACGCCATCGCCTTGATCTTTGGCACGCCCATTGGATTTTTTCTCGGCCTGTCCAAGAATTTCACCCGCGCCTTCGACCCCATCATCCAGATCCTACGGCCAGTTTCCCCGCTCGCTTGGCTGCCACTCGGCATGGTGCTCTTTAGTGGTTTAAAAATCATGGACGCCGATGGCCGCTCCGTGTTCGGCACCTCCGATGCCGCAGCACTCTTCACCATCGCCATCTGCGCCATGTGGCCCACAGTTCTCAATACCGCCGTCGGCGTGCGCGCCGTACCACAGGACTATCTGAACGTCGCCAAGGTACTCAAGCTCTCACGCACCAAGACACTCTTCAAGATCCTCATTCCCTCCGCCCTGCCCTACATGTTCACCGGCTTCCGCCTCTCGTTAGGCATCGCCTGGCTCGTCATCGTGGCAGTGGAAATGCTCATCGGCAAACCCGGCGTCGGCGGCTTTCTCTGGCAGCAATACAACGCGAACAGCTATGCCCACATTATTCTATCAATTCTCACCATCGGCATCATTGGCTACGTCCTCGACCGCGCCATGAGCCTCATCGAAGGCCGCTTCCGCACCGCATAACTCCGTCATGTCACCCATTCTCGAACTTTCAAAGATATCCAAGAGCTTCGGTCGCCCGAACGAGCGCAACACCGTCCTACGCGACATCAATCTCACCATCCAAGAAGGCGACTTCGTCTCGATCATTGGCTACTCCGGCAGCGGCAAGAGCACCCTCATCAACCTGATCGCCGGTTTGCTTAAACCCGACATTGGTACTGCGAAAATGGACGGTGAAATCATCCGCGGAGCGGGACCCGAAAGGGGAATCGTTTTCCAAAACTACTCACTCCTACCCTGGCTCACCGTCACTGAAAACGTCCGCCTTGCCGTGGACCAGATTTTCCCAGGCCTTTCGGACAAAGAACGTGCCGCCCACACCACCGAATACGTTGATATGGTCAAGCTGACCGCCGCCGGCAATAAATATCCTAATGAACTCTCCGGAGGCATGCGCCAGCGCGTCTCGGTGGCCCGCACGCTCGCCGTTAATCCCCGCATCCTCTTACTTGACGAGCCGCTCTCCGCACTTGACGCGCTTACACGCGCAACCCTGCAGGATGAAATCGCCGACATCTGGGAGCGCAACCGGACCACCGTCGTTTGGATCACCAACGATCCGGACGAGGCCCTACTGGTCGCCAACAGGGTCATTCCGCTGCTACCCGGCACGGCAGGGGCTACCCTCGGACCAGAGATCGCAGTCTCAATTCCCCGTCCGCGCTTCCGCCGCGAGATGTCCAAGCTCCCCGAGTTCTCCGAGCTCAAGAACCAGCTCGTCACCGCCCTTCTCGATGCCAAGCGCGACAGCACCCCCACCCTCATCAAAAAACTCTCCGTCCCCGATCTCCTCCCTGAAGATCTCAGCATCAAAACCCACTTCAGCCTATTTGACCGGCCCAAACCCCGCCGCCGCTCGCACCTTGAGCACGAGGAATTCAAAATCGAAGCGTCATGAATCCCCAAGCACCTATTCTCGAACTTTTCAAACTGTCCAAGGCCTATTCGACACCCAAGGGCCCGGCTGTCATCGTCAAGGACTTCAATCTCAACCTCGCCCAAGGTGAATTCATTACCCTCATCGGCCACTCCGGCTGTGGGAAATCCACGGTGTTGGCGATGGTTGCCGGCCTCACTCAAGTCACCGACGGTGCGATGATTCTAGGTGGCCGCGAGACCGACGAGGCCGGCCCCGACCGCGGCGTGGTTTTCCAGTCGCCCTGTCTGCTGCCGTGGATGAGCGCCTTTGAAAACGTCATGCTTGGCGTGAACCAGGTTTATTTCAACGCCCCGAAATTTGAGCGCCGAGAGCTCGCTAAGTATTACCTGTCAGTTGTCGGTCTCGGCAGTTCAATGCACAAGTATCCCGGCGAGCTTTCGCAAGGTATGCGCCAACGAGTCGGCATCGCCCGCGCCTTCGCGCTTCAGCCAAAGATGCTCTTACTGGATGAACCGTTCGGTATGCTCGACTCGCTCACTAAGATGGAACTCCAAGAGGTCCTAATCACCCTCTGGAGGCGCAACAAACTCACCACACTGATGATCACTCACGACGTTGACGAAGCAATTTTCCTCTCTGACCGCGTGGTCATGATGACCGACGGCCCCGAGGCGGAAGTCGGCGACATCCTCGACATCCCGTTCGAGCATCCGCGAAACCGGGCGACAATTCTAGCCGACCCGCTTTACACGGAATATCGGAATCACCTGCTAAACTTCCTCAACGAGCGTTCCCATATACGTCCAAGCCAGACCGCTGCGCTTAAATTCCAATGAGCCTAAGTTGCCAGCCAGAGGCCTCTTACAGCGCCTAGTCGATTACCAAACCAACCAATTGCGCTGGCCGCTTGAAATCGCGCCTTAATGCTAAATCTGCATAGGAATGCCAACAGCTATGGCGAGATCATTATTTCGTGACCGATACATCCATAAAAGAAAATTGCATAAGAGAACTTCGCCTTGACCATCCTGCATCGAGGAGTTCCACGCACAAAAGGCATGATGCGTAATTCTTACTTACAGCGAAATGAATTTCACAATTTCTTATATATCTCTTGCTCAACCTCGTAGCACGCTCAGTGAGCCGTAAAATGCCATTAATTTGCCTGACCCAACCTTGATAAAGCGGCTTGTTTGTGCATCGCATCTCAGGCACTATTAAGTATGCCTATGAAGGAATCCCCCACTCCGCTCGCCGTCTGGACGCAAGACGGAGGATTGGTGGTGTTAAAAATTTCCGGCGATTGGCGGGGCGATAATGTGACTCCTGAAATCCAAGGCGAGGTACCCGCCGAGGCACCTGCCCGATACATCACTGACGAACTCGGCAAATTCGATTCCACCCTTCCCGCCTTCATTCTTGCTCATCTACGAAGCGTGGCAAAATCCGACGACGATGCCAAGCCTGCACTCAATGGACTGCCGCCCGGTCTCTGCGGGCTGATGGAACTGGCACTCGCCGTCCCTGAGGAAATCGAAGCCCGTCAGACGTCGGTTGACATTTCCGGAATCAAGAAACTGGGGGAAACTTCGCTTAACGTGTGGTCCAGCATTCTATCGGTTGCGGAGTTCACCGGCCAATCCATGCTCGCGCTAGGACGCTTTATCACAGGCAGAGCCCGCTTCCGCTCTCGCGATTTTTGGATGATCGTTCAAGAATGTGGCGCACAGGCATTACCTATCGTTTCACTGATCAGTTTTCTAATCGGCTTGATTCTCGCGTTTGTGGGAAATGTCCAGCTGGCTAACTTCGGAGCGAGCCTTTATGTAGCAGATCTAGTAGGCATAGCAATGGTCCGAGAGATGGGTGTGGTCATGACTGCCATCATCATGAGCGGCCGGACGGGTGCAGCATTCGCCGCCCATCTCGGCAGCATGAAGGCAAATCAGGAAATAGACGCGCTTAAAACCTTTGGTTTCGATCCCTTCGATTTCCTCGTACTTCCCCGCCTCCTCGCGCTGGTGCTTATGATGCCGCTGCTCACGCTCTACGCGAATACAGTGGGTATCTTTGGTGGGATGTTAGTCGGCGCGGCGGTCGGCATTCCACCAGTACTTTACTGGAACGAAACCATCGCAACTGTATCTCTAACTACCGCTTCACTCGGTATTTTCAAGAGCTTCTTCTTCGGAGCCATCATCGCCATGAGCGGCTGCATACAGGGGATGCACGCGGGAAACTCTTCAGCGGCCGTCGGCGAGGCCACAACCCGCGCCGTGGTCGCCTCCATCACCGCCATCATCATCCTCGACTCCGGTTTCGCCGCCATTTTCACCATGCTCGACATCTAGTTCATGACCGCTCCTACAGAAAATCCTCCGACTAAAGCCAAAATCACCGTGCGCAATCTGACGATGGCTTACGGCTCCTTCATAGTCATGCGTGATGTTAACTTCGAGGTCGCGGAAAAGGACATTTTCGTCATTATGGGCGGCAGCGGCTGCGGCAAGAGCACGCTGCTGAGACACCTCATCGGACTGGTGGAACCGACTCAAGGCAGCGTTTCTTATGGCAATGAGAATTTTACCACCGCCGGTCCTAGAGAACGAGAAAAGTTCATCCGCCGCTTCGGCGTGATGTATCAATCCGGCGCGCTGTGGTCTTCACTAACACTCGCAGAAAATATAGCCTTGCCACTTGAGGAAAACACCGACCTCTCTCCTAAGTCCATCCGCGACCTTGCGTCCTACAAGCTCGCTCTCGTCGGCCTATCGGGCTACGAGGACTATTATCCCGCTCAGATCAGCGGCGGCATGAACAAGCGCGCCGGCATCGCACGCGCCATGGCGCTTGATCCAGAAATTCTCTTCCTCGACGAGCCCGGCGCTGGCCTCGACCCACTCAGCTCGCGCCGCCTTGATGACCTCATCCTCCGCCTCCGCGACAGCCTCGGGTCCACCGTTGTGATAGTCACCCACGAGCTCGCCAGCATTTTTGCGATCGCAAACAACTCTATTTTCCTCGATGCTGCAACACGCACTCAGGGTGCCATCGGAAATCCAACAGAACTCCGCGACCACTCCGAGAACCCCGCCGTGCGACTTTTCCTGCGACGCGGGGAGAAATCTCTGCCACCATCCAATTCACCGTCATGAGCAAAAAAGCCAGTCCCACCGTCATCGGTGTTTTCACCCTCATCGGCATCCTCCTCGCTGGAGTCAGCATCGTGCTCTTCGGCGCGGGTAAGTATTTCAAAAGCACCCACGAGCTGCTGCTCTATTTCGACAAGAGCGTTTACGGCCTTGAGGTCGGCTCAGACGTGCGCTTCGGCGGCGTACGCATCGGCAGGGTGCAGTCCATAAGCGTGCTGGTGGACCGCAAGGAGAACCGCAAGATTATCCCCGTCGTCATCGAACTTGGTGACAAGGAACTCAGCCTGATCAGTACCGAGGAAGGCGGCGGCATTAATCTATCATCCTTCGAGGGTGTGGAAAAAGCCGTCAGCCAAGGACTTCGCGCTGGAATGAAACAACAAAGCTTACTAACGGGACTTCTCTACGTCGAGTTCGACATTGTCCCCACAGAGCCGGGTTTCGTCTATCCGTCTTCCAGCAAGCATGCTTACCCAGTTGTCCCCACCATAGGCACCGAGTTCGACGAGCTCATTGCAGGTATAGCAGATGGCTTGAAGAAATTCAACGCCCTTGATTTAGACGGCGTAATGATCGATCTTCGCCAAGTCTTGGTCAAAGCCAAGGAGCAGATCGCTGGATTGAACATGAAGGAAATCAACGACAACGTCATCGCTATCACCAAAGACGTTCGTAATATCACCGGCGACGCAAAACTCGCCAGTGCAGTGCAAAATCTCGATGAGGCGCTTATTCAGATAGATACTCTTGCGACTAAGGCCAATGCGGGGTTTGATCCCCTACTCGCCGATCTCAACGCCATCATTGCCAAGACCGACGCTGGGCTTACTAAAATCGACGAGGCTGCCAGGGAAATTTCAAATTTCTCCAATGCCCGCGCCCCTGTTATGATGCGTTTGCAAAACGTGCTACAGGAAACTGAACGCGCCTCGCGGGCGCTCAAGGAGCTTTCCAACGACCTCAAACGCGATCCCGATACTCTCCTCCGCGGCAAAGCGATACCCGAATGAAAACACTCCTACTCACACTAATTTCACCCTTCTTGCTCGTGGCCTGCGGCCTAGAACCAGTCAAGGACACTTCGGTCAACCACTTGTTGGACCCGGTGATTCCCGGACGCCAGATCACTGGAGCCAGCCCGGCCATCGCCATTTCCCGGCCAGCGTTGCCAAGCTATCTCGACCGCCAACAGCTCGTCAGCCGGAGCGACGGCGGCAAGCTCGAAATGAACAGCTACCATCTCTGGGCCGAGCCGCTGGACGCCGCTATTTCCCGCGTCACCGCCGCTAACCTCGGGCGCTTGATGAATTCACTCAACATTCAGCCAGTCGAAAGTTTCGTCAGCCTCGATTACCAGTCACTGCTAGAAATCCGTGTCTCGCGCTTCGAGCCAGACTCGTCCGGCAACCTCGTTCTCGAATGCACTTGGAAATTACAACCCGTCAGCGGCCGCGTGGCAGACACTCGTTCATTCCTAACCCAAGTCCTCATTTCCTCCACTGACACATCGAAAGATCTATCCGAAACAACCGTCGCCATGAACGAAGCCCTGGCCCGCCTCGCACGAAAAATTGCCAGTGCGCTATGAAAATCCATCCTTCCTGTGAGGATAACTCGAAAAGCCAACCAAGAAAAAGCTAAGTCAAGCTATACTAGCAGAATAATAGACAGGAACAAGAGATTCTGATTTAAAGACAAAAATTCTTCGGCTAGTAGCATTACAAACTGACTAATTTGATAGTTCTGCTTGCATACGGGCTATATCTGCCTCTAGGGCAGCGAGAGCGCTTCGTTTATCCGCGAGCTGTCCCCTCATCTGGGGCGCATTGCTTATTCCTTTGTGAACCTCTCTAGGAATTGCATTCGCAAGATTTTGAATCTCGCTGCTCAACGAACGAGCTCGGGATGTCTTTATCGCAATAGACCGAATCAACTTTTCTTTCGCTATTTCAGCATCCTTTGCATTCTGCTCCTTAAGACGACGGTCAGAATCTAGATTAGCAACGGACACCGCTGTTTCATGCTCATTCCAAGTAACCTGCTCCTCGGCCACTGCAGCGGCCTTCTGCTGGGGATCAAACTGGTAATAATCCTTCATCGCCTCTGGCAACTCTTCAAAAGGAATTCGTTTTTGCCCATCCTCATGGCGAATCTGAATGCCAACTGCTGTCACTTCTCGAATATTCACATTTTTATATATGTCACCATTCTGAGTTTGAAGTGTTTCTATAAGTTCTCCCTTTGCCTTGCCCCGGACGTGAGCACGATATTGATTTTTGTATGCGTCAAAGGCGTAGCTGCAAGATATAATTTCAGCTTTCTCTGATTCAACTTTTTTACCAAGATTGGCTACACTTTTAATTAAAACAAGGTTCTCGCGTTTCAATCTTGCCAACTCTTTGACATTGGTGATCCGCAGAGGAGCACCACTCAGCAATTTGCTGACATTTTCAATCGCGCCTTGGGAGAATTCAATAACCTTTGCTTGATGGGCGATTATTGACTCGATGGACTGATTTCCGGTATGAAAACCGTCATCGGTGGCAAGCATGAACAGTAAACCAAATCCAAGTAAAACGATCAGCGCCATCACCATTCCTATAACTCCTGGGCCGCGGCTACTCGACATCATATCAATGAAAGACATATTCTAATTGATATTTTATTTCGCCTGATACTTTACCCTATATGCGTCAAACTTGCTCTGCAAAGCTTGCTTCTGAGCTTCTAAATCCTCGACCTCTTTTTCCAGTCCGGCCACCGCTGCGGCTTGCTTCTCGAAGAGTTGTCTAGCATCTTTCAAATCCATTGAGACGTCGGGAGGGAGGTTCTTGAGTTTCTCTTCAAACAATGCTAGCTCCCCTTTCAAGCGGGTGATTTCGATTTTTTGCATTTCACGCTTTTCGACCAGCTTCGAATCATCACCGCACGAAGCGCCAGAGAAGGCGATGATCAAGACTGACAAAAATTGACTGCGATAAAACATCATGGAATGAGGGGAATAGTGGTATTGATGAACGATTGGCACTTGGGGAGAACAGATGGTGAAGCGCATCCCGTCCCAGTTGGCCGGACGAATTGAGGGAAAATGGATCGAGGGGAGACAACCATCCGACAATTATGATTGTAGCTTGGGGTGTTGTGATAAAAATTATGATAGATCGGAGGATAAGTCCGATAAGTCGAGAAGTAGCTGGGGTATCCTCGTGATCTATTTCCTAAGGCAGTTGTCGCTAGGGCAAGGGTTCGTGTTTTTGGCGCAATTGCTTGTTCAGATGCCAATTTTGAGCGTTCTTGTTTGGCAGCCAGTTCTTCGCGTTTTGCGATTTCAGCGTTCTTCCTTTTTTGGTCATTGATGATTACCAACTGTTCATCAATCCAACGATCATAGCTGGCTGCTTCTGCCGCCTCCTTATCCATTGCAGCGATTGCGAGATCCTCTTCCAAGCCGAAATATAACCGTTGATCAGAATTCAGATCCGCAAAACACAACCTGGCAGATCCATCTGCATGGCGAATGGTCACCCCAGCATCCTCGATGGCTGAAACCGTCACATTCTGATATTTTCGACCTGAAATGAGATAAATCACTTCAAAAGTATTACCAATCGCGCGATGACGTTGGTCTTTAATCGTTGATTCCCTGAACGCACCCCATTTTCCATCCAAAGACGCCACTTCGTCACTCAAGGACAACCGCTGTTGCCGCAAAGAGCGTAGCGACGAAGTGGCGGTGTCTGTCGCATCCAGTAGCTTTTCCAATTCTTCGAAATCACGGTTATCAGACTGCTCGAAGCGATATTTTTTCAGCTTCAGCTGCTGATTTAATTCAATTCGATCTTGCTCGCCCTTCCACCACCCAGCTTGGCCCTGATCTTCCTTGCAACCTGCAGAAAAGATCACTGCGGAGCTGGCTGCTATGCATATGAAAAATTTCATAATAAAAAGTGAAATTATTTAAAATGGCATCGTAACGAACTGATCATTTTAGAGTCAATGATGATTTCCATATTTCTACCAAGAGATCCATCACTCTTGTGTAAACAAGATTCTTGTGCTTCAACTTTAAGTATTTTTATATTGGTGATTCGTGCCGGAATACCACCCAACAATTTGCTGCCATTCCCTATCGCACTTTTGAGGTCTTCGATATCCTTCATTTGGTGCATGATGATAGACTTGATCGGCTGATCTCTTTACTGTAAATTTTCAATCGCTGAGAATCAGCAACAACGTGCAATGTCAACTTCTGATGTTAGCTACTCAAAAAGATTCAACGTTAATATCATCCTGTCTCATCAATTAATCTCTAGAGTGCATTGAATTTAATTGGACTAAGATTTATTACTGCATCGACCAAATTTTTGACCGTATTCTCGAAATATCACTGTTGAGACTATCAAAAGTGGCTTGCAGTGAACTTATTTCATTATTTTGCCGATTAATTAGATTATTTTGTCGGTTGATCGAGTTATTGAGTTCCTCTGTTGCAAGACTCGCTTTTTGAGCATCTTCAGCTCGTTGGAGCTCTGCTTCTTGTTGGACTATGCTTGCAAGCTCAATCTCACAAAGCTTTGCACGGTCCAAATCTTTGAAAGCGAGTGCCTCTTGCTTGTTATATGTTGCAGTGGTTTTTTCTGCTGTCAGATCGTAAAGTCCCCTACGTATGTCGGCAACAAATTGAGCCCGTTCCTTTCGGGCAGAATGAAAATTTCGATCCATTGTTCGTGGCATTGGTAATTGATTGTACCAGTAAACTTTAATTTGTTGAGATGTGATATAACGGGGAGAAAGATTCTCTTTCGATAACGACGACGCTAAGTTTTGTCGTGAGGACTGCTCGGCGGTGGCAGCGGCAACTCTTGCTTCCTTTCTTTGTCTCTGAATATACTCATCGCGCTTCTCTGCAGTTAATCCGTAGGTGACGCGCTGTTCGTGTGCAAGATCATCGAAACCTACTTTTGCGAAGCCTGATTCATGTGAAATTCGGATACCGTCCGGCTCGATTGCTTTCACAACAACTTTTATGTAAACTTGTTTTGCGGTTCTAAACTCAGGAATGACTTGATCTCTCAACACAAATTCACCACTCAGAAGATTCAAAGTTATTGAAAAATTAATTAATATTGACCTAGTTATCATCGAATTTACATAATATAAAGTAATTTAAAAACACAAGAAAAAAATCGCTAGATTTTTTCTACTGAACGGTTCAACACGAATCCCTTGGTTAAGCATTCATACAATTAGTACACTCTTCATATCTCCAACCAGAAAGTAGAAAAAGAATTAATCACTTATAATCAATAATTTGCTGGCAGAAACGCCCCATGCCTCGGCACGCCGTTGAAGGCGCGGTTGAGCGGGAGTCGTTGTCACATGCCAGCAACCGCGCGGCCGAGGATTTCCACATCGCCACATGTTGGTTCCCGACGCCAGTGTAACTCTCGATGAATGGAGAAATCCGCCGCCGTGGTTTTGCGAAGCTGGCGAAGCTGGCGAAGCTGGCGAAGCTGGCGAAGCTGGCGAAGGTCTCATCCGGGCAGAGGCAGCCCGCCGTGAAGCGCATGGCTGCCACTTGGATGAACTCGTCCTGCTCCGGGTCCAGCCCAGTGGTTTCCAAGTCATACACCACGAAGGTTTCCCCGGCGTGCTGGCGGTCCGTCCAGTAGAACGAATGCCGGCACTCGGGGCAATCCACGCGCGGTCCCATCGCGGACTTGGGTCCGGTCAGGCTATTCTTGCACTCGGGGCAGAAGGCTTTCATCAGCTCATTGCCTTCTCCATCAGAGTATTCATGCAGGAACCAGAGGCCTGGGCCACGATCTCACGCAGCGTCTTTCCCGCT
>JANMYL010000010.1:0-8203 GCA_031382045.1 Akkermansiaceae bacterium | reverse complement strand
CGCCTTGGAAAATGCTAAGGCGATGGAAGGCGAATTTAATTCTGTGGTCGGCATTCTGGGCCGCGCGTTCCGGGGGGTGCCGATCTATCACGGCCATCCGGACGTGGATCCAGAGATCTGGCCGGATGACCGCCGGATCGGGAAAATCACCAAGCTCGAAGCCCGCGCCGATGGCCTGTGGGGATTGGCGGAGTGGAACTCCATAGGCCAAGCAAACAAGGTGGAGGGCTGGTGGATCTATCCGAGTCCTCGCTGGGACGCACCCGCTGGGAAGACTTCCTTCGCGCCGGACCGGTTGATCTCCATCGGCCTGACTAACACGCCGCGCATCGTCGAAAGCGAGCCGGAAGCCACCGACGAGGAAGTCCTCGCCAAACTCGACAGCTTCACCGCCGCTGCCACTGAAAAGGACGCGATGGTCCCGGGGCTGGAAAATGCCAAGACCGCGCTGGTCGACGAAACCGCGAAGAAGGATGAACTCGGCATCCGCAACGAGGCCGAGAGCAAACGCAAAGCGCAAACCCTCGTCCAGCGGGACGAGGACTCCAAGAGCAAGGGATGCGGCGGACTGACGGATCTCCAAAAGGCCATCCAGCGGCTCACTCAACGCACCGTGAAATTCATCCGCTGGTTGAAAAACCATTTGGATGCCACGCGCTCCTGGCCTGAAGCCCTAGCGCGTCTCGCCAAGATCTATGCCACCTCATAACTCCAATGTTGGACACCGTTGCATAGTCGAGAACTGCCGCCGCCTCGGCATCGACGCGAGGGAATACTTCGAAGACGTCCTCACCCGTCTCCCGTCATGAAAGCCAGCGATGCGGCCGGTCTGACACCCGCCAACTGGCACAAGGCAAAGAAAGATCGCAGCGGAAAAAGCACCCACGCCGCAGCCTGAAATCATAGCAGTCATAGATTCCGCCAATATGACTGCTACGCAATGACCGTATTAAACCCATACGCATGGCGCTTTGGACTGCGCTTACGCTTTTCCCGCTGCTAAAGCGGAAGAAGAACTGACCTCACATGACCCGCTGGAAGAACCAAAACGCTCCCGCAGTGATGATGGAAAAAGCGCTGACGTAGGTGACTTGACGGGCAGCCTTCGGATTGCGCCTTTTCGCCAACGCCAAAAGAGGCGCGACGAGAAGAATAATGCAAGTCTGTCCGAGCTCGACGCCGAGGTTGAATGAAAATAGCGATAGACCTAACGCATGACGGGGCAATTCCATTTCCTGCAGGACGCTTGCAAAGCCGAAACCATGAATCAGGCCGAAGGTGAATGCGAACCACAGACGAGGCCCGCGAATCTCGCTTCCAAATAAGGAATGAAGGCCGACGACCACAATACTTAACGCAATCACCGGTTCGACGATAGAAGCTGGCGGACTGATGATTTGGAAGGTGGCAAGGCAGAGAGTGATGCTATGAGCAATTGTAAAACCAGTGATGATCCGCAACAAGCAACCCAGACTTCCTCCAAGCAATAGTAAACCGATGACGAACAAAATGTGATCTGGCCCGATAAAGATGTGCCGCGCTCCTTCATAGGTAAAATCTCCGATCACCTTCCAGATGCTTTGTTTTTCAGCCATGGGCACAGTCATTGAAGTTAGGTCTCCGACCAAAACTTCCTGCCGTAACAATGATTTACCATGATAACAGTTTACATAGGTCCTATGCCGGAAATCATAGGGAAAAAGCTTACACACGAGGAAGATCTCCCGGAGCCGCAATGGCACTTCGTATTTAAACTCAAAGCGAATCTCCTCGCGTTCTGGAATGGCTACTACCTTAACCGAATTCTCCGCCACTTTTACCCCATCAAGCTTAAGATAGAATCGGGATGAAAGAATACTAACAAGTCTATTCTCATGCTGTTTTAGGATTGTAGGACTCAAAAGCATCTGAGGCTCAACATCATTCAATTCGTGAGCGAGATCTGCGACCGAGGTAACAAGCTCAGCTCGGAAGCCAGTATTCTCGAGGTGTAGTTCCAAAAAGCTCGTGGGTTCTTGGTGGGCGTGCGCTAAGTGGCTGACTAACACGACCGATAAAATCAGCAGCCACATCTGTAAAAAACTTTTCATCACTTAGTTGATTCGCTGGCTTCTGCGTGAGTGACCGCTTTGCGTTGATCCAATTTCAAGAGTTCCGCTACAGCAAGTGGAGCTTGGATGAGGCTGAAATTTGAATTCATCGCGAGTGCTTGTTCGAGATGCTTTCTAGCTGAGGTGAAATCTCCATGCCGTGAAGCGATCATTCCCGCATGATAGTGAATTTCAGGATCTGGAGAGTTCAGTCTGAGGGCTCGTTTGATCGCATCAATCGCTTGTGGCATCATTTTATTTTTATAATAGACCCATGCGAGAGTATCGATTTCTTGGACGTTATTAGTGAGCTTATGTTCTTCTGCCATCCGCAGAGCTTCGAGCAGATTCCTGTCGTGATCGGCTAGGAACTTCGCCATGAAGCCATGATCGTGCCCCCCCTTTTTGAGAAGGCTGGTGTGGAGCGATTCCACTGTTTGATAATGGCGCTCCGCCTCTTCAGTTTTCCCTTGGGCCGCCATTAAATCACCGAGTCCAGCGGAAGCTTGTTGATTCGGACCAGACACGAGAAGTGAGTGATAGTATTCTTCCGCAAGTGCCATATCTCCCTTTGCCGCAGCGATGTGGGCCGCGAGCAGAAGCAAATGAGAGTTTTTTGACCCCAACTTTAAAAGGGGGCGAATGGCTTCTTCAGCAGGGGGGATCGCACCTTCATAAAATAGCATCGTCGCCATCCGTATCCGGCACCACCCGGTGTTCTCAGCGAAGGGCGCACCCGCTGCGATCGCCTTGCCCATCAGGATCTTGGCTTGATTCACTTCTCCGGTGAGCCACAAGAGATGTGCCCCTCGACTCCATGAGGAAAGGTCGGGACGCAGGTCCATCATTTTTTGATAATTTTTGAAAGCATCATCATAATGACCGAGTTCGAGTGCCGCATCACCCAAGATACCCAGTGACTCGACACTTTCGGGATCCACGCCGAGGGCTTGATTTCCCCATGCGATACTTTGTTCGAACTGGTGTTTACCACCTGTAACCCAAGCCATTCCGGCGAGTGCATTTGCGTTTTTTGAAGCCAGTCGCAGAGCTTCGGTGTAAACGGTTCCGGCAGCATCGAAGTAGCAGGAATCTTCAGTTTCACGCTGGAGTTGCGCGAACGTATCACCCAAAAGAATCCAATTTTGAGCTTCACTAGGATAGTTACGAGTCTTGAGCAATGCGGCTGCTAAAACCTTGCCTGTGACGCTCTGAATGTCAGCAGTGGGCAGCTGATTTAAGATGGCGGTTGGCGTGAGGACTGTGATGTTAGTCTTCGGTAAAACGGATGAAATAGGTGCAATCTCCCGCTCGTGAAGCAACCGCGCGGTGACGAAGGCCACGAGAATACAAATCACCGAAATAAGCAGCCGCGGAAAGGTTCGCAATGCACGCGAGGCTGAGGCTTTAGCGAGTTCGTTCATGATTTAGGAAAAGTGGCACCGACGGAGAAATCTGCCGCCGGTGCCAGGTTTTATTTCACTACAATTCAAATGAATTGTAGTATCCTCGACGGATTAGAATCCTACATTTGTTCCCGAGTCCTTCGAATGATCAGTCCCGGAATGGGGTGTTGCGAGATAAGGAAATGTCCGGTTATAGGTTTGGTCGTTTGAAGGGACATTATCTCCGACAACGGTGATCGTGCTGAACGAAGGACCACTCGCAATCGCCGTCAGAGCGATGTCCACAACATCATCTCCGATCCGACGACCATTCGGCCAGCCCGAAGGGATCTGCACACCGGCACCATTGGCGATGGTGTCGCCACCGATGAAGCTCAAGCGATTGAATCCTGCTTCACCCGGCACCCGGACTGCGGCAGTAGTCGTGTTAACTCGAATCACATCGGGAATGTAGATCGCCTGCAAATCTGCACGTCCGGTGGTTTGGAATGCTGTGCCGAAGACAGCATTGATCAACACGGCCAATTCAGGATTCTGGGCATACGTCGCGAAGGTGGCAGCATCCGTCGTGGGTGAGCTGCGATTGTATTGATCTTTCCCGACTAGCGCGACGAGGGCTTCATTGAACAGTGGATTCCCCAGCCGGTTGACTTGCACAAACTGGCCCAATGACACATCCGCTGCAGCGGCCGTGCGGAGCGTGATGCGTGGGCGGCTCACCGAAGCATAGACGCCGACTCCACTGCTTGCGGGTTGTAGTGCTCCAGTGTAAGCGATGCTAGGAAGTGCTGTGAGAGGAATGACGATTCCGTAGTGAAGGACGTTGAATCCCTTGAAGTCATCAACCCCATTTCCATCTTGCCCAAGGCCATCCGCAAGTGAGCCGTTGTTGTCAAGAATGCGACTATCAAGTAAATCTGAAATACCTGGAGTGTCCGCGAAAAACCCATCTTCGCGTGGTCCGCAGAACACAGTGAAACCCGTGGGGACTGCCGTGGTGGGCAAATCATAAGTCGTCTGTTTGGTATAGGTATCCAAGGTCGCACGGCTTGTTGCTCCTGAGACGGCCAAGCCATTGGCATCATTGTAACCAGGAGTGGTCTTGAGACCGACATTAGGGGGAGGCACCATGAGTTGGGTGGAACCGTTCAAGCTGGTGCGATTGTTCGCGATGACACTGGAAACGTTATAGGTTTGCACGAAATTCTGACGCGCATCGCCGACTGTCACGATCGGTCCTATCTCCGTGCCACGACCGTAGCGCAGAATCGTTCCGGTATTTTTGTAGTTCCCATTTGCCGCACTCACTGCGGAAAATTGGAAGTCGTAACGTTGCAATTCTGCTCCCGTGTTTGGATTGGCAATGTGAATACTATAGAGTGCATCCGAGGAGAATGCCTCATAAGCGAGGCCATCACCGGGTTCAGAAAATGGCCGGACGGCCACCTCGACCACGAGTGCACGCTCGCCGTTAGGTCTCTGGCGGATGAATGCATATACGTCCGTGAGGTTTGCTTGGGGATCGAGTTTGATCAACGGAGCATCACTATGACTGGATGCACGAACCGTTGCGACGGAGGCGAAACAAGCTGCTGCTCCGAAGAACAGAGCACCCGTGCGGACAGATAGGCTGGCCGCGTGGCGGGTAATGGGAGTTAATATGGTTTTCATAATAATAGATTTTTTTAAGTTATAATTTAGAGAGATGGACGGCGACGGAAAGTGGATGCGAAAAGAATCGTGAGACCTGTGAGCAGCAGCGCAGACGGTTCCGGGACTGGTGCGACCGCCATACCGGTAAACTCATCACCCGCGACATCATAAGCGGTGTAAGTCACCGAGCCGGGTGCCAGCGCACTGGTGAACTGAAACGGCGAAATGATCGAACCGACCGCGAAGGACTGGTCCGTAAACAAATCACTATCCTCGAAAAAGCTAATGAAGCCAAAAACTGGATCATACGTCTGGGAAAATCCGATAGGAGTAAAAACTCCAAAAACATCGGATGCAGCACTAGACGGCAGCGATATGAGTGCGAGATCCTGCGGTCCCAGGTTCTCGACTGAATAGGAATAGGTGTAGAGATTTGTATTTGGATCTACAGTGAACGAGCTAATGACCGTCACGGCAGCTTGACAGGGAAGTAACGAAGCTATTCCAAGTAGCAGACAACGTCCGATGGGGTACCCTCGTGGGGAATGCAGTGTATTGGTGTTTTTCATGGTAAAGTAGGAGCGGGTTTGCTCTATGCCCTTCCAACGAATACCCACCGATCTTGGATGCAGAAAATTCAGTAAATTTAATTTTTAGATCTGTTACGAAATGCCTGCATCCAATCCGCAAGTTCGTTCGTTGAAAGGATGTCAGCGCTTTTTCACCTAACGCCTTGTCAAGCTTTCTGCCACCTCTAAGCTCCATGAGTCAGTCCTCAAACCCATCCCCGATTATCCAATTAGGAACACTCCAGACCACGCATGAAGAAGATGTCCGCTTGATCCAGCTGGCCTCTGCGGGCGACGCCGTGGCACTGGCAGGCTTGTATGATCGCCATGCGCCATTGTTGCACTCGGTCTTGACTCAGAAACTGGGAGATTCTTCGGAATCGGAAGACATCGTGCATGATGTTTTTCTAAAAATTCACACGAAAGGTGCGCTCTACAATCCTTCCCTGGGTAAGCCAGTCGCGTGGTTATTGACGGTAGCGAGAAATATGGCTCAGGATCAGTTGAGGCGGCGGTCAGTCCACCAGAAGTATGTTAGTAAGCAGGCGGGAGACTTGGAGGAAAACGTTCCTGCACGTTCTGGCCCTCATGATGATGAGCTGGAATTACTCCGGTATTGCGTCAGAATCCTTCCTGACCAACAGCGGGACACCTTGCAGCTTGTTTATTTCAGCGGACTGACTCAGCAAGAAATCGCCGAGCAGATGTCGCAGCCACTTGGCTCAGTGAAGGCATGGATTCGGCGTGGACTGATGAAGCTTAGAGAATGCGTGGAGGGTAAATTATGAACAGTGAATCCCAAGAGGAACAAGCAAGTCTCTATGTCTTCGGGCTGCTTCCTGCGACTGAGAATATAGAATTTGAAGCAGAAATGCGCCGGAATTCCGAGCTTGCTGATTTAGTCGCATCATTGAGCGATGCTTCGGTAGAATTAGCACGATCTGTCCCACATACAGATTTGTCGCCAGAGGTCCGGGTGCGTTTAATGGAATCCATTTTACGATTGAAGAAAAACGTCGTTTCTATCCATTCGCCGTATGGCATGAAGGTCATTTTCCCGTGGGCGGCGGCGGCGTGTTTAATGGGACTGTTATACTGGCAAGCAGATACAACAGGGCGCGAGAAGGCAGCATTACAAAGCGTGATTCAGAATCGAAATGCCGAGTTGGTAAGTTTTCAGAGAGAAATCTCTACGCTTGAGGCTCGCGCCTCGGTAAAGCAGCAAGAGTTCACCCAACAGCTCTCCACTGTAGAAACCGCACGTTCAGAGCTGCTGGCACGGGTGGCCACCTTGGAACAAAGGGATATTCTTGCTCAGACGCAGATCGCAGTGCTTGGCTCTCAGCTAAAGGATCGCCCACAAGCGGTGGCGGTGAGCCTTTGGAATCAAGAGCGACAGGATGGATTGCTGGTCGTGGAGAATCTTCCCGTGCTAGAAGCCGGGAAGGACTATCAGCTCTGGGTTCTCGACCCAAGCATCGTGACTCCAGTGAGCGCCGGGATCTTCAAAGTGGATGCTAAGGGGAAAGTGCGAATCACTTTCAAACCAAATCAAGCGATCGCAAACGCAGCTAAATTTGCCGTTTCCTTGGAAAAAGAAGGCGGCGTATCCTCGCCGACGATGGATCAGATTGTGATGATCGGCGGAATTTGAAGATTGCGATAAAACATCCTCAGTCATGAGGACGACTGTCCAATCTTATTTCTCTCCGGGTCCCTTTGCGACTTTAGCGGCTCAACGGTCAAAACATTTCCGCCCCGGATTTCGCGACGAGCTTTTCTAAGTGTTCTCACCCTGCGTAATCAAGTAAACCTTCCGACTAACTTAAATTGTTATGCGGCGGCTGCTTCGAGGATGAGATCGAGTGCTGCCGGTTGTTTTTCAAGTTAGTCGGGAGGATTACTTTTCGACCTTCTATCTGTTGAGTTCTGTCGATCGGGACGCCGTCGATGGATTCGACGGCATCTTCGGAGCGATTGGCGAGACTGGCGACGTGGACGACCTAGGCAGCGGCATTTGCCGAGATGGCCTGGTTGAACCCGTCATCCTGACCGTTAATCCACGAGCTCAACTGCCTCGGCTAGGTGACGGGGAGCCGGGATTATTTGATCTCGTCTTCCTCATCCACGGTGTGGGTGAGAATGAATTGAAGATCGTCGAGACCAAGGTTGGAGGCGAAGCCTTCATCGCCGAGCACGTTGGTAACGAGCTGGGTTTTTTGGTGCTGAAGGATGCGGATCTTTTCCTCGACGGTGTCGCGGGTGAGGAGTCGATAGGCGATCACCTTGTTTTTCTGGCCGATCCGGTGGGTTCGGTCGATCGCTTGGTTTTCAACAGCGGGGTTCCACCATGGATCGTAGAGGATGACATACGATGCCGAGGTGAGGTTGAGGCCGGCACCGCCGGCTTTAAGCGAGAGCATGAAGACGGATGGGTCCTTGGTGGTTTGGAATTTCTCGATCTCGCCTTTGCGGTCCTTAGTTT
>JANMYL010000307.1:0-31487 GCA_031382045.1 Akkermansiaceae bacterium | reverse complement strand
ATGAACTCCTACCGCGTTCCCCGCTGAATTTAGCTTCGTTGTTTAAAACTGCTGGATATGCAATCCCTCCAATAAAACCTGAGATCATGACGCTTCAGGAATATCTACTAAATACCGATTCTGGAGATTTTACCTCACGGCGAAAATGGCAGATGCTTGTCGACCGTTTTGCCAGTGGTCTGAGCAAGCCGATATCTAAAGCCATCTGGCCAAAATCACTCAAACACCTCCGCGGATTCGATCACGATTACTCCTTCACCCGAAGCATGGATGGAAGACTTTCATCTCTGCGGTTTAAAGATGCCGAGATAATCCAATCCATTGCGTTGAATGATCTAATCCAGCCTATCACCCGCTCGGTCACGTTGGTCACCACCGGCCCCTCGGCCCTGGAATACGATTGGGAATCTCTCAGCCGATCCGGCCGCATGATCGTGACTGTGACCGGCGGCACGAAGTTTCTCCAAGAAAGAGGAATCACCCCGGACCTGTTGGTCGTAACCGATCCTGATTTTTGTAAAGTTAACGGATTCCATGTCCGCGATGCGACAAGTATCCCTTTAGTTATCGAATACCGCTCCGCCGCTGCAGTGCACCGTTATTTCCCAAGCGGCTTAGATAATCGACCAGTTTCACTCATCGAGCGGGTGAACAAGTGGTATGGAATCCCGGAGTTATCGCAGGAATTACTCCACTCCATGAACCGGCTGTCTGGCGCACCATTCTTGATCTCTGCGGCTCCGGATAGGCTCGGTCGCATCGGTTGGTCACACCGGCTGAACCTCGGCTTCTACCCCTCCTCCACCGTCGCTTTTGTGGCCCTACAGATATTGGTGGAGCTGGGTGCCAAGGACATCGAAATTATAGGTATGGATCTGGGCGGAGCTCACAGCATCTATGCGAACGCCCTACCCAGTAAGCTTCAACAAACTTACCCGGCGGTCATTCTGCCTTCGTTCCTCGCAATGAAGGATGCGCTCGAGGGCCGTGGCATCCGCATTCACAACCTTTCTCCCGTGTGCCCGCTACCATCTGAAATTTTTAGCCCTAGCTTCAACTGACTATGTTTTTCAAAAAAAAGAAAATCGACTCCGGCTACATTTCGCCTCACCCAAATATTTTATGTTGTCGCGCTATCAAGCGGCATCAAACGGACGAGATGTTCAAAAACGCCGGCGTTTGGACAAGGACAACACTCTTCGCCACTATATGCCTCACAGCACGGCGGTATCCGACCTATTTTGACGACCTCCCGAAAATCTCTTTTCAATTCTCCGAGAAGAAAGCAACGCAACCAGACTACTTCACCATTTTCTGCGAACAGGGCTGGCTTCCACGTGAGGACTATCAAATTTCTTCCAACGGCGTGAACCAACATCACCACGTGATTCAACTGCTGAACCAAGATGTGGAATCGGTGAAATGCGCTCTTACGGATGAAGAGTTCGCTGCTCGGTTGGAAAAGCTGCGGAAGTCCTTTTATCACCTGCAAGCTCCCGTCGACCTCTGCGATCGACCATTCTTTCTATTCGCTCTACAAGTTACTAGTGATCTCAACTTGAAGCGTTCGGGGCTGGAGCTCGCCTCCATCGCAGGCAAGAAGGACGCTGTTTCTATCATTAAACGAAAGCTGAGCGAAATGATGTTTGAAGCGAGTCCTGATGCTCGCATTCTATTCTTACAACACCCTGCTGGCGGCGCGGATGAACTTCCCATCGAGTGGTGCGGGAAACACGAATTCGTTTCCAATACCCGCAAACTCAGGGCACTTGATCTGGCGAGTTCGCCCAACTGCAGAGGGGTGATCACCATTAATTCGAACACGATCAACGAGGCGATGCTATTTTCACTGCCCGTGTTCCAGTTGGGCAACTTCCTGACTGGAGGATTTCCCAATTCATTTTTCCCTTACTCCCTCAGTGAATTTTTAGCCGATCCACAGCGGTGTCAGGCCATTTCCCAACCAAAGAGCTATCTCGGCACGATCTTGGAGAATCAATGGAGTGCGGAGCAACTCCGAAATCCAACCGCTCTTCGCTCATTGATCCAACAGGAACTTTCCCGTGCTGGTATATGATTGTGCCAGAGTATCAGCCACCGTGTGTTATCGTCTTCAGGAAGCGGATGCTTCCTTACTCGGAAACATTCATCGCAGCTCAGGGCTGCCATCTTCCCCATTGGCAGGCAGTTTACGGAGGTGCGACCGAGGAACGAAGCGGCATCGCATTGCTCGAAAGCGCGCCCACTTGCATACTTAACAAAGAGACTCCAAAGTGGCGAGCACCGCTTGCCTCGTGGGCGTTCAAACGCTTCGGCAAAATCCCGGCCGCATGGCTGCGCAAGCTGCGCGGCTATCAGCCTTTTCTCCTACACGTGCACTTCGGCCCCGATGCCTTGTTCATGGGTATCCCTCTCTCTGAGGCGCTCGGAGTTCCATTGATTGTTACTTTCCATGGGTTTGACATCACCATCAATGCGCCGGAAAGCCGCTATCAGCGCGAGCGCCCCAAGCTCTTTCAAAAAGCAACCCAGATCATCGCGGTTTCTGATTTCATCGCTCTCAAGTTGATTGAGCACGGCTGCCCGGAGGAAAAAATCGTGCGACACTACATTGGTATAGATCTTGAAAAATTCGCGCCTCTTCAAGGCCCGATCGAGCGAAAAGACATCGTATTCGTGGGCCGTCTCACCGAGAAAAAAGGCTGCCGCTATTTGATCGAGGCGATCATCCGCCTAGCAGAGCAGGGTGAACATAACCATCTGCACATCATCGGTGACGGTGCGCTGCGTGAAAGCCTTCAACAACTCGCTCAGCCCATCGCGGATCTCGTCACCTTCCATGGCAGGCAGAGTCCAGATTTCGTCCGCCAAATGGTCGGAAGTGCTGCGGTTTTCTGCGCTCCCAGCGTCACCAGCCGCACGGGCGACTCGGAAGGACTTGGTATGATGAACTTGGAGGCGATGGCGCTTGGAACACCTGTGGTAAGTACTTTCCACACGGCAATCCCAGAAGCCGTGATACATGAAAAGACCGGAATCCTTGTTCCCGAGGCTGATTCTAGTGCGCTGGCCATTGCCTTACTTCGTTGTCTGAAGGATAAAAACTTAGCCCGGAAATTTGGAGAAAATGGGATAGCTCATGTTCAGACGACGTTCGACCTACGTAAGCAGTGCGAGAGTCTCGAAGCGATCTACGAGTCCGCAGTCCGCCAGTAATAAGACTCTACACCGGATTAAAAAACCGTCTCCGGCATGATCGTTTATTAAATGCTTTGGCAGACTTCTCTGAACTCCTGTGGAATTCCTTCTAATACTTTCGCGTATTTAGCCGACGTTAGTGCGATCCTTGGTGCAAATGTAAAAGTCTGAAACCCGCGCTCGCCAAGATAAAGGCCGAGTGCCGAAGTGCCCACCAGCACTGCGGCATCAGCACTGAATTCCACCCGCTCACCCACAAATGACACAGGCAACTCGATTAAATCATGGATCACACCTAAAGCTCGCACGGCTTCCATAATGCGTTTCTTGCGCAGCGAATCATTTTCCGCAGGATGAAATTTGATGGCCGCAGTTCTGCGGGCGCCAGCGATTACACGGAGACTCTCACACAGCGCTTGTATATAAGACTCCTCACTGCAGTTTCCTAAAAAGTATTGAGAATCGAGGAATATCATCAGTGACGACGGCAGTGGAACAGCCAAAGAAAGGTGCTTGGATTCCAGTTGCACCCTACCAGGGAAGTTCTTAAATCCCCCCGTTGACAGCGCAAATACGCCGCCATAATTCGGAGCAGAGGTATCAAAGAAATCGCGGTAACGGTTAATACGCCCTTGGTAAAAAATCCGACTCCGCAGGTTCCATATCAGCTTCTGAAATGGCCGCTTTTTGGGCCGGCCGAATGTTCCCCCTGTCAGTGCCGTGAACCCCTCTTCCAGATAGAAATATTTACGACATAAAGGATGACCGGAAAGCAGTTGTGAAAACGGATCCTTGCTGTGATGGATAAAGCAGTCGAAGTGACGACCACCTGTCAAACTGCTGATTTCTTCGAGGAATCCCTGAATCAGCTTCCTAGCCCCCAACACACCCGGATGTTTCAATCGTCCTCCCCACTCGTCCCCGTTCAGGACAACCGGCAACAACGTCGTTGCTCCACGGCGGGTGATCACCGCAAATTCAGGATAGATTCGCAATTCTGCCACCAGTTCAGCAGAAATCGCAGTGGTGTGCGAACCGACGATGGCCAATGCAATTTCTGATTTGGATGCCATGTGGGAAAATTGATAAGTGCTATCAGCGATGTGGATACCAACGCATTTTGGGATTTGAAAAGCTATTCGAAAGACCATAAACAATGGCCTTCATGAGTGAACTCCCAGTTAGCATTGTCAGTCCAGTGCGGAATTGCGTCGCGGCGATGCCGGCGCACGCCGCGCACCTGCGATCCCTTGCAGGCATCGTTAAAGAGATTATTGTCGTTGATAGCGATTCCAATGACGGCACTTTGGATTTTCTCAAGCACGAACTTGATGGCCTAGGCGTGGTTTTCCTCAACCATCCCCCCGGCCTCTATCAATCTTGGAATTACGGAATCCATACCGCAACACAGAACTACTGCACAATCGCCACCGTAGGTGATCCACTGCCAGTGGATTCTCTCAAGCGCCTCACTGAAACCATGGAAAAATTTCATGCTGACGCAGTGATTTCCGCTCCGGAAATGCTCGCCGCCAATGGAGGTCCTTCTACACGTCGTTGGCCCATTCACCAAATCATTGCAGAGATTGGCACATCAGAACCCAGACTTATCGAGCCGGCAGAATGGCTGGCAATGAACTTGGGATTCTTTCCCGCGACCCTTTTGTCCAGCAGTGCAGGAAACCTTTATTCGACTAAATTTCTTCAGGAAAATCTATTCCCGTCGGCATACGGTCACGCCGGAGACTGCGTCTGGGCGCTGGAAATGGGACGCAAGGCACGCTGGGTCATCGACCCGCAAGTGAAGTCGTATTTTTGGGTGCATCCAATTTCCGCTCACCGCCACCGCCGGAAAGAAGAACAGGTGCATGCCGTGAGCCAGAAAGCCAGAGACTGCTTCCGGGAATCCGAGGCATTTCTACTTTCAGCGGGAATTCCCGCAGACTTCATCAAAATCCTCAGCGATGCCCCGAGCCAGCAGCTCGAAAAGGCGATGATCCAAATCCGCTACGATGCTCTTGGAAAATTTTTCTTTCGGAAATTTTTGCCTGAAGGTATTCGCCTGAAAAGTAAGCGTAAGCGCTTGGAGCGCGAAATTGAGCACCGTCACGCACGAACAAAACTGTTCGCAAGAACTCTCGGACACAACGCTGTCTCCTCCACCAATTAAGCATGGTTTGATAGATAGGCCATGCAAGCGATGGACAAATATTTATTCAAGCTTTGTGGTGTTTTATATGAAGGGAGTTGTCAGGAGTGACCACAACACTCAATTTTTTTCCTGATAAACATAGCTTCAATTTGGTCGTGTAATGTACATTAAATTAGAGATCTCTATTATTCTTTTGAGTATCTTAAAAATAAGATGCCTCCATCTGATGGCTATGGTGTTTTGCGCGCTTGTCCCGGTGCCGCAAGTGCTCGCAGGCGACATGAAATCAAAAGAAGTAAAGGTGCATGACGGTGTGGTCACGGTGACTCCGCCCGAGTTTCATGGCGCAATTAATAATCCACTCAAAGGTTTCCGCGATTACAAAAAGGGCGGCTATGGGTTGGTCACACGCCAATACATAAAGTGGAATGACATCGAGATCGGTGCAGGCGATTCTGTTGAGCGTATCATCGCCCACACCAACAAGATCACCTGCACAGAGGGTAAATATTTTGAAGATCTAAACATCAAGTTGGTGCCTCGGGTATTTTTAGATTGGAACGGTAAATCGGGCCCTGAGAAGAACCCACAACAACATTGGCCTGTGGACTTGCAAACCTTCGACTACGACAGCCCAGAATTTCAACAGAGACTGCAAGTCCTGGTGGCCAAGCTTGGACAGGCTTGGGATGAGGATCCTCGTATTTTTGCAGTGCAAATGGGATTGATAGGGCACTTCGGCGAGCATCACGATCCCGCGCCCACCACGGCACAGCGGAGGCTACTTGCAGAAGCATTTAAAAATGCGTTCAAGCACAAACCTGTGCTGGTGCGACATCATGATCCCGAGTTCATGGAGGCTGGCTTCGGCATTTACTACGACACCTTTGCGAACATTTCTCGTGAGCCACCCGGTGGACCGAAAGATCAGTTCCCATGGCAGGCCACACATGTGCATCAAGACGTCTGGAAGCAGGCTCTCATCGAGGGTGAAGTGGAATACAATTGGCAGATGGAGCGCAAGGATGCCATGCCGGAGCAGACCTTCGGCCGAAATCCGAATGAGACAATGACGGTTCCTCGCTACCGCCGTTTCATGATCGACAAGATCCGCCGCTACCACGCGAGCTACCTTGGCTGGCTCAGCGATTACGATTCAGCGAAAAATGAAGTTCTCGCAGGTGCTGGCGAAATCCAGCAAGCCTGCGGTTATCGTTTCGTCATCGACTCGGCATCATATCCGTTAGTGATCGAGCCCGGAGCAAAACTACCTGTGACGCTGACTGTGCGGAATACGGGCAGTGCTCCGTTCTACCTCGACTGGCCGGTCGCGGTTGGTCTTCTCGACCCCGCGACTAAGAAGCCGGTCTGGTCAGCTCCAATGAGTGGTGTGGATGTCCGCAAGTGGTTGCCGGGTGAGGAATGGGACAGCGAAATCTTTGCCTACCGATCTCCAGCAGTAAAAAACTCAGGGACTGGGGAGGTGGTGCTGCCGGATAATATTCAAAAAGGTAAATACATCATCGCCCTCGGCATCCTTGATCGACAGGGCGGCATGATGCCGAGTGTAAGATTTGCAACGACAAACTACTTCCGTGGTGGCTGGCATCCGCTGGGATACATCGGCATCGGCGAGACGCCGGAGCAGGCCACTCTGGAGCACGTGAAATTCGACAACCCAGCGTTTGATGAAAGCCTGCACTACAAGATTCCAGATGGACTTAGAAAAATTCAAGCTCCCGCAGCAGGCGTGACAAAACCTGTGATTGCGTGGACCTCGGACCCCAAGCTGGAGCTGATCAATCCATGGCGTTACTGGTCGCTCAATGGGGGTAGCAAGAGCCTTGAGATGGAGATTCTTGACGAAGGGTGCCGAGTCATCCGCGTCAGCGGTGATTTCGGCAAGGACTCCAGCCTCAAATACGATTTTGGCAATGACACTAAACTCGAACGCGGTCGTTATTGTCTAAGGTTGAGAGTGCGAGGCACTGCAGGCCAGACCGTGGAGTTTGAAGTGGCAGACGATTGGCGCGGTATTTCTAAAGAAGTGCGAATTCCACTCGCTTCGACTTGGACTGAACACCGTATCGAATTTGAGATTAAAACGGAATTTAAGGATGCTACTGTATTGCGCTTCAATTTGCCCCCCGAAGTAAAAGGCATTTTCGATCTTTCACAAACCCGGTTGCTGAGGATGGAATGAAGCAGCGTGAGAGAGTTGTCCTATAAGGCTCAGTTGCTTTTCCTCCTTCACTTCGTCGTATAAGCGGGTGATGTCCGGAGCGCATTCAATGATATATCCAGTGCTTGGTTCTATGTCCCGAGGGCATTCGTTACAGCCAGCACGCCGTGGTGATCAACCCGCGCTGAACTCTGCTAAAATGGCACGGTGTAAATCCTCCGCCATGCACACCGGATAAGCAGAGCCTATCAAAACCGGGCGCTCGTCATCTGTCACGTGGTCTCGTCCGTGCGAGCCCTTCACCAGCGTGGCGTCTAGCGGGATGACATCGAGCAAGCCGCGCAGCCCGAGCTTTTTCTTTAAGAGGAATTTCGCAATCCGCAGCTTGGGAAAACGGAGCGCCGGATCGATTAATAGCTCGCACGGATCATAGCCGGGCTTGCGGTGGATATCGATGGTTCGCGCGTAGTCCGGTGCGACCGCGTCGTCTTCCCAGAAATAATAAGTGAACCAGGCGTCCGCCGCTGCGATGGCGATGAAATCCCCACCGCGCTCGGTGGCCACACCCTCGCCCCAGATCTCTGCGGATGTGCGGACCTCGTCGATGCCTGGAGTGTTTTCTAGCAAATTTCTAACTTCCGTATGGAGTGAAGCATCGTTCACATAGACATGAGCCACTTGATGGTCCGCCACGGCGAAAGCGCGTGAGGCGCCGCAGTCGAGCGTTTCTAAGCCGAGCTCGTCTTTGATTTGAATCCAGCCTTTTTCGCGGAACAAGCGGTTGAGATGGATCGCTCGGTTGACAGGAGAAATCCCGTATTCCGAGAGCACCAGCACCCGCACACCGCGCGACTCGTAATAACGGATGAGATCCGTGGTCAGCGCGTCGATTTTTCGCAGTTCCGCTGGGATGTTAGCCGTGCCCGGGCCGTCCTTCTGGAGCGGATAGTCGAGGTGTGGCAGATAGACGAGGCTCAGCGTCGGCGAGTGCTTATCCTCCACCCATTTCGCGGAAGCTGCGATCCACTCGGACGAGGCGATCCCTGCCGCTGGTCCCCAGAAAGCGGGAAAGGGGAACGGTCCAAGGTCGTTTTTCAATGCGTCGCGCATTGCCATCGGCTGGGTATGGACGTCGAACACCTTGCGGCCATCCGCTGGATAGAGCGGCCGCGGGGTGATGGTAAAATCTGCGGTGGAATACATGTTATACCACCAAAATAACTTTGCGCAGGTGAAGCCGGGAATTTCGCGGCGGAGCTTGTCCCATAGTTTCTCACCACAGACGAGGTGGTTGCTTTGCTTCCAGAATCGCACCTCTGCGCTGTCTCGGTCATACCAGCCATTCGCCACGATCCCGTGCTCGGCTGGCGAGGTTCCGGTGGCGATGGATGACTGCGCCGTGCAAGTCACTGCCGGAAATGCGGGTGTATAACTTTGCAGCCCGCGCTTCTCGGCGAAGTCGGTCAAACCTGGCATGTTCCCGCCTAACAGCGAGCGGGAAAGTCCGACTAGATTGATGACGGCGATTCGCATGGCTTGATTTTGTGCTGTGCCGCAAACAGTCAGTCGCCTGACTTTCACTGCGATCAGTGATGTGCGGCGGGAGCAGGTTCTGCGGCGGCTTTTTTCTTACGGTCAGAGAATTTCTGAACGAAGACATAACAAACCGGAATCAGGAATAGGCCGATGATGGTGGAAATGGTCATGCCGTAAACCACGCCGGTGCCCATGGTGCTGCGTGAGGCGGCACCGGAACCCTTGGCGAGCATTAATGGCACGCAGCCGAGGATGAAGGCGAAGGATGTCATGAGAATCGGGCGTAGGCGGAGTTTCGCACCTTCGAGCGCGGCATCGAGCGTGGGCATACCTTCGTCGCGTTTCATCTTGGCGAATTCGATGATAAGGATGGCGTTCTTCGCCGCCAATCCGATGAGCATGATAAGGCCGACTTGGGCATAGACGTTCATTTCATAGTTATTGAGGAAGAGTCCGGTCAAGGTTCCGAGAATGACGGTGGGCACCGAGAGCAGCACGGCGAAGGGCAGCGACCAGCTTTCGTATTGGGCGGCCAGTAGTAGAAACACGAAGATGATTGCCATGCCGAAAATCGCTCCGGCTTGTCCTTCAGATTTTTTTTCCTGGAGCGTGAGACCGGACCATTCGTAGCCGACGTTAGACGGCATGGTGGCCATGACTTCTTCCATCGCTTTGAGCGCCTGCGCGGAACTGTAGCCAGGAGCGGGTGCGCCCATCATTTCTGCAGAGAGATAGAGGTTGAAGCGCGTGGCAAAGTTAGGCCCAGACATCTTAGTGATGGTCACCAGTGTGCTGAGGGGGACCATGCCGCCTTCGTTGTTGCGAACGTAGAATTTCCCGATGTCGTCCGGTGTGTTGGTGAACTCGGGCTCGGCTTGGAGGAAGACTTTGTAAACGCGCCCGAATTTCACGAAGTCATTCACATAAAGTCCGCTCAAATAGGATTGCAGGGTTTGGAACACGCTGTCCACCGGCACGCCGAGGGTGCGGGCTTTTTCGCGATCCATCTCGATCTTCACCTGCGGTGTGGCCGGATTGAAGGTGGTGCTGACGCGGGCGATTTCCGGGCGCTTGGCAGCGGCGGCTTGGACTTGAGTGACCATGGTGGCTAGCTGATCGACGTTTCCGCCAGAGCGATCCTGAAGCTGCATGGTGAAGCCGGAGACGTTCCCGTATCCAGGCAGTGCTGGCGGGCCGAAGGCAAAGATGCGAGCTCCGGGAATGGCGGCAAATTTCTTGTTCCATTCTGCAGCGAGCGCCTTGGCGTGGAGCTCTGGAGTGGCGCGATCATGCCAGTCCTCAAGGCCGATGAACATCAGCCCTGCGTTCGGTACGTTGAGGTTGTTGAGGATGTTTAAACCACTGATGGCAAGCGCAGAACGCACGCCGTGGGTGTTGTTGACGATTTCCTCAACCTGCTTGAGCACTTCGTCGGAGCGCTGGAGCGAGGCACCTTCTGGCAGCTCGATGGCCACGAACAAGTAGCCCTTGTCTTCGTCTGGAATAAACCCGCCAGGGACGACCTTGCCGAGGCCCCAGATGCCGCCGCAGACGACGACGAGCAGCAGCATCGAAAAGGTCGCCTTGCGGGTGAGCGCACCGACAATCTTGCCGTAGCGTGCGATGACCCAGTCGAAGAAGGCGTTGAATTTTTTGAAGAACCAAGCGAGCGGACCGCGACCGGGAGTTGGCGCGCGAAGCAGCAGTGCGGAGAGTGCGGGGCTGAGTGTGAGTGCGTTGATCGCGGAGAAAATCACGGAAACTGCGATAGTGATCGCGAATTGTTGATAGAGACGGCCAGTCACGCCGCCCATGAATGCGACGGGCACGAACACCGCGCACAAAATGAGCGCGATGGCTACGACCGGGCCGGACACTTCCTGCATCGCCTTGCGCGTGGCATCGACAGGCGAAAGCCCATGCTCGATGTGGTGCTGCACGGCCTCCACGACGACGATGGCGTCATCCACGACAATGCCGATGGCGAGCACCAGCCCGAACATGGTGAGCGTGTTGACGCTGAATCCCAGCATAGGAAAGGCGATGAAAACACCGAGCAGCGAGACCGGTACCGTCAGCATCGGGATGATGGTGGCGCGGAAGCTTTGCAAGAAGATGAACACCACGATGAGCACGAGGATGATGGCCTCAACCAAGGTATGGACGATGGCTTCCATCGACGCCTTGATGGGCAAGGTGGAGTCGAGCGTGATGCTGTATTCCATGTCGGGCGGGAAGCGGAGTTTTGCTTCTTCTAAGATTTTCTTCACGTTGCCTGCCGTTTCTAGGGCATTGGCTCCGGGTGCCAGATAGACGCCGAGGGCGCCGGCCGGGGCCTTGTCTAGGCGGGCACGGAGGTCGTAAGTCTGTGCGCCGAGTTCTACGCGACCGACGTCCTTGATTTTCACCTGCTGGCCATTGCTGCTGGAGCGGATGATGATTTCCTCGAATTCCTTGGGCTCCTTGAGCAGGCCGAGTGCGCGGACGTTGAACTGGCTTTCTTGGCCTTTGGGCGCGGGCTCGGCACCTACGCGGCCCGCGGGGGACTGCGCATTTTGCTCCTTAATCGCGTTGGAAATGTCGGTGGGCGTGATGCCGAGAGAGGCCAGTTTTTCGGGATCGAGCCAGATGCGCATCGAGTAATCCTGCGCGGTGAAGTTCTTCACGTCACCCACGCCCCGGACGCGCTTGATTTGATCCACCAGATTGATGTCGGCATAGTTGCCGAGAAAGACGCCGTCGTAAGTGCCCTTGGGCGAAGAGATGCCGATGGCGAGGAGAATGTCCGGGCTGGAGCGGTTGGTGATGACGCCTTCGCGTTTCACGGCATCTGGCAGTTGGGCTTCTGCCTGGCCTACGCGGTTCTGCGTGTTGACCTGCATGATGTCCACGTCGGTGCCGACATCGAAGGTGACGTTGAGGGTCATCTTGCCGTCGTTGGCATTATAAGACTGCATGTATAGCAGCTTATCCACACCGTTTACCTTGGACTCGATGGGTGTGGCCACGGATTCCATGACCGCCTCCGCCGCCGCTCCGCGGTAGGTCGAGGTGACTTGGATGAGCGTGGGACTGACGTTCGGGTATTCCGAGATTGGCAGTCTTGATAGGGAAATGAGACCGACGATGCAGGTGACGATCGAGATGACCATCGCCACGATGGGTCGGCGGATGAAGAATTCGGCCATGACAAAAGTTAGTGCTTGGCGGGTTTCGCAACGGTGGCGGGGGCGGCGACATGCATCGCGGCCATCTGGGCGGCAGTCATGGGTGTGACCAGAGCGCCTTCACGCACTTTTTGCAGGCCCTCGACGACGATGTGTTCTCCGGGTTTCAGGCCATCGAGAATGCTAATCTTGGAATTCACCAACTCCCCGACTTTGACCGGTCGCTGGCTGGCGGTATTTTCTGGGGTGATGACCCAGAGGAAGGTCTTGCCTTGGAGCTCGACAAGGGCGCGCTCTGGGACTTCGAGGCTATCTTTGCGGGAGCCAAGATCCACTCGGACTCGGGCGAACATACCAGGTCGCAGCAGTTTTTTCTTGTTCGGGAACTCGGCTCGGACGCGCAAGGTGCCGGTCTTCACATTCACCGCGCGGTCGATGAAGACGAAGCGGCCTTGGTCGGGATGCTCGACGCCGTCGGCGAGGATTAGGGTGAGCGGTAGCTTGGCGATGTCGCGGCCCAAAGCGCGGCTTTTTACCTCAGCCCGGATGTATTCCACCTCGCTGACATTGCAGTAGAACCAGATGGGATCGAGGGTGGAAATAGTGGCGAGCAAAGTGGGCTCGCCCTTGCCTACCAACTCGCCGATGGCGACCTGCGTCGCGCCAATGAGGCCGGTGATAGGGGCTTTTACAGTGCAATACCCGAGATCGAGTTGCGCGGATTCCACGCGAGCTTGGGCGGTGATGACGCCGGCTTTACCGACTTCCACTGAGGCGACTGCGTTGTCGAGATCCTGCTTTGGGATGGCTCTTTTATTGAAAAGTGGTTCGAGTCGGGCGACGTCCGCCTCGTATTTGCCGAGCGCTGCACTGGCCTCAGCGAGGGCACCGGTGGAGGCAGCCAATTTTTCGAGAAACGGTTTTTGATCGATTTCGAACAATAGATCTCCTTGCTTCACTTCGACGCCCTCGGTGAAGGGCATCTTGTCCACAAATCCTTCGACACGGGCGCGGACTTCGACGTTTTTCGGCGAGTCGAGCTGGCCGATGAGCGTCGAGGAAAGCGGCACCTCGGAGGTGGAAATTTCCATGACTTCGACGATCGGCGGTGGCGCTGTGATCACGGCGGGCTTCTTGCACCCGCATAGTGTAACAGTGGCGGCCGCCATCGCCAGCACCTGAAGCTGTGGGATGAGATTGGAATTAAGTTTCAAAGGTTTGGGGATTTGCTTCTCGTATCTGGATGGTGGAGTGGCTGCGGTTCGCCGGAAATCACTCGTTTGACCTCGCACAATTAAGGGCTAATGAGCTGCACGATGCCTGTCAAATTGAAAGCCCCCGCCTTGAGCGTGAGTCTTATCAAGTCCGCCACCGAACGGTTGCATTTTTGCCGGAGACAGGCTGCATGTCGGCGTCTACCCATCGCGATGTCCTTATTTCCCACCAAAAACTCCAATTTGCTTACACCGTAATCACCATTCCATTCGCAAGTCCGACAAGCGCAGTTGTAAGTTGCTGCTGCATCTCGGCAGGGGTGCACAACATCGAATCGGTTTTATTAGGAATTTTTTGTGGATGACGAATTTGAGAAATCCTAGGTGCGCACGAGACCTTAGCGCGAGGGGAGCGCACCATCACACGCCGTCATGACGCGGCACGGCTTAGGAAATCCGCTTGCCATGCCGAAATCGGAACGATAACCACTCGCTACCACCGCATGAAATGCGGTTTCCGATTTTCATTTTATGAAGTTAGCGAAGTTGCTCAACGCGGACCACATCATCCTTGATATGAAGGCGGTGGAGCACTGGTCATCGATCGTCGAGCTAGTCGAGCATCTCGTAAAAACTGAGCAGCTCCCGGTTTCCCAGCACGAGGAAATTCTCGCGGCATTCAAGGCCCGCGAGGAATCGCTAAGCACCGGCATTGGCTCGGGCGTGGCCATCCCCCATGCATTTTCGGATCACTTGGAGCGGGTGATCGCCGTCTTCGGCCGCTCTAAGGTGGGCATCGATTTCGAGGCGCTAGACGACGCGCCGGTGCATTTCATCATTCTATTCGTCGTCCCCCGCAAGGAATACCACATGCATCTGAAAACACTCGCGGCGATCGCGAAAATGTTCACCAACCGCGAGATCCTCCGCCAGCTCGGAGCTGCCGTGAACCTTGAGGAAATCCTTGCCATTTTCGATTCCAGACCTGCCCGAGTGGGCCTTGAGTGAGCCGCTCTTCCCCGCATTTTTTATGACTCTTCTTCAGGAACTCGAATTTCGCCTTGCCGACGCGTTGACCGCCACCCTCGGCGAGCCCGCCACCGCCGCCGTCACCGCCGCCGCAGATCTACGCTTCGGCGACTACCAATCAAACGCTGCCATGGTTCTCGCCAAACAGCGCAAGACCAATCCGCGCGCGCTGGCCCAGGAAATTATCGACCAGCTGGAGCTCACCGGCCTAGCCACCGCCGACATCGCCGGCCCCGGATTCATCAATTTCCGGATCCTGCCCACCGCCTATGCAGCCCGCACCGCCGCCCTGATCCGAGACCCGCGGCTCGGCGTGCCCGCCAGCGGCGCAGGCAAAACCGTAGTCGTCGATTTCTCCGCACCTAACGTCGCGAAGCCGATGCACGTCGGCCACATCCGCTCGACTATTATCGGCGATTCCCTCGCCCGCATCGCGCGTTTCCTCGGATTTAAGGTCATCGCGGACAACCACATCGGCGACTGGGGCACACAGTTCGGGATGATTATTTACGGCTGGAATCACTTTCTCGACGAGGCCGCGCTAGCTGCCGATCCGATTGCAGAACTGGTGCGCGTTTATCGCAAGGTGAATGCCATGAAAGAAGAGCCAGGCGTGCTCGATCACTGCAAATCTGAGCTGGTTAAACTCCAAGCTGGAGATCCCGAAAACCTCGCGATCTGGCAAAAATGCATCGAAGTTTCTAAAAACGGCCTCCAAAAAATTTATGACAGACTCGATGTGAAATTCGATTTCTGGCACGGAGAAAGTTATTACAACGACCGCCTGCCCGGCTTGGTTGAGGAGTTCTTGGAAAAAGGCATCGCCCGCGAGAGCAACGGCGCGATTTGCATTTTCTCCGATGACCGCAAACCGCTGGAAGAAGACCCGTTCAAGGTCCACAAGGAAGACGGCTGGACTGATAATCCGGCCATCATCCGCAAGGCTGACGGAGGATTTCTCTACGCCACCACTGATCTCGCTACGATCCAATTTCGCATTGATGAGTGGCAGGCGGACCATATTTGGTATGTCGTCGGCGTGCCGCAGCAACTCCATTTCCGCCAGCTTTTCGACGCCGCCGCCCGCTGGGATAAGACCGGAGATTTCAAACACATCGCCTTCGGCTCCATCCTCGGCGACGACCGGAAATTGATGCGGACCCGCACTGGCGAAAATGTCGGCTTGGTGGAAGTGCTCGAAGAAGCGGTAGAACGCGCCGCCAAAGCAATCGCCGAAAAAAACCCGGATTTGCAGGGCGAGGAAGCCATGCAAATCGCAGAAATCGTCGGCATAGGCGCAGTGAAATTCGCAGAGCTCTCGCAAGGTCGCCTGACTGACTATGTTTTCTCATGGGACCGGATGCTCGCGCTTCAGGGCGACACCGCGCCCTATCTGCAATACTCGCACGTCCGCATTCGCTCGATTTTCCGTAAGCTCGACGCCCCCTTTGATGCCGCCGCCGCAGAAATCCACCTCAATGAGCCCGCGGAAATCCACCTCGCACGCTTGTTGGTGCGTTTCGGCGAGGTCTTACCGACGATTCTCGAAGATTTCCGGCCTAACCTCTTGGCGAATTATGTGCTAGAGCTCGCCCGCGCCTTTCACTCATATTTTGAAGCCTGCCCAGTGCTCAAGGCCGACGAACCAATCCGGTCCAGCCGCCTCGCGCTCTGTGAACTGACTTCCCGCACGCTGAAACAAGGGCTGAACTTGCTCGGAATCGATGTGCCGGAGCGCATGTGAGACTCGCCACCGTAGAGCACGCTGCCGCACATTCGGCAGCGATGCCTTGGTGGACCACACGGTGGTGATGGGGTTCTCGCCAGCTCGAAAATGGCAGGGCCGCCAGAATTGATGGGACACGAACAGTAGCTTGCGCAGGCGTTAAGTTCAGTAGGTATCTTTAAAACTTCCGGTTATTAATTCACTCACTCTGGCAAAAGAACCGACGTCGTAAAATTCATTTCCCAAGAATAATTTGGACAGGGATGGTCCAAGCGATTAGTCATAATCGAATCTATCATACAGTTCCATTTAGCTCTTATTTTTGATTATTTATCTAAAATATAAAAACAAAGCTCTCCATTTTCGGCCTCATGATTGCAAGCATCCTCTCCGCTGCGGCGGAGGGAGCGAAATCTCTTCAAGATCTCTCTATCGTTGTGGGTCCCCGCTACCGAACGCGACCATTTACACAGCCAAGGAAATAGTCACTCTCGATCCTAACAAACCAAAAAACCAAAGGCTGATGCTGTTGCCGTGGTGGGAGATCGCATTCTAGCAGTCGGCTCGTTGGAAGAGTTGAAGAAGGCCGCGGGTGATCAGCCCTACACTGTGGACACGAGCTTTGCCGACAAGGTGATCGTTCCGGGTTTCATCGCGCAGCACGACCATCCATTGCTTGCGGCCCTGACGATGACTTCGGAAATCATCTCCATCGAGGACTGGGTCCTGCCTTCTGGCACAGTGCTGGCGGCGAATAATCACGAGGAATACATCAAGCGTCTCACTGAGGCGGAAACAAAGATGAAGGACTCCAAGGCCGTGTTGCTCACTTGGGGGTTCCACCATTATTTCCATGGTAAACTCACCCGCACCGATCTGGACAAGATTTCTACCACTCGCCCCATCCTAGTCTGGCACCGCTCCGGCCACGAGTTTATCATTAATACGGCGGCTCTGACGACGTTCGGCGTCACTGAGGAGTTTCTATCAAAGCAACCGAAGGGCGCGCAGGGACAATCAAATTTAGCGGACGGCCACTTTTGGGAGCAAGGCGCCTTCGCGGTTATCGGCAAGCTGGCGCCGGCCATCGCCTCGCCCCAACGCCTACGCGATGGGCTTGAATTCGTGGAAGAATACCTCCATGCCAACGGCATCACCCTCGGTTGCGAGCCAGGCGGGCTGCTTTCCAAGAAACTCCAGGATGCTCAGAACGCGGTCTTTAGTGATTCTGCCACTCCTTTTCGTTACTATTTTATCGCCGACGGCAAATCCATCACCGCTGCCCAACCTGACGACAAGGTGATCACGGAAACCGAAAAGCTCCTATCTCGGGGAGACGGCCACACCGCCTACTTGCCGAAGCGGGTAAAGCTCTTCGCCGACGGCGCTATTTTCTCGCTGGCCATGCAGGTTCGCGAACCTTACTCGGACGGCCATGAGGGAGAGTGGATGATGGATCTCGAATTCTTCAAACGCAGTTTCCGCCTCTACTGGAACGCCGGTTATCAGATCCATGTTCACGTCAATGGCGATGCTGGACTCGACATGGTGCTCGACACGCTGGATGAAAACATGCGCCGCCACCCACGCAATGACCACCGTACGGTCATCGTTCATTTCGCTGTCTCACAGAAAGATCAAGTGGAGCGCATCAAGCGGCTCGGTGCCATCGTTAGCGGAAATCCTTACTACACCACCGCCTTGGCGGATAATTACAGTAAGTCTGGCCTCGGCCCCGACCGCGCTGACAATCTTGTTCGCATGGGCGACGTGGAAAAAGCCGGTATTTCCTTCTCCTATCATTCAGATATGCCGATGGCTCCCGCTCAACCGCTCTTTCTCATGCACTGTGGCGTCAACCGTGTCACCACATCCGGCCGCGTCGCCGCCGCCGACCAGCGCGTGACCCGCGAAGGTGCGTTGAAAGCCGTCACGCTCGATGCCGCTTACTCGCTCCAGATGGAAAAGGAAACCGGTAGCATCGTTCCTGGGAAATTGGCTAACTTCACCATTCTGGCGGAAAACCCTGTCACTTGCGATGCCACAAAGATCAAGGACATCACCGTTCTAAGCACCGTCGCGGAAGGCCGGGTGTTTCCGGTGAAACATGAGAAAAAGAAAACTACCAGTTATCGTCTTCCGGATAATTTCAAGCCCGTAGCCACCTCACCAGTTTTCACCGAGTCTGGCCACAGGCACAATCAAGGCGGGTGTGCGTGTGCGCTTGGTCGTCAAATCGCTGAGATGGTTTTTCCTGCGAATCAGTGAAAATTTTTGCCTGTTGTATTTAATCTAACCGGCTGGGTGCTTGCCAGCCGGATCACAGTGTGCCCGGTGCATGTCGCCGTCTTTCGGGTTCTATTCCTTCACGCCACTGAAGGAGACGACAGAGCAACAAGTCTTCATCGCACGCCGAGGGGCAGGAGAAAAATGGTTACGCGGGCTACCTGAGGAGCCCGCATTCTTGCTGAGTGAGTGGGGCTAGACTGAATTTTTCGCCATCTGCGTCTCCAGTGTGCACTGTGGAAGACTTCCACCGCGCGATTCTTATACTAATTCAGCGTGGGCTAATCACCACGGCGTGTTCGTCGTAACGGACCTTCGCACCAGCTTGATCGGTTAAGTATTTTAACACCGCCTTGGCGGGCACCATCTTCAAATTGAGGGAAACTTTCTGACTGGCAAGGGCACCCTTGGGATCTTCGATCACGAAATTGGGAGCCGCTCCGCCCTTAGATTCCTTTTCAATGATCACGCTCAAGCCTTCGAGTGCTTCTTGGAGAGTGGCTTGATCCAGTTGAAAACGCGGGATCACCACCGTGCCAAATTTAACTTCACGGCCTCGGGTGGTGATGGCCGGGGCGGTGATTTTCAATTGGCCAAGGCTGTAAGTGGCGCTGGGGTTTTTGGGTTCTAGCTTGAGCGCCTCCGTGTAGAATTTCCGTGCGGCGGCGGGATCTCCGGCTTTCTCGGAGGCGAGTCCTTTCTGATAGAGTGCCTCAGCTTGTTGGCTCGGCGATGTGCTCGGCGATGTGCTCGGCGATGTGCTTGGCGACTGGGCGAGAGCTTGGGAGATTAAGGCAAATGCGACGGCGAGTTTGAGGGTTTTTTTCATGGATTTGTAATGGAAATTCGATGACCTAAATTCCTAACACGCATTCCGATTGGATTCAACCGGCAAATTCCATGATCAGGCAAGCGACCTAGGCGCTTGAAATCCTGAGTGCGCGCCACCTCCGGCCACGAGAGAAGAGAACTGTGGATGAGGTAGCCTGTAGATCGCTATAAAGACAGGGTGGGATGCGATACAATAACTACCTAAATTCACTGATGGGCATGCCGCTTGATCAGGCACCGATGCAAAAAAATCAGGGTGTCGGGGCTTGGGCGGTTGGCGGAGCTTCGACAGTTTTCGGCTTGAGCAGTGCTCCAAATTGCTTGGCCCATTGGCGGACAGAGGGGTGGGTCAGGTTTTTCTGCAGATGGTTCATCATCCGGACTGCCGCACCGCTCTCGTCGCCGTGGCTGAAGAGGTCGAGCTCCATTTCCCACTGCAGACTCGGCTTAGCTTGAGTGAGAAATTTTTCGTAAGCAGGATTTTGCATCTCGGATGCCATGCCGACTCTTTTTTCGTCTTTTGGTTTCTGTTCATGTTCTGACCAATACTGAACTTTGGCACTTTCTTGCTGGATGCGCTTGGTCCAAGTAGCCTGCAATTGGTTCAAGCGGCTGGATTTACGGTTGGGCGGAAGTAGGATTTGTTCGTAAACTTGATCGAGCGAGATGGGTGATAGCGGCCACATTTCCACCTTTGCGCTGTTGATCTCATAGGCCCTGGCGAAGACAGATGAAGTCACCGATTGGTTGAGGGTCTCTTGCTGGTTTCTAAGTTTAGCGGTATCGAGGAAAATGGAATCAACGATTTGCTGGGCTTCTGGGATCAGCTTGGTGCGGTCGGCTTTTTCCGAGGAGGCTTGCAGTGTGAGGACGAGCCAGCGGAGCTGATGGCGGAGAGCGAGGCGGAGGCCGGGATCGGCAAGTTTATCGGCTTGGCTGCGTTTCCATTCGCGGAAGTCGGTGGACTTTTTCTGCTGGTCCTCAAAGTTTACTTTTTCGATGCAGTTTAGGTATAGCTCCATCGCGGCATCGTCGCTGCCGATAGCTTCGCGGTAGGCGGCCAAGGCCACGCGGAATTTGGCGTCCACTTTGGAGTCAGCGGATTCTTGGAGTTGTTCGAGATTTTCTAAAAGTGTCTCACGGTCTGCATCGGAAAGGGCTTCCGCCTTTGCACTGTTGAGGCTGATGGCGGCGCAAACTAGAAGAACGTATATTCGCATGACGAGTTCATTACAAAATTATGCGACGGGGCCAAGGGGGAAGAATAGATTTCTTCTTGCTGCCAGATACGTGGCGATGCGGTTTCCGCACTTGGATTTTTGCGATTTGTGCACATGATTGAATCCATCACTCATCTATGAATCCTGCATCCCGTCGTTTGTTGGCGCTTGCCGCCGTTTTTCTTATCGCGTTTGTCGCCGTGTCCGCGCTGCGGACGTGGCAGTCCGGAGGTGATTTACGCAGCTTGATTCCGGGCTTCTCGAAGGGAGCGAGAGAATTCCAGCCGGAAGCTTTCACGCTGCCGGACAAGGCTCCATTGAGCTTGGGAGATGTCGAGCTGCTCTCCCGCCTGAACAATGAATATGCGCGGCTCACTGCGGCGGTGGTGCCATCAGTCGTGAGCATCGACACGGCAGGCATCCGCAGCGAGCAGCTCCTTGACATGTGGGGACAGACGCGGATTCGCAACTATCCGACTCAAGGCCAAGGCTCTGGCGTGATAGTGACCAAGGAAGGCCACGTGGTGACAAATCATCATGTAATCGCCGGCCAACAGAAAATCCAAGTGACCCTCCACGGTGGCAAGGCTTACACGGCACGCCTCATCGGTGAAGATACGTTGCTGGATATCGCAGTGTTGAAAATCGATTCAAATGAAGTGTTCACACCATTGAAAATGGGGGATTCATCACAGGCGATGGTCGGACAAATCGTCTTAGCTGTGGGCAATCCATTCGGCCTGGGCGAGACAGTGACCCAGGGTATTATTTCTGCTAAGGAGCGCTCACTCTCGGACAATCAGCGTGATCTTTTCCAAACTGATGCTGCGATCAATCCAGGGAATTCCGGCGGCCCACTGGTGAATTTACGTGGTGAAATTATTGGCATCAACGTCGCAATTTTTTCCCCGGACAAGCAAAACCCCGGCTTCCAAGGCGTGGGCTTCTCGATCCCGGCTAACGATGTGAAGGAGGCATTGTTCCAAATTCTTGAGCGAGGTCGGCCGATCCGTGGCTTCCTTGGCGTGCAAATGCGCGACCTCGATTCGGCAGTCCGTGCCGCGCTTAGTTACGAGGACGCAAACGGCGCAGCCATCATCGGAATTTCCCCCGGCTCGCCCGCAGAGAAGGTCGGACTGCGGGCCTGGGACGTCGTTCGCTCGCTCAACGACGAAAAAATCCACTCAGCCACTCAGTTTTTTGCCTTGGTCCAGCGGGCGCGCGTCGGCGACGTGATCACCTTAGACGTCTGGCGTGAGGGTAAAGCGATGGAGATCAAAGCCACCATCGCCGAAAGTGGCGCGGCTGCTTCTGGGCAACTGCCGGCCGCCGCCAATCAAGGCCGTGTCCGGGACCCAGAGGAAATTTTGAAAGCGCTTGGGATCCAAGCCCGAGATCTATCAGTGCCCGAGCGGTTGCGCGGGTATCGCGGCGTGGTGATCACGGCCGTCGCGGGAAAGAATCCAATAGCTGCGCAAGTGAAAGTCGGGGACTTGGTAGTCGGGGTGAACAATTCGCGAATCAGCGGAGCCAACGAGTTTTTTCTCCACCTCGCCGCCTCTGCTGCCGTGCAGGACACCAGTCTGCAAGTCGTCCGCGAAGGGGAAGTGATTCACCTAAATTTACCCGCGGTCCCACGGCAAGAATGATTCGCCCTTTTCCTCCGTCTCCACTTACACCAAGTTCTGCATGCAACGTTCCAAGCTCCCCTATTATTTTCTCGGCCTCGCTGCACTGATCGCCCTCTCCGCGATACTGATCCTAATTTCTCGGCCGGGTGTGTTTTCTAAAGTTCCCGCCGCAGCTCCGGCGCTGGTGGAAACTCCAGAAACTAACAATGACAGCAAGCCCGTCACTCCGAGAAATCCACTCCCGTCACGCGCGACCGTCGCCACCGCTGCGGACTCCGCTTCGCTCGTCGCACAAATCGCTCAAGCACTCGAAGCAGGCGATCTTGCAAAGCTCATGCGCTTGATCGGCAAGGATGCGCTTGATTCTGAAAACCGTGGCCGACTCACTGCGCTTTCCGCCACTCCATTACGACTGCGCCAGCCCAACGGCATCCGCGAAGTGGGTGAAATCGAACTCAACGCGCGCTCTCGCTGGGTTCTCGAACTCGATGGTCCGCCACCCGGCCGCGACCAGATTTTCCTCGATCTTCGCCGCCAAAATGGCAAGTGGGCAGTGCAAAAAATCACCTTTCCACCGGGGGCGGACGAGCCGATTCCGAAAGCCATTTCCGCCGACTCACTGGACGTAGCCGACGCCTTCCTGCAGGCGATCTTGAAGCAAGATTTCGAGCGCGCACGGGCCTTCGTGGACCCCGCAACTGTCTCGGACACCAAGATCGCCGGACTTTGCATCCTGTTTGAAGATGCCGAATACCGACTCCGCAAATCCAAGCCGCTCCGAGCCATGTTTCAGCGTGACAATACCACCGGCTATCTCGCGAATGTGGAAACTCGCGACGGAAAACAAAGTGCTCAATTCGCTCTCACCCTGAAGCAACCAGCAGGCGCCAACTGGATCGTTTCCGAAATCAACCTCAACCAACTACTAGCCGACTACGCAAGCCGCGTGGCTGGGGGAGATATCTACTACACGCCTCTGGTTAAAAATCCCGGGGGCGGCGACACGCTCGCGCTCTATTTCGAGTTCGACGAAGACGAAATGAATCCGCGCACTCGCCGCCAGTTGGAAATAGTCACCCTCATTCTGCGCTCCGATCCCGGCAAGAAAATCACACTCAGCGGCCACACCGACGTCCTCGGCACGCCAGATTATAATAACAGCCTCTCCTCGCGCCGAGCGGACGTCGTCCGAGATTTTCTAATCAAAGCCGGGGTCGATGCCCGCCAAATCGTGACCGTCGCCAAAGGAGCTGGCCAGCCCCGCCGACCGAACTTCACGGAATCTGGCGTGGATGATCCGGAAGGCCGCCGAGCGAATCGAAGGACCGAAATCTACCTGGACTTTTGACGGTGTTTGGAAGCAGTTTCGCAACAAATACCATGAACGACTTCCTCTGCTTCGGTGCCGTTGGTGTTTCGGAAAATTACGCCTCGAATTTTGTCTCCGGGCTTGGTTACGCGCTAACACGAACACTCCCGCGATGGTGCCTTTGCTGTTTTGGGCGAGAATATCGGCATTCATTTTATGGCACCGCTTTCCGGCTTCTCAGAAAATACCAAACCGCTACCGCACACAAACCTATGACGGCAATCAGCCAGGCTATGGAGGTCGGCTGACTGATTTGCGTGATGCCGGTTGTGGGCTTGGAGGAGCTTAAGGATCTTTTCTTGCCCAAAGCTCTCTCATTATCCCGTTTGCGGTCACGCTCAACCCGCTGAATGACTTCTCTGGTGGCAAGCCCGTCGGGACCGTATTCTATGCTTGAACCGATGAAGCGATAGGTACGCCTGCCCTCCTTAACCTCGTCCCACCAGTCTTTCCAAGCGTCGACTTCTCCATCAAAAATCCCTCCATTCGGATTGGCTCGCAGTTCTACAAACGGCGGATGCTCGATTCCCAGTGCACGGATCGAGCTGACAGCTAACTCTGCAATCATTGGGCTTGGCGGAAAATCATCTCCAGGATTGCTCCGTCTCCGACCCAATAGTGTTTTTCCGTTCTTCCCTTCCGGATCATTTAAAAAATTGCCAAGTACTTCTACTGTTTCGGGACTTGATAAAAATCGCAGATTGGTTAACGAAAATTCAATATATTTAATGTAGTCACCTTCGTTTTTTATATCAACTCCGCTCGCTTGCAATCTCACAATTTCATCATTCGTTTTCTTGTAATTATCGAGAACTTCCTTACGTAAAGATTCAATTCTAATCTGGCATGATTTCGCATGACCAGGACTAGAAATTAGCATCGAATGTACGGTTTTATATATCTCCTGCGCTTCAGGATTTTCAGTCTGGCCGCCAATGCGCAGCAAGATTCCGAGAGTCTCCATTTGTTCAACAATGGGAAGAGATTTGGCCTTTTCTATTTGTGCCATTCTTTCGACGAACCAAGTAGAATGTGCGGCACTAACGTGCTCCGCGAGCGCGATGAATGATATTATAATTATAATTTTCATAGGCTGATTTAGTTGATAATTCTCTGTTGCATTTCTTCAAGATTCAACCATTCCTCAATATTGTCCCACTCCTTTTTGATTAACTGTTCGCCCGGGAGAAACAATGTCTCTTTTGAATACATAAGGCGCTGCTGATCTCTCTGATCTTTAGAAATTCCATTCATTGATTGCTTCCAGCGAAGTACTGCTACGGGTCCATCAGTGTCAGGATGCCCGTCCGCTATCATTACATGACCAATTTCATGAGCGATAGTATTGATCAGAATAATTTTTTTTCTTTCGGCTGAACGTGATATTCCAGCTAATTCACCATCAATAATCAGTTTCCCAACTCCTGCAAAAGTATCCTGTATCCGCATTCCTAGAATACTATTTAACCCTAATTTTACTCCACCCCCTATGATCCAAACATCGATATTAGCTTCGGCGGCTGCTCCTAAAGCCTGCGATTTAGAATTTGGTGTTGCTGCAATAAGTTCCGAATCCAATCGTGTAGGATTTATTCGTTTGTCATTATTGCCGTCAAAATCAATTCCCAAGCCATTTTGGCCTTTTTCTTCATAGACTGTAACACTAAAGTAGGTATTTACTTGGCGTCCATAAATCTTATTCAAATAATCTTCCAGTTCCACTTTAGTTGGAAAGTTTGAGGGAGATGTTTGTAACCCATTCTCGTCTAGACCAATTACTTTGTGGAGAGCCAACCTTACGATTCGCTTCTTCATCACTTTGATTTTGAGCGGGACACTTTGAGACTCAACCTGGTTTCCAAGTTTCAGAACAGGTTGCACATCCTCAGTGGTGGTGGCATTCCCGCTGATCTGAATCTGCTGGTCTGCAGTGTTCAATACATCCGGGGTGAACGTCACCTTCTCACATTGAAGCTTGAGGGTACTCACAGTGTTCAGCGGAGTCCGGAAGCGCACGATATTGCTCCCGCTGACAGGAGCCATGATCCAGATTTCCGGCACGCGCCCGGTTCCTGAGAGCGCGCCCATGGATGTGCGGTCCACTCCTGCGGCAGGGTCTTCCAGATTTGCGGGTATGGCAGAGTTGTCCACGCCATCCAGCCTGAGCGGCAGCATGACGCCGTAAAAATTGGTGCGCATGTAGCGGCTGGCAAGGATCCAACCGCTGGGAGTTGTATCGAGCAAGCTGGTATTGATATCCGCCCATTCGGCAGGCACATTCGGTGCATAACGCTTAATGTCCGTCCAATTGCCGTTGAGCAGAATGGGGGCTTTGAGGTCATCATGATTGCGTCCGATTGCGGTGCCGTCCTCGGCGATGTCGAGAGCCTTGGCAAAGGTCGGACTCGTTTTCCATGTGCCTTGGCTGAACGCTTGGGTCTGCTCATCACCATAAGCTGCTGGCAGCGCTAGGACCAATCCTCCGGGCCGGGGAATCAGGTTCATCGGTGAGAAAGAAAGTTCAGGCAGCAAGTTGGGCGCATAAATCAAACTAGTGAATGGCTGGCTGTCATCTTCATCCGTGTCATATCCTCTCCCCTCGGGATCATACAGGGGATAGCCGCCGCCCCACCTGAGAGAAGGTTCCTGGTTATGGAAAAGGCGATGGTCTCCCTGCTGCTCCGTAGCCGCCGCCCCGGGGGAGGAAAGCTTCCAATAAGCCGGGTGTAGGGTTCTGGAATTATGCTGGTAATGGTTGAGATTCTTACCCCAAGTGAATGCATTAAAGTGCCCGTCGTTCGATAGAATTGGGCCAGGATACGGATGACGAGAAAAAAATTCATCACTTAATCCATGCGGTGCCTCAGCATATACTTGATTGTCACCTGCCCCGGTAGTTGTGAATGAAAGAATAGCGCTTGGACTTGCCCACGAACAATAGCCATCGAACACATTCTCCCCGTTTTGATCTGACACGCGAAGGGTTGAAATTCCAAGAATGACGTTGTGGTCATTAATAGCACGAGCCCCGTAGCCCGGAATGTCCAATTCGTCCGACGGTAAATTCAATTCTGTCCAGGCGCCACTGGACCAAGTGCCATTCCTGTAAAGGACGGTGCCCTTATCACTGATTTGAAATGGACTAATATGCAACAGCGGCTGCGCGTTGGTGATCGGAAACAAAGCGTAACTCGGTAGCGGGCCGATTTCGTAGGTGGCGGTGGCATCGGACGACGCGATGTCGAAGACATCGGCAGTGCCGTCATTGTCGCTGTCTAATTGCTCGCCATCGGGGATGCCATCGCTATTACTATCAGAACTGAACGCGTTGCCGGTGGGTGCGAGTATATTCTGAAAATTCCCCACGACATTTACTGGAATTCCAGCTGTGGCGTTGGCCGCCATTTCAAATTCGGCCCAGTCCGACATACCGTCCTGATCGGTATCAACGTCCCAGTCACAATGGACGCGCCAGAATTTCGCGGCCTCCGGATCCGTCTGAACGGGCGCGGGGGCATTGCGTGACTTGGCCAGCGAGGCGGCTACTTGTGCATTCATGGCTGGCAGACTGGCTTCTAGCACGGCGAGCATTGCGCTGTCGTTGATTCCGAGCATGGGGTTTTCGGTAGGTGGGGACTCTTCCTCGACCGGATGCCAAATGAAGAATCCATAGTCCCCGTAATGGTCCGCGAAAAGCGGAATGCTTGCCCAAGCCAAGTCCATTCTGCCCGCGATCTTCACGATCACCGGGCTGCCGTCATCAAGCGAAACCCATGAAACCACAGTGCCTCCCGCGGGATCGGAAGCGGGCCGCATCATGAGACTGGTGTTCCAAGAAGGCACAAGAACCGTGGAAGGAGGAGTTCCCGGCTCGGGTGGAGGGGGGGCGGTAAACTGGCGCATGGAAACGACATATTCATTGCCCAATCCGTAGATTCTATCCCGCACCGTCCAGTTGGTGAGATTGCTGGAAGATTCCACCGTATAGCGCACACCCGCCGTGGTTCGGAAAACATAACATTCCTGGATCGAGGAGTCCGATGCCGAGATGTTTTCCAGATGTGCTTCAGGACGAAAATCCCGGGCGTTGGTAGTTGCAGCAATCAGGAACAGCAGAACAGGAGGTAATTTCATGGAAATGAAGGTTGAAATCGGTCCTCCTGGTGGACGGGGAGTTGAAAAGTCGCGTACAGACGACCGCAGCGGCCTTTAGCCGCCCCCGAGAGGACAGCCTGAACATGCGCCGCCGCCCCCCCGGCCTTTCGGTCGGTTTGGCGGCATCGTCGCGGTCGATGCCAACCGCTGTACGTGAGGATTTTCAAGTCCTCGCCCGCTAGAGCGGACACCTGAATACAAATCTGAACGATGGGATTTGACAAGTTTCAATTCCAGAGATTGGTCGCGCGGCCAATGGAATGACGAAAAACTATTTGGATTTGTGATCGGGCGTAAGTTTCTCACGCTCCAGCCCGTAAGGCATGCTCGTACTTTTGTCTTTGCTGAGATTTTCAGCTCTAGGAGTGCAATTAAATGACTCATGAATTCCCCTCGTTTTTTTCTGCTTTCGGGCGCCCTCATCATAGGTATGTGCGCTTGCGGCGTGCGCCCCGTCTCGATGCGTGGGAAAACCTCCATCCCGGCAGACTGGAAAAATGCCGCTGAATTTCCCGTAGCCTCCCCCTCCCGCGACCTCTCGCGCTGGTGGAAGCGCTTTGACGATCCCTGCCTGAGTCGCATCATTTCCGACTCTCTCCGAAATAGCCCAGATATGGCATCGGCGTCCGCCCGTATTCGCGAAGCCCGGTCCCGGCGAGATGCAGAGGCCGCCTTGCTTTTCCCCACCCTGCGCGGCGCGGTGGCAGCCAGCGGCAGCGGGGACTCCAGCGACGGCGTGAGTTTAGATTGGAATGGCGGCTCATCTTCCTCCGCCGCACTCAATGCTTCCTGGGAGGCCGATCTCTTCGGAAAACGACGCAGCTCCATCGAAGCTGCCACCGCGCAAGTCGGTGCCACCGAGGAAAATTTCAACTCCGTCCAAGCCGCACTTTCCTCAGAAATCGCCATCGCCTACACCCGGCTTCGAGTCGCCCAAGCCGCGCTCGAAGTGCTCCTACGCACCATCAAGACTCGCGAGGAAACCTCACAACTCGCCACCTGGCGGACCCAGTCCGGCGAGGCAGATTCGCTCGAATCCAGCCAAGCCCTCACCAGCCTCGAACAAGCGCGCGCCGGCGTGCCAGCACTGCGCCAAGCCATTTCCCAATCCCAGAATCTCCTAGCTCTCCTTGCCGGGCGCACACCCGGCAGCCTTGATGGCCAGCTCGCCTCCGGCAAATCTAGCATCCCGAATCCATCCAGCAGACTGGCCATCGGCATCCCCGCCGACACACTCCGCCAGCGCCCCGACGTGCGTCTCGCAGGCTATCAATTACTCGCTGCGGCCGCCCAGACCCGCGCCGCCGATGCCGAGCGCTTCCCCGCCCTCAACCTCAGTGGCAGCCTCGGCGTGGACGCCCTCGGTGCAGGTAAAATTTTTAATCCAGAAACCGCCAGCGCCTCCCTCATCGCCGGCCTCACCGGACCTATTTTCGACGCCGGACGCATCCGCGCTAACATCGCCGCCCAAAGCGCCGTGGAGCAGCAAGCTTTCCAAACTTACCGCACCACCGTCCTCACCGCGCTCTCAGAAGTCGAGGACTCACTCATCGCCTGCCGCCGCACCACTGAGCGGCTAGAGAGCTTGGAAAAAGCCACCGCCGCCGCCAGCGAAGCAGCCACTCTCGCCCAGCAGCGCTACCAAGCTGGCGTCACTGATATTTTAACTGTCCTCGACGCTCAGCGCTCACTCCTCGGCCTAGAAGACAGCCTTTTCACCGTCCGCGCGAACCGCACCATCGCTTACATCCAGCTCTACAAAGCTCTCGGCGGCGGCTGGTCTTGAGTCCGTTCCCTCCCATCTCTCCCATTCCATGACACCGCCCGATTCATCCGAAGATCTTGCCTCCATCGTCGCTAGCGCCACCTCGCGCCCGGTGCGGAAATGGATATTTATCCTCATCGCCCTCGCCGTGATTGGCGCACTCGCATGGTATTTCCTAAAGGCCAGCGGTCAGGACTTACAAAAAGCCAACTATCAAACCGCAGACGCCCACATGGGCCACATTTCACTGATTGTGACCGCGGCTGGAAACCTCGCCCCCACTAACCAAATCATCGTGGGCAGCGAACTCTCCGGCACCGCCAAGGAAGTGATGGTGGACACCAACGATCCCGTGAAAAAAGGCCAAACCCTCGCCAAGCTCGACACCTCCAAACTCGAGCAACAGACCCAGCGCAGCCGCGCCACCCTACTCGCTGCCGTAGCCAGAGTCAGCCAAGCCGAGGCCACCCTCGCGGAGACCAAGGCCGCGCTCGCCCGCCAAGAAGAACTCCTCAACCTAAGCGGCGGAAAAACCCCTTCGCGCGCCATCATGGAAACCTCGCGCGCCACCGTCACCCGCGCTCAAGCGGATTTAGAAAGCGCCAAGGCCACCGTCGCTGGTGGGGAGGCAGACGTCCGCGCCTTCGAGAGCGACCTTGCTAAAACCATCATCCGCTCGCCGGTAGATGGCATCGTCCTCGCGCGCTCCATCGAAGTCGGCCAGACTGTCGCCGCCTCCTTCACCGCTCCCACGCTTTTCACCATCGCCGAGGATTTGAAAAAAATGGAACTCCTTGTGAATGTCTCCGAGGCCGACATCGGGCGCATCGAAGTCGGCCAGACCGCGACTTTCAGCGTGGATGCCTGGTCGAGCCGCAGTTACACCGCCAAGGTCAAAAAAGTGGCCTTCGGAGCAGTGGGAACGGGCACAGCTCCCAAGGAAGGTGCCGGCGGCGGAAACAATGCCGTGGTCACTTACAGCACCGAGCTAGAAGTGGCTAACGAGGACCTTTCGCTGCGCCCAGGCATGACCGCCACCGTGGATATCGCCATCGTGGACAAGCCGGACATCCTCGTCGTCCCGAATTCCGCACTGCGATTTGACCCTGTGACCGCCGCCAGCATCGGCAAGCCAGACGTCACTAAGCGCACCCTCGTCCAGAGCCTTTCCCCAGGCGGAGGCAGGCGCTGGCGCGGCACTCCACCACCTAAAGCGGGCTCCTCAGATTCCACCCCCAAAGTCTGGACGCTCAAAAATGGTGAGCCTTCCGAGATCAACGTCACCACCGGCATCACCGACGGGCGCCTGACCGAAATCACTGGCGAGGGACTGACCGCAGGCACGCCCCTCATCATCAGCATCAAGCCGCCACCAGCCGAATGACCGCCCAGAAGCTCATCCAGCTCCAAGGCCTCACCAAGCGCTACGGCACCGGCGACGCTGCATTCCTCGCCCTGCGTGGAGTGGATCTTACCATCCATCGCGGCGAATTCGTCGCCATCATGGGTCCAAGTGGCTCCGGGAAATCCACCCTCATGAATTTGTTAGGTTGCCTCGATACACCCACCGCCGGCTCTTACCGGTTTAAAGGCATCGAGGTGGAGCACCTCAATAAAGACCAACGCTCACTGCTCCGCCGTCACGCGCTTGGGTTTATTTTCCAAGGCTTCAACCTCCTCGCCCGCACCTCCGCCCTCGAGAATGTCGAGCTGCCCTTGCTCTATCGTGGCTACTCCAGAAAGCAACGCCACGCCATGGCCCGAGACGCGCTCGCCCAAGTTAGTCTGTCCGACAAGGAACGCAACACCCCGGCCGAGCTCTCCGGCGGCCAGCAGCAGCGCGTCGCCATCGCCCGCGCCATCGTCACCAATCCGACGCTGCTCGTGGCCGACGAGCCTACCGGCAATCTCGACACCGCCCGCACGCATGAGATCATGGAGCTGCTCACAGACCTCAACATCGAGCAGGGCCTGACCATTGCGCTCGTCACCCACGAGGTGGAAGTCGCCGCCTTTGCTGCCCGCA
>JANMYL010000244.1:0-7728 GCA_031382045.1 Akkermansiaceae bacterium | reverse complement strand
CGTTTGTGGGGCGGATGGTAGCAGGTCGTCAGCAGCACGCCCGCGCAGGAAACTGCGAGCCGCCTGCCTGTTCTGAGGAATCCGCCGGTCATGGTTATTCGGCGTTCGTTTTTAACAGCCCGCCGAGCGTCCTGACAAAGTGCTCCGCCACATCCACGTCGAAGCTCTTCGGCGGTTGAGCTGCCTTGAAAAGCACATCCAGCGCTTCCTCAGCAAACGCCGTTTTCTGGCCGGATGCGATGAGGGATTGGTTCAGCCGGTCGATCGCCAGAGCCACGCGCTCGGCATAATATCCGACCGCCCACATCCGGTATTCGGCTGCCACTGTGGCGAAGGCACCGATCTCGAATGGCTTGCGGTTTCGGATTAGGTTGTCGAGCGCGGCCCGGGTTTGCCCGACGGTCATCGGCGCGCTGGAAATCCTTTTCGCAAATTCATCTGCTGTGTGGATGAGATCTGTCGCCGCGCCGCCCTGCCAGCCGGTTTCGCTCGCCGTGAGTAATTGGTTGATGGCCTCAATCTCCGCGTCCCTGCGCGCGTCGGGTTCGCGGGCGGCCTGCGCCGCAGCCTCGCGCAAGGCCACCGCTTGGCCGACGAGCCACGTCTTGGCATGGGAGAAATCCGCATCCTCGCGCCAATGCTTCGGCTCCTCCACCAGCAGCCCATCGAGCTCGAAAATCAGCGGCGGATGGTTCGCTTTTACGAGGGAGTCGCTCAGGTTTTGGTGGCAGGCGACGCAGCTATTCGCACGCTGGTAGGCGCTGCCCAAAGACCGCATACCCAGCTTTTCGAGCGCCGCTCGCGGATACTCGGGGCGGGTGTGGGAGAGGATCCAGCTCTCGGCACCGCCATGGCAGTTCGCGCAGGAGAAATCTTTATCCATGGCTTGGCCTTTCGTGGAGGGCGCGAGCAACGCAGGCTCCACATTCCGCATCGGCGCGTGGCAAGCCGTGCAGCTCGCAGATTCCGCGGCACTCTCAATCCCCATTTTTCGCGCCATCGCTGCGGACTGCCCGTTCGTCAATGTGGCAGCAGCCGTGGAATGCGGATCAGAGCGTTTCCAGATGAGAGAAGCCCCTCGGCCAAGCCCCGCGCCCCCGTGGCAACCGCTCGTCGCGCAGGAGTCTGAGCCCAGCACTCTGGACGCGCCCGTCGGCTCAGCCGAGGCGACCAGCGACAAACAGGCAGAAACCATCACCGTAATGAATCGTAGGTATCTCCGCATCTGTTACGTTTTCTAAGGCTCCGGTCGTCGGCGTGGCAAGCCAATTAACGATTCAGCCCGGCAGGAGAGGTCTGGCAGATTTGAGCGACCCGCGGATGCCGCAGCCTGCTCTGAAGTAGGGAGTTGACCCGGCCCGGCGGATTTGGTTTGTCTCTATCGTAAGCCGGAAACGGTGTTCATGTTGATAAGGAAGGCACTGGGCCATCCGACAGGATCACAGAAATCCGGCTTCGGTAGCAATTAACCACAACGCCTGGACGTGAACCTCGAGATCCTGCTCCGTCCCACTGCTTTCTCGGATCCCATTCTGATCGTAGGCATAGGAGGGGTGGCGCTCATGCTGGGCTACATCGCCACGCAGTGGTGGGCGGCCACCAGCCAGTATGCCTTCGAGGCCAGACGGAACCGCCTCGAGCTCGCCGCACTGGGCAAGAAGATCGAGGTGCTAAACTTGAAGGCACTCGCTGCGCCAGAAGTCGCGTGGAACGGATACCGCAAGTTCACCGTCTCCCGCAAGGTGGAGGAATGCGATCAAACCTACTCCTTTTACCTGTCGCCGCACAACGGCAGGCCTCTGCCCTCTTTCAAGCCCGGCCAATACTTGACCTTCGAGCTCCAGCCACCCGCCGCGCCCAAGCCGCTGATTCGTTGCTACTCACTTTCTGACGGCGCTCTCAGCGCTGACCACTACCGCGTGACGATCAAGCGCTACGTGAATGCCGAGGGCGCACCGGGTGTCATCTCGAACTACTTCGCCGACCATGTGAAGGAAGGCGACATTCTCAATGTGAAAGCCCCCTCCGGGAAATTCTACCTTGATGTCGAGGTGGACCGCCCGGTGGTGCTCATCTCAGGCGGCATCGGCATCACCCCGATGCTGGCCATGGCCCGCGCCCTCACTCACTTGAAGGATCCAAGGGAGATCTATTTCTTCTTCGGCTGCCGCAACAGCGTGGATCACATGTTCCGCAACGAGGTGGTCGAGCTGCAGAAAAACAACCCGGGCGTGCGGCTGCACATTTGTTACAGTCGCCCGCTGGAGTCGGATTTTGAGGGCGAGCACTACAATCACAACAGCCGTGTCACCATCGAGCTGATGAAGGAAGTCCTGCCCTCCAGCAATTACGAATATTACCTCTGCGGCCCGGGGCCGTTCATGGATTCCCTCGTCACCGGCCTCTACGAATGGGGCGTGCCGAAGAAGGATGTGAAATTCGAGGCCTTCGGCCCCGCCACTGTCAAATCTGGCCCGAAGGAGACTGCTGCTAAATCCGCCGTCGGCGATACGCCCGTGGTGCAGATCGAGTTTTCCCGCTCCGGGAAGACCCTGCCGTGGGAGCCCGAGTCGGCGAACCTGTATGAGTTCGCAGAGAAGCACGGCATCGTCATCGATAAAAGTTGTGGCGTGGGAAGCTGCGGTTCCTGCGCGGTGGCGATCAAAAAAGGCAGCGTCGCTTATGATCTCGAGCCCAGTTTTGATGTGGATGAAGGAAGCTGCCTGACCTGCATCTGCCGCCCAGCTGGAAATATGGTCATCGACGCTTGAAGCACCAGTCATGGCAATATCCGACACTAACCTCGCGAGCATCACCCGCCAAGCGGCCCGTCCAAAACGATGGGACGATCCGCTGGACCCGGACATGAGCGAGGCGACGCTTGAGATGCTTCTGGCGTCGGAGCCCTTTGCGAGCATGGATTCCTCCAAGTTTCCCTCCAGCACGCCGCTGCGCGAAATCCTGAAGGCCGACACCGCCGTGCGCGAATACGCTCCCGGCGAGATCATCCTCAGGAAGGACGACTACGGCACTTCCGCATTCCTCGTGCTCGACGGCGAGGTGGACGTGGTGATCCGCCCCGACATTGATCCGGAGCTACTGGGCCGCGCGCCGAGCGTGAAAAAAAGCTTCGGAGCCCGCTTCGCGCAGCTTTGGAATAATAACCCAGAACCCGAGGGCTGGCGGAAGCGTTCGCCGCGCGCCAGCGATACTCTCAAGAGTTCTATCAACAAGGAGCGGAGCTCCGTTTACCTCCAAGACTACCCGCAGATTGTTTCCGGCTCACAGACTGCCAAGCTGGGAGCGGGCAGCATGTTCGGCGAAATTTCTGCGCTCAGCCGGATGCCACGCACCGCGACGGTGGTCGCCTTCGCGCCGCGGACCCGCTTGCTGGAGTTCAGTTGGGAAGGCCTGCGCGACATCATGAAATATGATACGGCGCTGAAAACGCGGATCGACAAGATTTACCGCGAGAACTCGCTGAAAGCCTTCCTCAGTCACCACCCGCTTTTCAGCCACCTCGACGAGGCCAGCTACCGGGAACTTTGCGACGAAGCGCAGTTGGAAACCTACGGCGATTACAACTGGTCCGGCGCCTACAAACGGTTAGCCAAAGACGGCGAATCATCGACGACCGCCAACGAGCCAGTGATCGTCAGAGAAGGCGAATACCTCAACGGCATCCACATGATCCGCGCCGGCTTCTGCCGCGTCAGCCAGAAATATGGCGGTGGTGAGCGCACGCTCAACTACATCGGCGCGGGCAGCGTCTTCGGCTTCGGGGAAATCGCGAACCATTGGAAAAATCCCGATGACGGCCTGCAAGCGCAGCACACGCTCCGCTCGCTGGGATACGCCCATCTCATTTTCATCCCGACCGCCGCTCTGGAGAAATTCGCAAACCGCAAATGGGCGGAACAAGAGTTCGCGTCCGGTCGATTGCTGAAGGTCGAGGACACGGGGATCGGGGAAGCCGGGGAAGCGCCCCCGGCCGGCCTCATGGAGTTCATGGCGGAAAACCGTTTCCTCAATGGCACGAAATCCATGGTCATCGACATGGATCGCTGCACCCGCTGCGACGACTGCGTCCGCGCTTGCGCCTCCACCCACGACGGCAATCCGCGCTTCCTACGCCACGGGCCGATGATCGACAACCTGATGATCGCCAACGCCTGCATGCATTGCGTCGATCCCGTCTGCATGATCGGCTGCCCCACCGGCGCGATCCACCGCACCAGCTTCGGCGGCGAGGTGGTCATCAACCCCGCCACCTGCATCGGTTGCGGGGCCTGCGCCGCGAATTGTCCGTATGATTCGATTCGCATGGTCGAGGTGCGTTCCGAAAAAGGCGAGTTTCTCGTGGACGAAGATTTCCAACCCATCCTCAAAGCCACCAAGTGTGACTTCTGCGTCGAGCAGAAAAGCGGCCCAGCCTGCCAAAACGCCTGCCCGCACGATGCGCTTTTACGCATCGACCTCACCCGCATCACCCCCCTCGCTCAGTGGCTAAAAAGGAAATAGAAATCGTCCGGCGGAGATTTGCGGGCCTGCTTCTGACTGGCCTGCTAGTGGCCGGGCTGGTTGTGGCTTACGTGAAATTTGCGCCGTCATACCCGCGCCACCCCTACCTCAGCGGCTGGCTTCTGCTCGCGGTGATACTTTTCCTCACCTTCTTTAACCTCCGTAAAAAAGTCCCCTTCCTGCGCATGGGTAGCGCCGGATTCTGGCTCCAGCTCCATGTCTATGTGGGTTTCTTTTCCGGTGCGCTGTTTTTCGTTCACATCGGTTTCTCATGGCCGCAAGGCTTGCTGAACCAAGTCATCGCGGCGAGCTTCGCCATCGTCTTTGTGACCGGAGTGCTCGGGCTTTGGATCAGCCGCTCGTTTCCAAAAAGGCTCACCGTCGCAGGCTTCGAGACGCCGTTCGAGCGCATCCCTCAAGTCCGTAACAAGCTCCGCGCGCAGGCGGAAGCCCTCGTGCTCGCTGGCGTGGACGGCCAGACGTCGCCGGTGATCGCGGAGTTCTACACCGAGAAGCTCGGCCTGTTTTTCACCACGCCCTGCAACTTCCGAGCACACCTGCTCCGTTCGCAAACCCCGCAAGCCGCCCATCGCTCGCAGTTCGATGAAATCCAGCGGTATGCCAGGAAATCCGAACGCGACATGCTCGATCAACTTGCCGACCTCGTCGAGCGCAAACACCTGCTCGATTACCAATACGCTCTCCAATACACGCTGCGGGTCTGGCTTTTTGCCCACATCCCACTCAGCTATTCCCTGCTCATTCTCAGCGTGGCGCACATCATCATCGTCTATTCATTCTCCGGATCCGCCCCATGAATCACGACCGCAAATCCCCGGAGTTCGCCACCCACGAATACATCCGCCCCAACTTAAATTGGGAATGCGGCCATACCTGCGAGGGCTGCCCGTGCCGGATCGGCCCCTCGCCGAAGGGCGAGTGCCGCGCCACTTTCGAGTGCTCGCCGAAGCTCGTTGTGAAGCCGGGCGAGTCGAAAGGCCACTGGACCTGCACCCGCCCAAAATCCGGCGGCGGGAAATGCGAAAATGGCCCACTGCCCGAAGGCACCTGCTGCAACGCGATCCCGAAATGCCAGCCGCGCCGCACCCTCCGCGCTATGCGGAAACGCGCCGTCATCTTTACTTGCATCGCCACCGTCCTCCTGCTTTTCGTCGGAATCAGCCGCAGCCTGCGCGACGATTTCGTCAACCCCGGCCCGATCTCCAGCGTCCACGCCAGCGAGCATTTCGCGAAAACTCACCACAAAATATCCGGCGACGCCAGCACCTGCGCCGCCTGCCATGCTGGCGCGAAGGACAGCGCCGCCGCCTGGCACACAAAAGCCCTCGGGGCCTTCAAGGATGGCCTAGCCCCCGCGGATCTCATCAAGCGCGGCCCCATCGAATCCTCCACCATGGACAAGAGCTGCCTCGCCTGCCACCAGGGCAAGGAGTTTCACCAGCCGAACATGCCCGCCGATTTCGCGTGCCACCAGTGCCATAAAGAACACGGCACCAGCGGCTTCATGCCCCCCGTGGACAACACCTATTGCACCGCCTGCCACGGCTCCGCGGATCTTATGGCTAAATCCCGTGATCTCGGCGCTGGCACGAACCCCCACGCTTTCGCGAAATTCACAGTCGACGAGGATGGGAAAACCCAGCCCCGCGCGCGGCCCGAGGGCGGCTACACCGAGGTCATCAACGCCTTTCACACCGACCACCCCGAGTTCCGCCAGATCAAGGACAAGGTCAAGGACACCAATACCCTCAAGTTCAACCACGCTGCCCACATGGGCAAAGGCAACATGCCGCGCAATCTCAATTGCGCCGACTGCCACCAGCAGGACAGCCGCGGCGAATACCAGCTCCCCATCACTTACAGCAAGCATTGCGCCGAGTGCCACACCCTCCAGTTTGATGAGAAAACTCCTGGCCTCGCACTCCCCCACGGCAATCCCTACTACGTCCGCGCCTTCCTCCGCAGCCTTAACATCCAATACGAAGAATTCGGCCGCGACGTCGAGGGCGTCACCCGCCGCGAAGATCTCATCGATTACATCCGGGGAAAACGCGCCGGCATCGAGGGGCAGTATAAAACCGGCGAGGATCTCGAACAAATGGTGTTCTTTTCCGACAAGGGCACCAAGTTTGCGAACGGTCAGCGTGCCGCCTTCACCGGCTGCGTCGTCTGCCATGACGTGAAACCCGCAGAGAGCATCAATGCCACCCCGAAAATCGAGAATGTCGGCGTCCCAGTCCGCTGGATGACACTCGGAAAATTTGACCACTCCCTTCACCAGAAAGGCCTCACTTGCCTCGATTGCCACGACGTAATGAAAAGCGAACTCACCAGCGACCTCAATCTCCCCTCCATCAAGTCCTGCATCGACTGCCACAGCCCGCAAGGCGGCATCGACCACCGCTGCACCAGCTGCCACACTTACCACAATAGCAGCCCGCTTACCCCCTCGTCGGCGAATCGCCCGCCAAGCCCGGCCAGTCGATAGACACAGGCCGTAAGAAGTCATTTCATGGAACCCACCTCCGCCTCGCTAGCCAGGGCGGCCTGAGTTCAGCCTTTTTCCTACCACAGACTGCGGATCACTGCTGCCAACTCCCGCACACGGTGAACTTCCATGCGGAGGAAGTGGACTGCTCTGACATGTCGGAGCTTTCCCACTGGCCGACATATCGGCCAGTGACTCGGTCTATTAGATTCGGGCAAATACACGTATTCGCTAAGTCGATACGATATCCTCTCAAAGACAGGCCGCTCATTGTCTATCCATTCAAGCGATATCTTTCCGCAGGTCTCTCAGGCTCCACAGGATTCCACTTGCCGCCGCGCCGCCGCCCTTCAGTTTCCTCGCTCCGTCCTTCCGCTTCAGCCCGAAGCGGTCTCGCGCACTTGCGAACGCCTCGTTCACAAACTCTTTGCTGCCTATCACCGCACCATCCGTGAAATACCGAATCCGGCAGCGCAACATCTTCGCGGTTCCCAGATCCTTCAAAGCCGTTTCGTTGTCTTCGCTTTCCAGCAGCTCCGCTGTGTTCTTGGTCACTCTAGCGGCTGCCTGCGACCGTCGCTGATTTCCTGCCCGCCCGGGTTTCCGACCGACCGCGAGGCCCATCAAGCGCCGATACAACCGCGAAACTTCCTCCCATTTCCCCACATCAAATCCCACTCCCTGATTGCAAAAATACG
>JANMYL010000234.1:0-9229 GCA_031382045.1 Akkermansiaceae bacterium | reverse complement strand
CGACGGTGCGGGATTCCATCACCGTAATAGTGTCTGCGAATTGCCTAAAAATCTTCGGATCATCACCCTGCCCGCCTACAGTCCAGAGCTCAATCCGGTCGAGAAATTCTGGGATATCGTGAAAGATACGATCTGCACCAGCGCTTGGCCGACCTTGGAAGCCCTTGAAGACAAGATTACCGTGACCCTGCGTAGCTATTGGGACGATGGGAGCCGAGTTCTGTCATTATTTACAAACAGCTACCTCAATTCCGAACTAAACGATTCGAAGAAACTGCCGCGCCTATTCCTTTAAGCTAAATGGTATTATCACCAAGCGGCGGGCGAAGATGTGCCGGGGAATGGGGTGGTCGGTGATGATTGCCTTCGCCGGGCCTTGGCACGATCTGCGGATTTACCGGGAGGAAATGGGATTTCCGACGCGGATCGGGAGTCGTTTTACCCGCTGCAGGCGATGGAGATCGCGCGTAGCCTGCCCGGCTCGTCAGCCGGTGGCGAGCAGCCGAAGTTTTTCACCACGCTGCGAGACGATGCCGGTGGATTTCAACCGGTGCTGATCAAGTTTTCCGCCCCGATGTATCAGACGACCGGCCAGCGCTGGGCGAATCTGTTGTTGTGCGAATTTAATGCCCATCAAATCCCAGCGGAGGCGGGTTTGGCGAATCCCGGCGCGCGTTTGCTCGATGCGGGCGGGCGGCGTTTTCCAGAAATCCCGAGGTTCGACCGGATTGGGCCGGGCGGGCTACGCGGGGTGGTTTCCCTGGATGCACTGGCTTTGTCACTGATCGGCTCCCTTTCGCGAAACTTGCTTGATGTGACGGCGAAATTCCACCGGCGCGGGTTGATCGACAGTGAATCGTTCGCCACGATCCAGCGATTGCACGCTTTTGGGGAATTGATCGGAAACTCGGACATGCACTTCGGCAACCTCGCATTTTTCCTCGATGACACGCTGCCATTCCGGGTCACGCCCGCCTATGATATGCTGCCGATGCTGTGGGCGCCGGGCAGCCAAGGGGAATTGATCGAACGCCAATTCACGCCTGCACCGCCGATGCCTGCGATGACGGAGCCATGGCGAGAAGCCGCGGGATGGGCAGAAAATTTCTGGTATCGCGTGGAGCGAGATCCACGACTGTCGCCAGAGTTTGGCCAGACAGCGCACGAAGGAGGGGCAGTGGTCCGGCAACTGCGCCGCCATGTCGGTTGAGAACTGATTCTGGCGTGGCAGCGATCACAACCTTAAGATTCTGTCACGCATTGCAGGATACTTTCAACGATCGGACTGTCCGGAAGGAAGAAGTCTGTTGTTTCAGCATGACAATTCGTGCACGTTATCGCCGCCTGAAAATGAGAGCGATACTATCATCATCGCAAGCTTAGATCACACTCAAAAGCTTGGAATTGCTTCACATATTAGCTTCCAAGCTGCCGGACGCATCGTGAAGCGCGGCGGATGAGTCACCCCCCGGCTGGACTGACATGCGAAACCGCATTGCCACCTCGTTTTCCTTGCCCGACCTCACCCTACCGCGCACTCTCCGTGCGTGGCAGACGAACTGGAAGAGAAACCCATGAGTGAGCTTCTTCGGGCGCTAGACGCGGCCGACTGCACGGCCTTGCTTGCCGCTGCCGAAGACATCCACTACGCCGATTTAGCGAATCTTTACGAAAATCTCGACGACGAGAAACGCGACCTGCTACTCAAAACGATAGGCCCAGAACTCGCCACCGATCTCGTCGCCGAACTCCCCTACCCGCTTATCGAGGGAGCGCTCGACCACTTCAAGCCAGCTCAACTGCGAGTGCTGCTCGGAAACCTATCCGACGACGATCGCGTGGACGTTTTTCAAGTCGTCAGCAAGGAAGCGCAAGTCCGCTTTTTTAGTCTGCTAGGCCCGCGCGACAAGGAGCTCACTCGCAATCTCCTCAAATACGAGGAAGACACCGCTGGCGGCCGCATGACCACCCAAGTCGGCCGAATCACCGCTGATATGACGGTGAAACAAGCCATCACCGTGCTCCGCCGCGACCGCGACGACGCAGAGACACTGGCCCGAATCTTCGTGGTGGATGAGCAAGGCCGTCTCGTGGGTAAAGTCCGCCTACGCGACCTCGCCTTCAGCACTTGGGACACGCCGGTCCACGATATCATGGAAGCTGCAGACGAGACGATCCTCGCCTCCGCAGACCAAGAAGAAGCCGCCCGGACCTTGTCGAAATACGACCTCATTGTGCTGCCCGTGGTCGATGAATTCCACCATCTGCTCGGCGTTATCACTTACGACGATGCACTGGAAATTCTCCAAGAAGAGTCCACCGAGGATATCGAAAAACTCTCTGGTATCGGCGGCGAGCAATCTGATGTTTCCTATCTGAACACCAGCGTCTCCCTCCAATTCCGCCGCCGCGTTTCTTGGCTCGTCGGGCTGGCCTTTGTCTCGATAGGATCGGGCTACGTAATGTATCGATTCAGCGAGATGTTGGAAAAAGCCTTCGTCCTAGCGCTGTTCCTACCGATGGTGGTCGCCGCTGGCGGTAATTCCGGCGGGCAAGCGGCCACCATGGTCATCCGAGCGATGGCGCTCGGAGAAATCAGTACTGGCAATGCGCTGCGAATCGCATGGAAGGAAGCCCGCACTGGAATGCTGCTAGGACTCACTCTAGGCGTCACAATGGCGGTTTTCATCAGCTTTATCCTCCCGTATATGCAGATGGGCACCGGCGCAGATTTCGATTTCCTCCACCTCGCCTTTGCCGTTTCCGCCGCGCTCACCGTGCAAGTTCTATCAGCCACTGTATTCGGCGCGCTGCTACCCATCGCCGCCCGCGCGATCAATCTCGACCCCGCCGTGGTATCCGCGCCCTCGCTCGCATCCACGGTCGATGTTTCGGGAATGATGATTTATTTCACCATCGTCGGAGCGGTACTGCATTTGCACTGAACGCCGCAGGGCAAAAGTCACAGATTGTTTGTAATCGCTCAATCTCCAGCGTTCACTCAAATCAAGGCGATCCCGACTCAAACTCATCATTACGACTCAGCATGATCCAGTTGAGCTTCACACGTCCCGCCAAGCACTCTCTCATCTTGAACAACTCCGCAAAAATCCAAAATGGAGGGACATTTGATCCAAGATCATTCGTAAATGCTAAATTCAGCAAGATTCTGCTTGGCAAGCCATGACGGATCTTGCAATTTCCGCGCCCGCCCGTTTCTTGGGCACTTTAAAGAGCTTTAATACCATGGCCGTATCCATCCGACTCAACCGCAAGGGCACCAAAGACCGCCCTTACTATAAAATTGTTGCCGTTGACAGCCGCAAGCGTCGCGACGGCCGTTTCATCGAGCAGCTCGGCACATACGATCCATTGCTTGAAGGCACCAACTTTACGATCGACCTTGCGATCGCCGACAAATGGCTCGCCGTCGGCGCTAAGCCTTCCGAGACCGTAAACAGCATGATCCGTAAAGCTCGCACTGCCGCTGCGGCAGCCCAAGCTTGATTTGCTGATTCTCTAAGTTTCCCCAAAAAACCGTGTTCCTGCTGAGGAGCACGGTTTTTTGTTGGGTTGTTATCTTGCTCTCAAGGTTCGATGTTAAGCGTCTGATGTTCGATATTCACACGCCTATTTCCTTCGAGCAGTTCATGGCACGAGCCCTGCACGAGCCCGAAACTGGCTACTACGCGAGGCGAATTTCCGGCGTCGGCCGAAACGGGGATTTCACGACCGCACCCATGCTTTCGGATTCTCCGGCTGAGGCCATTGCCACCTGGGCGGTACGGGCGATGCGTGAATCAGGCTGCCGAAACCTGATCGAAATCGGCCCCGGCGAGGGAAAGCTCGCCGCTGGAGTTCTCAATAACCTTCCTTGGTCGCTGCGTTGGAAAACCCGGCTGCATCTGGTGGAAACTTCGGTCCCGCTGGCCCAACGCCAGTGTAAATTGCTCGGAAATCGTGCCACTTGGCACCGCAGTATGATTCACGCCCTGGCTGCTTGCGGAGGTAACGCCGTCATTTTCTCTAACGAACTGGTAGACGCCTTCCCAGTCCGCCGATTTCAAAAAACCGCCACAGACTGGCAGGAACTTGCCGTCCACTTCGACGAACGGCACCGCGCGTATGAATCGCTACTGCCACCCGCTCCCTTACCCGAGTCATCCGGATTTCTAGAAAGCCACCCGCTAGGCCAGTGCATCGAAGTTCACGATTCCTACCGCCGCTATCTCGCGGAGTGGCTGCCGCTTTGGAAATCTGGACGCATGCTCACCATCGACTACGGTGCAATGGCGGAGACCCTCTATCACCGCCGGCCTCGTGGCACCGTCCGCGCCTATCTTCTCCAACAGCGCCTCGACGGCCCCGAGATCTATCAAAACCCGGGCCGCCAAGATATCACCGCAGATGTCAATTTCACCGACCTCCAGAATTGGAGTCGTCCATGGGTCAGCACGCAGCAAGTGATGAGCTTCGGCGAGTTTATCCAAGGCGAGCTGGATGTGAGTGAAATGCCGTTTTTGGTGCTGGATCAGACGCGCTAAATCCGGCTGAGACGGCTTCTTTGCCAGATTTCCACACGTCCATGGCGGAAGTGACGATTGACGGATGGGCTGGCGGGTGGATGTTGGGAAGTGCAACTGATGAATGCCCCCACCGAAATGGATCCGAATCCTGTGACAGATGAGAACTGGGTCCAAGTCGGGCACTATTCGACACTTGAGCAGGCGTACGACCACGGCTTGGTAATTCTGGCGATGGGAGAGGCCTGCCGGGTGGAGCCCGCTGAAAGCTCCGGGGCTTTCGAGCTGCACGCCGAGTGTCTGCCAGCCGTAAAGATTTCGGAAGAGCTCGACGCCTACGGCCGGGAAATCGCGCTGCCCGTCGAGAAGCCAGAGACTGGGAGTGACTGGGCGAGGCATCCGGCGGGCGGGTGGCTTTGCGGGTTATGGATCGCGGCGTTGATCGCGGTTTTTTACTGGCAGGGAGAAGACGCGTCGCTCGCTGCGCGCGCGGCATCGTCTAGCGTAGGGTTGATCGAACGCGGAGAATGGTGGCGGCCATTTACCGGGCTTTTCCTGCACGCGGACGTCCCGCATCTGGTGGGAAATTTAGTGATCGGGACAATTTTTGGGACACTGGTGGCAAGGTCGGTGGGGGCGTTGAAAGCCTGGGCACTCATCCTCGCCTGCGGCACACTCGGGAACGCGCTGACCTCGCGGCTGACCTATCCGGAGTCTTTCGTCTCGCTCGGCGCGTCCACGGCGGTCTTCGCGGCGTTAGGAATTCTATCAGGTATCGGTATTCTGGAAACCCTGCGTTCGCGCGCGCGGCTGCCGTGGGCGAAGATCGCCGCCCCAGTCCTGGGCGGCGTCATCCTGCTAGGCTTGCTGGGCGGTGGTCATGACCCACGCACCGATGTGCTGGGCCATGTCTTCGGTTTCAGTTCCGGCCTGATGGCGGGGATGGCAGTGGGTGCGCTTGAGGGTAAATTTTCCGCTAAATCCTGATCGCTTTGAGCGCGATAAACATGGGGAATTCCTCCGCAGCGGCGTGCTCGGCCTTGCTGAATGGCCCGGACGATTGCGAACGCCGGTGGCTGTAAAGCTCCTCGCAGGCGACCACAGCGAGGCCGCCTTTTCCCATGGCCGTTAGTAAATCCGCCAACGGGCGATGATGGAATTGCGTCTGCTCCCCCGTCCCCTTTCCCGGATGGGTGGTGATGGGGATTTCCAACGGTGTGCCATAGCTGTCGAGCCTGCGATACTGGATTTTCTGATCTGCGTCCCAACCCCAATGCGATTTGCGAGGGATTCGAAAACACGGATGCATAAATACCATCACCGCACGGCCGCCGGGTTTGAGGGCGCGGGCGACGTTAAAGAACATGCCGACCAGATCCGGCACGTCGTGCACGGCCATGATGCAGGTGGCGGCGTCGTGGCTGCCATCGGCCCACGGTCCGGGCTGGCAGGCGTCGGCGACGATAAGCGAGACCCGCGGGTCTGCCCCGTGGCGGGATTTCGCGGCTTCGACCAGCCGCGGACTGGCATCCACACCGGTGAATTTGCCAATTTTCGACTCCAGCAAAGGCCGGATCAGCACGCCTTGGCCACAGCAGACGTCGATGACCGACTCCCCGGGTTGAGGCGCGAGCATCCGCAAAGCGGCGGGGAGAATGACGTTTTGGTGATAGTCCGAGCCGGACTCGCCGACAAGCTTGTCATACCATGCGGCCACGGGATCCCAGCCGCGATCCTTGGCGGAAGGCGGCTTGTTTCCGGCTGGTGGCACGGGTTTCCGGCCTTGCTGGGCGCGGAACGGTCGGCGGGGTGGCTGCGGCATGGCGCGAGATTACGCGGAGACGGGTCATGCCAGCAAGTCATCACAGGAAATCTTCTGCGTTGTGTGAAAGGCCGCTGTAGCTAGTCTGCACGCCAGTGATAAAACGCGTTGTGATCCCTGAATTGCTCGATCATCTGCCAGCAGATGATCGCGAGGCCATGCGCAGTCGGCGAGACTTACGGCGGATCAATCAACTGATGGGCAACGAGCGCTGGATTTGCCGGACAGTCCGCCGGTTTCCGGAGGCGGCAGGACGCAGCATCGTAGAAATCGGTGCAGGCGACGGCGTGCTGTGCAGCATATTGGCACGATCATTTCCGCAGGCGCGGGTGACGGCTTACGATCTTGCTCCACCACCTAGGGATTTGGAGGAGCGGGTCGAATGGCGGTGCGGGGATGTTTTTGCCATGCCGCCTCCGGAACCAGGCGGCGTGTTGGTGGCAAATTTATTTCTGCACCATTTCGAAGGCGATTCTCTAACAGCCCTGGCGCACTGGTTTAGAGAGTTCGAAGTGCTCGTTTTCAACGAACCCGACCGCGCCCGCCTGCCGCACTTTCTCGGCTCGCTGATGCATCCTTGGATCAACCGGGTGACGCGACATGACATGCACGTGAGCATCCGAGCAGGCTTCGCGGCGGGAGAAATCACCCGGCTTCTCAGACATGATCGCGACCGCTGGCAGTTCGAGGAAACTTCCACATGGCGCGGGGCCAGACGCGTGATAGGCTGGCGGACTTGAAGCGAGAAATTACCATTGCGGGAGGCGGGCTAGCGGGATTGTCGCTGGCCGTCGCCCTGCGTCGGCATGAGATTCCAGTGACGGTGCTGGAAGCGGGGAACTACCCGCGGCACCGGGTTTGCGGTGAGTTCATCTCGGGGGTAAGCGGTGAGACGTTGACCGCACTGGGGATAGCAGAGTTGTTCGAGGACGCCCGCCGCCACCGGTCGCTTGGCTGGCATGAAAGCGGGCGGCTGATCCATCGCGATCATTTCAACGATCCGGCGTTAGGGATTTCCCGCTATTACCTGGACGCACGCCTTAAGGATCTCCTCGAAGCGCTTGGCGGCACGGTGAGAACGGGAACGCGAGCCCGGCCGGAGCCACGAGATGGCCTCGTCTGGACTGCGGGACGACGTCCGCGCACCGGCCAATGGCTCGGACTCAAGGCCCACATCCGGAACCTGCCGATGACCACAGATTTGGAAATGCATGTGGGCACCAACGGCTACGCCGGACTCGCGGAGGTGGAAGACGGCTGGACCAATGTCTGCGGATTATTCCAGATCGACCGTTCGCTTCCGGCGAGCGGCGCTGATTTGCTGCCGGCCTATCTGGATGCGGGCGGAAATCAAAAACTCGCGGCCGCATTGCGGGACGGCGAGTGGCGGTTGGGATCGTTCTCTGCAGTCGCGGGTTTCGAGCTTGGGCACCAGCCTCCCCTACCCGGCCTACTCGCCCTCGGCGACGCGGAGAGCATGATTCCGCCGTTCACGGGGAATGGGATGTCGATGGCATTTCAAGCGGCTGAATGCGCACTCGCCCCGCTCGTCGCTTGGTCACGGGACAGACAATCCTGGCAGGATGCGACCAACTCGGCACGGGCGGCAGTGAGTCGAAAATTCAAACGCAGACTGGCGACAGCGGCGCTGCTGCATCCGATTTTACTCAATCCATGCGGCCGGACACTGCTTCAAAACCTAGCTGCTGCGCGCTTGTTGCCCTTCCAAGCTATGCTTTCATTAATTCGCTAAATCTCCCCACTCCCACCATGTATCTCCGCTCCATCGCCACCGCAGTGCCGCCCCGCTCTTTCACCCAACAAGCATGTTGGAACGCAATGCAGGAAGGAAATTTCCCGGCAACTCTCAAGCCACGATCGATGGCGCTGATAGAGAAAATCCTCACGAACAACGCCTCGGGAATCGAACGGCGGAACCTTGCGCTTGATTCGATTGAGGAATCATTCGGCCTCTGCGCGCAGAAGCTCAATCACAGTTTCGAGCGTGAAGCGCCGCCGCTGGCGAGTGCCGCCCTCCTGGACGCCTTGCAGAAATCCGGCCGAGTGGCGGCTGACGTGGATGCACTTTTCGTCTGCACCTGCACTGGCTACCTGTGTCCCGGCGTGAGCAGCCACATGGCCGAGCTAACGGGAATGCGGCATGATGTCTATCTGGCCGACCTCGTCGGACTGGGCTGTGGCGCAGCCATCCCTATGCTGCGGGCCGCGCAGGGATTTCTAGCTGCAAACCCTCAAGCCGTGGTCGCCACAGTGGCAGTGGAAATCTGCTCGGCGGCGTTTTTCGCCGACGATGACCCCGGCGTCCTGATCAGCCTCTGCCTATTTGGCGACGGCGCGGCCGCAGCGATCTGGACGGCCGATGGCGCTGCCAGCGAGTGGCAAGCAGGTCATTTCACAACCACCCATCGCCCGCAAGAAAGGGAAAAAATCCGCTTCGTGAACTCATCGGGAAAATTAAAAAACCAACTCCACCGCGCGGTGCCAGGATTAGCTGCAGAAGCAGTCGCCGGGCTGTTTGCCCAGCGGACGGCTGAGCCGGATCAAGTGCTCGCTCACTCCGGCGGCCGCGATGTGGTGGAAGCATTGGAAAGCGTGCTGCCCTATCCACTCACAGAGACCCGTGAGGTCCTGCGCGACCACGGGAACATGAGCAGCCCCTCGGTGCTTTTCGCGCTGGAGAGGCGACTGGCGGCGGATCACCCAGACGACCGGAGACTGTGGCTCACTGCATTCGGAGCAGGATTTGCGGCCCATGCCTGCGAGCTGTGGCGTTGAGGCCAGAGCTCGCAGGCATGAGCGTATCTCCCGACACTCTGCGCTCGCCACCATCCTCAGGCCCCGCTTCACTCCACATTCCCGATGG
>JANMYL010000231.1:0-6420 GCA_031382045.1 Akkermansiaceae bacterium | reverse complement strand
CGACGGTGCGGGATTCCATCACCGTAATAGTGTCTGCGAATTGCCTAAAAATCTTCGGATCATCACCCTGCCCGCCTACAGTCCAGAGCTCAATCCGGTCGAGAAATTCTGGGATATCGTGAAAGATACGATCTGCACCAGGGCTTGGCCGACCTTGGAAGCCCTTGAAGACAAGATTACCGTGACCCTGCGTAGCTATTGGGACGATGGGAGCCGAGTTCTGTCATTATTTACAAACAGCTACCTCAATTCCGAACTAAACGATTCGAAGAAACTGCCACGCCTATTCCTTTAAGCTAAATGGTATTAGGATGGCCCAAGGCTATCTCTCATTGGATCCCGATCGCACCGTTAGAGTGCGGCTCGCTGGCGATAATGCGTGGCTCACGATTAAGGGCCGCACGGAAGGCATCACGCGAGCCGAGTTTGAGTTCGCAATTCCAACGGATGACGCACAGATGCTCTTAGCAATTTGCCTGCCCTCATTGATCGATAAGACGCGGCATGAGATTTCTTACGGCGGACATCTTTGGGAAATTGATGTTTTTCACGGCGATAATGAAGGTCTGGTCATTGCCGAGGTCGAGCTCGCTGACGAATCCATTTCTCCGGCGCTGCCGCCGTGGGTGGGGGCGGAAGTTTCGTCGGATACACGTTATTTTAACTCCCGCTTGGCCACGGCTCCATTCAAAAGTTGGTTCTAACTCGAGCCAGAGTGCAGAGCAAATTGGCTACACAAATCTTTTTTTCGAAAGTAACTATTGGTTTGTAATGAGGTGTGAACTTTTAGGATGAGATACTTATCGTTAGAGAACTATGGCGAAGATCGCCGGACTCTCTCGAAATGTGGACAATCATCTCCCCAACTCGTTTGAAATCATCTCTTCGATCCGCTTCTCAGACACCTTGCCCAGCAGAGGGATGTCCGGGGCGAAGAGGGAGATGCGGTATTCTTCCAGCGCCCAGCCAGGCGGCCAAGAGCGCGGGTCTTTGGGCTTGGCGGTCCAGCGCAGGAACCATGGTAGCCAGAGGCGGCGGAGGCGTTGCATTTTCTCCAAATCTTTGACGATGGGCAGCGAGGACAAGCGACCTAAGCGCGAGCGGATGGCGCGCAGGCGGCGCGGGTATTCGCGGAGGTTGCCGAAGCCGGCATGCCACGCGAAGTCCTTGCGGAAGAGCCACGCGAGCTGTTCTTCCAAATCCTCCGCAATCTCGCCGAGGTTGCGGTCGTTGCGGTTGGCAGCGATCCAACACTGGATTTCGGGTAGGATCTCGAAAATCTCGTCCATCGATTTGCCGATGACGGCGGCGGCTTCATACCAATTTCCTCTCGCCTGCTCGGTCGTAAGTCGAAATTCATCCGGCGAACGCGGGAAAATGCTTCTCGCCGCTCCTTCCGCCGCGAGCAGGATGAGCGTATCTAGCGAAGTGCCGCCGGGACTGAGGCGCGGGAGCTCGACCTTCGCCATCATGCCGAGCGGAAATTTTTTCTTCAGATAAGCAACTTGGTCGGCGTGGGCAAGCCACAGCAGGCGAGCACCGCCCGCACGGTGGGATTCCGCAGCCTCGGCGGCGCAGGTGAAGGCGCGGACGCCGACGGTTTTCCCCTCGTCCACCAGCGCCGGATAAGCCGGACCACCGGGAGTCATGACAAGCTCCGGCAGGTTTTCGCCGTCCCATGTCGTGATGCCTTTGCGCTCGATGTCCGCATTCGCTGCGGCCTCGAAGCGGACGCGCATACGGTCGGCGAGTTGGAGTTTGAGCGCCGCCACGTCGTCGCCCAGCGCGAGTTCATTGGCGTCGTCATCGCAGACCCAGATTTTTGTAATCAGCTCGGGCGTGAGCTTGCTAAGATCGTATTCACCCGCAGGGACGTAAACCCCGTTGCGGTCCTTCATGTGCTCCGACAGTGCTTGGTAAATCGAGCGGTCCTTGGGCGCAAAACTCCACAGTTCCGCGAAAGTTTCCGCCGCTGGGCCTATGGGCTGGCAGATGCGTCGGTAGTCCTTTGGCAACGAACGCAGCAGAATTTCCGCGCGCTCGCGGAGATTGCCATCCGCACCCCATGCGGGCAGCCAGTCGGGAAGTTTTGGCAGTTGATCGACGTGGACGCCTAGCGTGACGCCGTCGTCGCGCTCGCCCTGCGCGGTGTGATAGTAGAGCGAATATTCCTGACCGCCGTGGGTGATGCTGTCGGGGAAACCCGCAAGGCCGAGGGTTTCGAGATCCTCGTCCACCACATCTGCCACGCCGAGCATCAGGACATCTTCGTTTTTTTCCAACCACTTGTGAAATGCGGCGGCGGTGTGGATGTCTTCCGGGATGCGCTCCTCGTAAAACCGCAGCACCGCCTCGTCGCTCCACAGCCCGCCGGGGCGGCGGAGTTTTTGTTCGATCGCCTCGATTTCGCCGCGCATTTCGAGCACATGGTCGAGAAAATCGCAGCGTTTCCGCAGGCCGTTGCCGATAATTCCTTCCCGCAGAAAGATATTTCTAGCTGCCTTGGGATCGACGCGTCCGTAGTGAATCCGCCGCCCGGCGACGACCGGCAGGCCGCCACAAATCACGGTTTCCTTGCCATAGACTGCGCCTTGGGCCTCGTCCCAATGCGCCTCGCCATACTTGCTTTTGCACAGGTGCGGAGCGACTTGCTCGACCCAAGCCGGATCAATTTTCGCCACACGCCGCGCCCATAGCCGTGAGGTTTCGACCAACTCCATGCCCATCACCCACTCGAAGCGCTTCGGCAGGGAAAATAGGCCGGAGCCGGGGAATACCGCGAAGAAGCCGCCGTTCGCGCTGCGGTAGGATTTAGACTCGCGGTCCCAGACGCCGAACTGCCGGGGCACGCCGGCGAGCAGCGCCTTGTGGAGCGTGGCGTAGTTCGCCGCAGCAGAGAGATTATCGCCGATTCCGCCGATTTTAATTTTCCATTCGCGCTCCAGTAAGTCAGCGAGTTCGTCACGAACGTTTGCCCACTCCATCACGCGGCGGGCGTTGAGGAATGCTGGGCCGCAGAATTTCCGCAGAGCGTTGCGTTGCCAGCGGCCGCGGTTATCGCGAAATTTCGCGAGGTCGTTCCAAAGCCGGAGCAGTGAAATGAAATCGCTCTCGCCGTCCTTCCAGCGGGCGTGTGCGGCATCGGCCTCGCGGGCTTTTTCCGCCGGCCTTTCGCGCGGATCGCTGGACTCTAAGGCGGCGACGATGGGCAAGACTTCCGCGAGGCAGTGCTCCTTGCGGGCTTCGATGAGCATGCGGCCGAGTCGCGGATCGACCGGCAACCGCGCGATCTGCCGACCGTAGTCGGTGAGGCGTTTTTCCCGGTCCAGTGCGCCGACTTCGCGTAGCGTGCGGTAGCCTTCGGCGATAGCTTTGGGCGACGGTGGATCGAGGAATGGGAACTCGTCGATCTCCGGCAGATTGAGCGCTTTCATCCGCAAGATCACGCCAGCGAGAGAGCTGCGGCGGATTTCCGGATCGGTGAATTCTGGGCGTTCGGTGAGTTCAGTTTCCTCGTAAAGCCGGACGCAGACGCCATCGCGGACACGGCCGCAGCGGCCTTTCCGCTGGCGGGCGCTGGCCTGGCTGACTGGCTCGATTTGCAGACGCTGCACGCCTTTTCCCGGGCTCCAACGGCTGACGCGGGCTATGCCTGTGTCGATCACACAGGCGATGCGCGGAATGGTGAGCGAGGTTTCCGCGACGTTGGTGGCGAGGATGAGGCGGCGTTTATTTCCCGGATTAAATACGCGCTGCTGGTCGCCGAGGCCGAGCCTAGCGAACAACGGCAGCACTTCCGTGCCACGGTATTGGCGGCCGTCTAGCACATCGGCACACTCGCGGATTTCCCGCTCGCCGGGGAGGAAAATCAGGACGTCGCCATGCGGCTCGACCTCGCCGAGATAGTCGACCGCACGAGCCACGTGTTGGGCGAGATCTTCATCGCCGATGGGCGGCAGGAAAAATTCAGCGACGGGAAACATCCGGCCCGGTGCAACGATCACCGGTGCGGGTACGCCATTGAACGAAAAGAATTCCGCGAAGGCGCCCGCGTCGAGAGTGGCTGAGGAAATGACGAGTTTCAGGTCCTTCCGGCGATCGAGCAGGCGCTTCACGTAGCCGAGCAAGAAATCGATATTGAGCGAACGTTCGTGGGCTTCGTCGAGAATGAGCGCCTCGTATTGCTTGAGATCGCGGTCGCCCTGGGTTTCCGCCAGCAAGATGCCGTCGGTCATGAATTTAATCCGCGTCTCCCGCGAAGTGCGGTCCTCAAAACGGACTTGATAGCCCACGTAGTCGCCGAGCGGCACCTGCAATTCCTCCGCCACCCGCTTCGAGACACTCGCGGCAGCCAACCGCCGCGGCTGGGTGCAGCCGATCCGCCCGCCGTCGGTGCCAAGCGCCTCGGCGACCATTTTCGGGAGTTGAGTGGTTTTTCCCGAGCCCGTCTCGCTGACCACGACGACTACAGGATTTGCGCGGATGGCCGTGAGGATTTCCTCCCGGTGTTCGACCACTGGCAGCTCCTTGGGATAATTCCATTTCATCTCTCGCCCTATGAATTCCATCTTCGTCCGGGTTTCTTGGTTCTGCCGCAGCAATTCGCAACTTTTTTGTCCAAGTATTTCCCGATTCCCTGGAAGGTGAAAAATTTTAACAACCGGCGATGGACGCCAGCCATTGATCCCGCTTGGATTCCTTCAGAAATCATGGAAACGCTCAATCACCTTTTGGAAAATAACCGTGCTTGGGCAAACTCGATCAATGCCAACGACCCGGACTTTTTTCGTAAACTGGCGAACCAACAGACGCCCGAGTATTTATGGATCGGCTGCTCGGACAGCCGGGTGCCCGCCAACCAGATCACCGGCCTCGCACCCGGCGAGGTTTTCGTCCACCGGAACGTGGCTAACGTCGTGGCAGAGACAGACTTCAATGTTCTGGCCGTGATCCAATACGCCGTGGATGTCTTAAAAATCCGCCACATCATCGTTTGCGGCCATTACGGCTGCGGCGGGGTGAGGGCTGCACTGGAAAATTTCCGCCATGGCATGATCGACAACTGGCTGGCCGGCATTCGTTCGCTCAGTCGGATGCACCGCCAAGAACTCGACGCACTGGCCCCGGAAGCGGCGGTGGACCGGCTTTGCGAGCTGAATGTACTCGCCCAAGCCGGTCACGTCGCCCACACCACCATCCTTGAAGATGCTTGGGAACGCGGGCAACAAATCTCGATCCACAGTTGGATTTACAGTCTGGAAAATGGAATAATCACTCCGCTACAAGCACCGATCACTGGTCCGGCTGGAAATCTGCCTGCGGTGGATGAATTATTGAATTCCGATTGATCAATCCCATTTCCCGTGCATCTTACCGCTGTCACAAGTGACGGGGGCGTTCTGGTTTCGACGGGATGTTTGACGCGCTGGTTGCACGTAGAGGTTGATCGGTTGGCCTCTTAAAAAAGCCGTTCAAAAACAATAAATGCAAACTCTAACGAGCTCGCACTGGCCGCTTAATTGACGACCACGTCTGAACCCCGACACCTGCTGAGGGGGATGGCGAACACTTAGCAGGCTGGGATTAACGTCGGGTAACCGGGCGATTTTCCGAGATTAAACAGGTTTCTAGGACGGGCAACGCTGCATGAGGGCCCAGCCCGTCCGAAGCTCCAGACATCATGCTAAACGTGTAGATGCCAGTGTTGACGGCGTTTCGGACAGGGGTTCGACTCCCCTCGCCTCCACTCTTTCAAAATAAATCCCGCAGGCCGATCAGTCGTTCTGCGGGATTATTCATTTCAATCGCCTGCGCGGCTGGTGGGCTGACGCGGTATTCATCCAACAAGCGCCGCTGGCCCAGCAGGTGCGAGCCTTGCGGGTCTATTAAAAAATAGCCGGAAAGCGCGCGGCGGCCGAGTAGCATCGGGCAAAGCATTTCGGAGCGGTCAGCCAGACTGAGGAGGATTCTCCAGCGGAAGCCACCAGGCAGCACGGCGGCGGTTTCGATGAAAATCCGATTTCTAGCGGCACCGGAGGAACTGCGGACTCGAGCAAGACACGCCACTGGAGCTTCGCAGGAAATTAATTCCGCGTAGTGATTGGTGGTGGTGAAACGAACGATTTTTTCGTCCACCGAGAGGGTGACGTTTTCAGCGTGAATGCACGAACTGCGGGCACCGCTGTCGGTTTTTGCATTCATCGGGGAAATTCCGAGATCGGGCAGTGCGATCCATTCGCGGCGGCCGATCAACAAGCGCGGCATGTCCATCCCGCGCTGTGGCAAGTCTAGCGATGCGGCGAGATCCTTGGATGTGGACTCGACGGGCTGTGGGACGGCGTGGAAAATGGGTTTCACGGATTGAGGAGCGAGGCGGCCATGGCGCGCGCTTGTTCGCCGCCGCCGCCAAGCATGCGGACG
>JANMYL010000208.1:0-2595 GCA_031382045.1 Akkermansiaceae bacterium | reverse complement strand
GAATTTTCGTCATGCTCCGGAATGTGAGAAGCGGTGGCTTCTAGCTTTTGTTTGCGCTTCTCTTCCTTTTTTGCCTTTTTGTCTAACTCTCGGCGGCGTTTCTCGAATGCGTAGTTTGGTGTGGCCATATTGGTGGGCATTCTTTCACCAGCCTGTTCCGCAGGCGAGAACTGAATTCACCGATTTGATTTTTCCCGAACAATTCGGCAAATCGCGAGTCTCACCCGTCATGGTTATTAAAAAACAGCGACGTGACGCTGCCGCTGCTGGGAGCGGTTTTAAACTCAAATCAAAAGTGGCAGAAAGTCTGTCGTTATCGGGGGCAATCCTGAATGACACCTTTCCAAGACTGCGGCACGCTTTACTGCCGCCAGTCAGAGATAAAAACTCTGTTCCGTGCCGCGTGAAATTTTTTTCAGCGCCAACGCAAAAACATGCTCCGCACACTTCGGACTGCCCAATGAAAAACTCGATTGGCCGTCCATGACGGCCGCTTACTTGCCGAGCATGCCAGCGCCAAGAACAGCGTGCATCACTTTCTTTAATTTTTCTCAATTCTTTGTCTCGCTGAGAGATTGCTCTAAAGTTGTGGAAACATTAAAAAATCATTTTTCTCACGCTCTTTTTCTGTTAGAAAAATTCTTGATTGGCGAGATAAAGCAAATTCGTCCGGACGGTGTTCTAAGCGGTATCTGACTGCACCCACCGGTTTGCGCTATCTTCACTTGGGTCTTTCCGGCTTGCTTCATGTTAGCGATTAATTTATGATTTTTCTCAGAGAATCGGTAATTTTTATTCCTCACAGTCAATTAGTTGTAAGATCAGAACGAACAAATTCTCGCCTCTTGGCTCATGAAATCCCGCCCTCACCTGAGCAGCAATTTCGCTCATCTACAATTCCACGACGAGCAGCTTCTCCACCTTGGGATGCTTGCAGAACGCTATTTCGCCGACGATCCAAACACCTGTCTCCTCAAGCTGCGGCAACTCTCGGAAGTCCTCGCCCAACTTGTCGCATCCAACGTCGGTATCCTGGATCGGCCAGAAGATAGTCAATACGAACTCCTCAGCCGCCTGCACGACCACGGTATCCTCCCCTACGAAATCCACCAACTCTTCGGCGAAGTCCGCCGCACCGGAAATTCCGCCAACCACGCGCTCGCCGGTGACCACCGCACCGCCTTGGCGATGCTCAAGATCGTCTGGCAGATCGGCGTTTGGTTCCACCGCACATTCAAGGACGCGAATTTCAAATCTGGCCCGTTCATTCCACCCCAAGCACCGGCAAGCGAAACCGAGGAACTCCGCACCGAGCTGGAAACTCTCTCTCACGAGCTGGCTCAATATCAGTCCGCCCATCACGAGAAAACCCAACAGCTCGACGCGATGGAGGCCGAGCTCAAGGCCGCCAAGGACGAGCAAACCTTTTGGGAAAATCTCGCCACCGAAGCCGAGGCGGAAAAAACCGCCCTCCAGCAGCGACTCGCCGCCAAACAGGAAGCCGCCGCCACCCAGCCAGCGAAAGCGGTCGCCTCCATGGTCACCGCCTCCGCCAAGGCCGCCACCCACCTCCATCTCGACGAAGCCGAAACCCGCCTGCTGATCGACGCCCAACTCCGCCAAGCCGGCTGGCTCGCCGACTCCGAAAACCTCCGCTATTCCAAAGGCACCCGCCCCGAGAAGGGCAAGAACATGGCCATCGCCGAGTGGCCCACCGAAAGCGGTCCGGCCGATTACGTACTCTTCGTCGGCCTCACCCCCATGGCACCCGTCGAGGCGAAGCGGAAAAACGTCAACGTCTCCGCCTCCCTCGTCCAAGCGAAGCGCTACAGCCGCGGCTTCAAGCCCTCCGAGGAAACCCAGATCCACCCGCAAAACTGGGGCGCGAGCGAGGAATTCCGCCTGCCCTTCGTCTTCTCGTCCAATGGCCGCCCCTACCTCCGACAGTTAGCCACTCACAGCGGCATCTGGTTTTGCGACCTCCGCCGCCCGGACAATCTCAGTGACGCCCTGCAAGGCTGGCTTACCCCCGAGGGACTCACCGCCCTGCTCAAGCGCGACGAAGACGCCGCCCATTTGGCACTCGCCAGCGAGACCTTCGACTACGGCTTCCTCGTCCGTTTCTACCAACGCCTCGCCATCCTCGAAACCGAGGGCGCGATCTCGAAGGGCACCCGCGAAATCCTCATCGCCATGGCCACCGGCACCGGGAAAACCAAAACCTGCATCGCCCTCATCTACCGGCTCCTCAAAACCAAGCGTTTCCGCCGCATCCTCTTCCTCGTGGACCGCTCCGCCCTCGGCGAGCAGGCCGCCAATTCCTTCAAAGAAACGCGGATGGAAAATCTCAACACCTTCGCCGATGTCTTCGGCATCAAGGAAATCGACGAGCAAAAACCCGACTCCGAGACCGCCGTCCACATCGCCACCATCCAAGGTATGGTCCAGCGCGTGCTCTATCCGTCGGAAAATAATCCACCACCCGCCGTCGATCAATATGACTGCATCATCGTGGACGAGTGCCACCGCGGCTATTTGCTGGATCGCGAGCTTTCCGAAACGGAGATGACCTTCCGCAGCTTCGACGACTACGTT
>JANMYL010000194.1:0-17270 GCA_031382045.1 Akkermansiaceae bacterium | reverse complement strand
GTGGGCCGAATTCGCACGACTGATCCAGCCGCTCATTGAGCGGGATTTCTATGGTAAGAAGCCGACGGAATCAATCACGCCAGCGGATCTCAAGCAGGCATACTTCACGAGCGCGACCAAGGATACGATCGTGCTGGAGTTCGACCAGCCAGTCATTTGGATGGATACGTTGGCGGGTCAGATCTATCTGGATGGAGCCAAGGATCAAGTCGCCTCGGGTTCTGTGACGGGAAATGTGCTGACTCTCAAGTTGAAGTCTCCTTCTCAAGCCTCGCGTGTTTCCTACCTCAAAGAGACTGCCTGGAGTCAGAATGATCTGATTTTAGGAAATAACGGAATCGCCGCCCTGACGTTTTGTGACGTCCCGCTTCCACTCGCAAAACCGGCGGCAAACTGATCGATGGCTTTGGGGGGGATAATCGAGGTGCTACTCTGAAAATTTAGTTTTCCCTTCGTCATTCCAAATCACACTAAAAATAGACCTATGAACTCTCTCCGCTGCGGCATCGCGACGTGGTTGCTGGCCACAACCGTGTTGGTTATTTCGAGCACGGTCATGACTGCTACCGACTTGACGAACTTGCGCTGCGAATCCCGCGTGGACCCGCTCGGGATCGACGCGGCGCAGCCGCGGCTGAGCTGGGTGATGGGGGAAACAGAGGTGAGAGGCCAGCGGCAGACGGCCTATCAAGTATTGGTGGCAAGTTCGGAAAAATTGCTAGAAAAGGACCAAGGCGATCTCTGGAATAGCGGTAAAGTTGCATCTGCTCAGACGATCCATGTCACGTATGCCGGTCAGCCCTTGGCGGCGCAGCGGCGCTGCCACTGGAAGGTCCGTGTCTGGGACAAGACGGACAAACCATCGGCGTGGAGTCGGCCGGCGGTTTGGGAGATGGGGTTGTTCTCCCCGCTGGATTGGCAGGCGCAGTGGTTGAATGACGGGAAACCTTTGCCAGCAAAGAGTGAGGATTTTTATCGAGAAGACCCAGCGCCGTTGTTTCGCAAAGATTTCAACTTGCCCAAGGAAATCGCGAAGGCACGACTCTACATCTCTGGCCTTGGCTACTATCAGGCGAGTTTGAATGGCGGTGTCATCGGCGATCAAGTGCTCGATCCTGGCTGGACCAGTTGTGCGAAGAGTGTTCTCTACAGCACGCAGGACGTCACCGGCCAGCTGCGTAAAGGTGATAACTGCCTGGGCGTGACGTTGGGAAATGGCTGGTACAATCCGCTGCCCCTGCGGATGTGGGGACATCTCAACTTGCGCGAACATTTGGCAGTGGGCCGCCCGCGCTTCATCGCCCGGCTGGTGGTGGACTTTGTCGATGGCACCCAGCAAGCGATTGTCAGCGACTCGACCTGGAAATTGGGCGAAGGGCCCATCCTTAGAAATAGCATTTTTCTTGGAGAAATTTACGATGCGCGCAAGGAAGTGCCCGGCTGGGACCGCCCGGGCTTCTCCGACAGCGGATGGCGTGCTCCCGGTCTAGCCACCGAGCCTGTCAGTGTGCTCCGGTCACAACGCCAACCGCCGATCCGCGTCACTCGCACGCTCAAGCCCGTGAAAATCACCGAGCCCACCCCCGGAGTGTATATCTACGACATGGGGCAAAATTTCGCGGGTTGGGTAAAACTCCGAGTCTCAGCACCTGCTGGGACTTCGATTACGCTCCGTTATGGCGAGCTGTTAAAAAATGACGGTAGCCTCAATCCCATGACCAGCGTGGCTGGGCAGATTAAAGGGAACCGCAAGGACGAAGCGGGTAGCGAGGAAAGTGTAGGAGGTCCGGGCGCCCCGACCATCGCCTGGCAAGCAGATACCTACATAGCACAGGGTGGGGGAGTGGAGGAATACACGCCGCGTTTCACGTTCCACGCATTTCGCTATGTCGAACTCACGGGCCTAACTGCCAAGCCCACGGCAGAGATGATCACTGGCTTGCGGCTCAACTCAGACGTCGAGCGCAGCGGTGCTTTCACTTGCTCCAAAGAGTCGTTCAATCGCATCCAGGAAATGTGTGATTGGACCTTCTTGAGCAATATTTTCAGCGTGCAGTCCGACTGCCCGCATCGCGAGCGCTTTGGCTATGGCGGCGATCTCGCCGTGACCAGTGAGGCCTTTATGATGAATTATGACATGGCAGACTTCTATGCCAAGACCGTCCGCGACTGGAGCGACAGCGCCCGTCCAGATGGCGGATTGAGCGATACCGCACCTTTCATGGGGCTGGAATATTGCGGCCTTGCTTGGGGGATGGCCCATCCGCTGGTGCAGCGCCAACTTTATCAATACTATGGCGAGCGGCGCTTGCTAGAAGAGCAGTATGATACGACTAAACGTTGGCTGGATTTGGAAATCGCCAAGAACCCTAGTCTCATAGTCGCTGGCGGTCTGAGTGACCACGAGAGCCTTGTTCCCACCCCGGCCCCTGTCTTGGTCACCCCCTTGTTTGCCGCCAGCGCCAAGACAGTCGGCGAGCTGGCCGCGATCCTCGGCCATCCAGTGGACGCGGAAAAGTATCAGCGGCTCGCGGAGAAAATCCAGAACGCGTGGCTGGAAAAATTTCTCGACTCCGCCACGGGCAAAGTCGGTCCCGGCAGCCAAGCGAGCCAGTCGTTCGCTCTCTATCTGAATCTGGTCCCCGCAGCCCAACGGCAGGCAGTGATGAAATTTTTCTTAGAGGATCTTCGCCGTGCACCTGAGCCGCATCTCACCACTGGTATCTTCGGCACCAAGTTCGTGCTCGATGTGCTTTCTCGGGAAAATCACAGCGATCTCGCCAGCGCCATCGTCAGCCAGAAATCCTCACCCGGCTGGTCACACATGTTGGAAAATGGGGCCACCACCTTGTGGGAGCATTGGCAGGGTAGCGACAATACCTTTTCGCAAAATCATCCGATGTTCGGTTCGGTCAGCCAGTGGTTCTACCAATGGCTTGGCGGTATCCAGCCCGCTCCCGCCGCCGTCGGGTTTGACCAAATCATCATCCGCCCGCAACTGCCCGCAGGGCTGGACTGGGTGCGTTGTCACCATGATTCCATCCGCGGCCGGATCGTCAGTAACTGGAAACGAGACAGTGGTAAGCTTTCAATGGACATCACCATCCCAGCCAACACCACTGCGGAGATCCACGTTCCCACCAAGGACGCCGCCAGCGTGACGGAATCCGGCAAGCCCACGGCTGAGGCAGAAGGCGTGAAATTCTCGAGGATGGAGCACAATGCAGCAGTCTATATCGTGGGTTCTGGCAGCTATCGCTTTCAGTCGCTGCCCAACTGACTTTAAATCGATCCAATCTGCCTGAGCAGTATCGATTTTTATCTTCACTGGCATCTCGGCGCTGAATGCACCAAGGCTGTCGACGGTTTCACATTTCTTGGCACGCGCAAGCAGACTGGCGGAAGTTCCCACCCAGTCAGGTGGGTTGTAGTCGCTCGCAGTTTTGCACGCCACTTTGCGCTCACTCGTGGTCGTGTGTTTTGGACTTACAATAAGGTTCACGCGACGACGATGGATTTTGGACTGGGTCTGAAATGTGCCTCGTCCGCGCGTTTTTCTGCTTTGCGTTTCGGTGATTTGTCGGAACCCTCGGTGCAATGGATTTTTACGGGATGTTTCTGGCGGGCGGGGTGGCGAATATCTCGCCCCTGTTTGCGTTGTTGACCTTAGTGCTGGCGCTGGCGGTGTTGATTTCGCTGGTGTTAGTGAAGTTCAAACAAAGCCTCTTGGTGGGCTATGTTTTGAGCGGTGTGCTGATTGGGAATTTCGGGCTGCTGTGGGCGACTGGCTTGGACAAGGACGATACGGTGATCACTAATTTTGCGGAAATTGGTGTGGTGTTGCTCATGTTCACGCTGGGCATTGAGTTTTCACTCGGCGAGCTGAAGCACTTGTGGCGGACGGCGCTGATCGGTGGCGGCTTGCAGGTGGGCATCACTGCGGGGATCGTCGGTTTGCTGGCCAATGCTTGGGGATTGCCGCTGGCGGATAGCATCGTGCTAGGTGTGGCGGTGGCGTTGAGCTCCACGGCGGTGGCGATGATGTCATTCCAAGATCTCGGTCAGACGAACAATCCGGGCGCGCGGGCTAGCTTGGGAATCGCGCTGTTTCAGGACATTTTGGTAATCATGTTTTTCCTGGTAATGCCGGCGCTTTACGGACGCGGCGAGGGCTCGGTGGCGGGGCAGATCGGCGAGGCGGTGGTGAAGGGTGGGCTATTTCTGGTAGGTGCTTGGCTGCTCGGCCGCTACGGGCTCACGCCGCTGCTCAACGCGGTGGCGCGCACCCGCAGTCGCGAGTTATTCACGCTCACGGTTATAGGGCTTTGCGCAGGGGTGGCTTTCGCCGGAGGCGCGCTGAATTTGTCGCTAGCCCTCGGTGCCTTCGCAGCGGGGTTGGTGGTGAGCGAGTCGATTTATAGCCACCGAATTTTATCGGACATCCTGCCGTTTAAGGATTTATTTTTAGCGATTTTCTTTATTTCAGTGGGCTTGCTCATCGACGTCTCAGTGATCGTCTCGGACTGGCACCGGGTGCTGTTGGGGAGTCTGATCATATTGGTGCTGAAGAGTGGGATTGTCTTTTCCGTGTTGAAATGGATCAAATTGCCCGGGCGACCGTCGTTGCTTGCGGCGGGCAGTCTGGCGAGTACTGGGGAGTTTTCTCTCGTCCTTATTGGCAAGGCTGGCGGCTATCGACCGCTAGATCCGACTGTAGAGCAAATGTTGCTGGTTTGTACGGCGGTAACGATGGCCGCGGTCCCGTCGTTGATGCGGGCTTCCCGTCCGCTTGGTAAATGGCTGGAAATGAAAGGTGTTTTTGGAACTCACAAGATTTCTGCCGGGGCGATGACACCCGTTAAAGCCATCAAGGAGATTTCTGACCACGCGATCATCTGCGGTTACGGCCCAGTGGGGAAATCACTCAACGCCGCTCTCAAGCACTGTGGGGTGAAGACTTTGGTCATGGAGCTGAATTCCGACACGGTCCGCGCCCTTAAAAAAGAGGGCCAACCAGTTCTTTTTGCAGATGCGACCCACGCCGAGGCGCTTGACCTCGCGGGTATTGAGCGGGCGCGATTGGTGGCGTTTACCTTTCCCGCAGTGAATGCAACTTGCATCGCCGTGCCGCTCGTCCGCCAGAGAAACAGCGGCATCTGCATTTTCGGACGAGCGAAATACTACGCGGAAGTCACGCGGCTAAGGGAGATGGGTGTGCGGGTCATCCACGACGAGCACGAGAGCGCCGTGGCGATGGTGCGCGCGGCAGTTTCTTCATACGAGCGCGTGGACATCGACCCTGAACAGATCGTTGGCGACACAATCGAGGATGGCTGATTTAGATTCTGATGTTTTGCAGTGAGCTGGGCAGGTTTTTCCCGGGAAAAAGGAATCGACCTTTTGGTATAGTCTTTCAGAATCCGGCCATGCCCGGTCGCGAAGATCTCAAAAACTTGTCTCTGCTCGGAAAATCCGAGAACCGCCTGCCTGCCAGCCCAGACGATGCAGAACTGGATGTTTTCCCGAATTTGCGGCCTGGGCGGTGCTATTGGATCACGTTAAATTGCCCGGAATTCTCATCGTTGTGCCCAGTGACCGGCCAGCCAGATAGCGCGAAAATCGTCATTCGCTACATCCCAGGCGATCTCTGCGTGGAGACGAAGAGCTTGAAATTTTACCTCGCATCCTTCCGCAATCAGCCAGCTTTTAACGAGGAGATCGTCAATCGAATCCTCGATGATTTGGTGGCTGCGATGAAGCCGCAGGAAATCATCGTCCGCGGCGAGTTTGCCCCGCGTGGCGGGATTCAGCTGACGACGGAGGCAACTTACCCAGACATTCTGCGATGAAAGTCTGCGTGCTGCTGAGTGGCGGAATGGATTCGGTCGCCGCGTTTTACGAGGTCCTCGAACATCACGAGGTGGCTTCGTGCTTGTCATTTGATTACGGAGCGAAGCACAACGCGCGCGAGATTCCTTACGCAAAACTGCATGCAGTTCGAGCCGGTATTTCCCATCAGGTCATCCCGCTAGACTTCATGAATCGCCTTTTCAAATCCGACCTACTCCAGTCCGGCGGCGAGATCCCAGATGGCCACTACGCGGAGGAATCAATGAAGCAAACCGTGGTCCCATTTCGAAATGGCATCATGCTCGCCATAGCCGCGGGCTACGCGGAAAGCATCGGTGCGGATGGCTTAGTGATCGCCGCCCACTCGGGCGACCACGCTATTTATCCGGATTGTCGCGAGCCGTTTATGCAGGCGATGGCGACTGCGATGGGCGAGGGGACCTACGCAAGAATTCAGTTGTTGCGGCCCTTTATAAACACCGACAAGACCGGCATCGCCAAGCGCGGGAGCGAGCTAGGGATCGATTTTTCTGAAACCTGGTCCTGCTACAAAGGTGGGGAAATCCACTGCGGCGTCTGCGGGACTTGCGTCGAGCGCCGCGAGGCATTCATCCTTGCCGGCCTGCCGGATCCCACGCTTTACGAGCGGACGCCGGTAATGCCTAATTTTCCTCATCACGAATGAAAGCTGTTTCACACCGATGAAGAAGTTTTGCCTTAATTTCAATTTAGCACCAATTTCCAAGTCGCATTCATTCGCGTTCATTTGCGGTTAAAAATATTTTTCCATGTATAGAATCTGTAAATCCCTAGAAGTGGAAAATGGCCACATGCTCACGAAGCACCCGGACAAGTGTCGGTTCCCGCACGGCCACACCCGCAAGGTTGAGTTTGTAATCGAGGCCGATGAGCTAGATGCTAACGAGATGGTCTGTGATTTCAAAATCATCAAGGATGCCCTCGGTGAGTGGCTTGATCGCTTCGATCACGCGATGTGCATGAATACGGCGGACCCGGCTTACGGCGATTTCAAGGCCCGCTACGGCGAGCGGGTGATCGGATTTGAAAATCAAGATCCGACGACTGAGCTGATGGCACGTACGATTTTCGACTACACGGAAAATGCCCTTGCCGAGTATGCTGCGCGGACTGATACCCGCTACCCACTCCAGCTCGGCGTGCGTCTTGTCCGCGTCCGCGTTTGGGAAACTTCCTCGTCGTGGGCGGAATACGAAAAATCTCTCTGAATCATGTCCCAGAAATCTTCATTGCCTGACATACAAGCGACCCCGGACACCCGTGGCATGGCCATCGACCAAGTCGGCATTTCCGATCTCCGCTATCCGATCCAAGTGCTCGATCAGGATGGAAAAGCGTTTCCTACCGTGGCGAAAATTTCGATGTCAGTGCATCTGCCGCATCATTTTAAGGGCACGCACATGAGTCGCTTTCTCGAAGTGCTGAGTAAGCACGAAGGCGAGGTGACTCTGCGCACGCTGCCAGATATTCTCCACGATTTAAAAAAGCGCCTTGATGCCGGGGAGGCACACATCGAGGTGGCTTTCACGTATTTCGTCACGAAAAAAGCTCCCGTTTCTGGCGCGCCCGCGAAGGTCGGCTGCGATTGTATTTTCAAGGGAACCTCCAATGGTAAAGTCGATGATTTCGTGCTCTGCGTCACCGTCCCCGTGACCACGCTGTGTCCGTGCAGCAAAGAAATTAGCGAATATGGAGCGCATAACCAGCGTGGCTACGTCACCCTTGAAGTCCGCCCAAAAGCGAAGCACGGCGGCTGGGAATTAATCCTGATTGAGGATTTGATCGAGGTCGCTGAGAAGTCCGGCTCTGCCCCAGTTTACGCGTTGCTCAAGCGCCCTGACGAGCGCTTCGTCACGATGCAGGCCTACGACAATCCGGTATTCGTCGAGGACGTGGTTAGAAATGCCGCTGCTTTGCTACGAGCAGACAAGCGGGTTTCCTCATTCACCGTCAAGGCAGTGAACCATGAGAGCATCCACGACCACAACGCCTTCGCGACGATCATCGGCCACGCCGCGGACTAACTAGACTCACTTCGCATGTCGAAGATCATCTCGCCGGAAATCCTGTTGGAAGCTTATGCGCAAGGAGTTTTCCCGATGGCTGAGGACGGCGAAATCTTGTGGTTTTCGCCTGAGCGCCGCGGTTTGATCCCACTGGACGAGCGATTTCATATCCCGCATGGGCTTGTGAAACGTTTGAGACGCAAGCCTTTCGAAATCCGCTGGGACACCGCGTTTCGCGAGGTCATGCTCGGCTGTGCGGCGCGCGAGGAGACGTGGATCGACGAGGTGATTCTTGACAGTTACTGCGCGCTCCACGCTGCCGGGCACGCGCACTCGGTGGAATGCTGGGATGCGGAGGGCTTGCAAGGCGGGCTTTACGGGGTAGAGTTGCCGGGCGTATTTTTTGGCGAAAGCATGTTTTCTCTTAAGGCAGATGCATCTAAAATTGCGTTGGTGGCTTTAGTGGAACGGCTGAGGGAAAATGAATTCCACTTGCTGGACACGCAATGGATGACCGAGCACCTCCGCCAGTTTGGTGGCTACGAACTTTCGCGGAAGGCTTACCTTGCCGCACTCCATAAGGCCCTCAGTTGACCGCTTCATCTCTGGTCTTGCATCTTGCTCGCTCAATCCTGAATCTCCTGACCTCCACCATGCAGCTCCTCGAATTCGAAAAACCCGCCGCCGAACTCGAACGCGAACTCGAAAAACTTCGCACCAAGTCCGCTTCCCAAAACATCGACCTATCGGATGAAATCTCCATCATGGAGACAAAACTTGCCGAAACGCGGGCCGAAATTTATAAAAATTTAACCCCGTGGCAGCGCGTTCAGATCGCCCGTCACACGAACCGTCCGTTCATGCTCGACTACGTTTCCCTTGCTTTCACAGATTTCTGTGAGCTTCACGGAGATCGCCACATCGGTGATGATGCGTCGATGCCCGGCGGCTTTGCCCGCATAGGGGGCAAGCGTGTAGTCATCATCGGCCATCAAAAAGGCCGTGACACCAAGGAAAATCTCAAGCGCAACTTCGGTAGCGCCCATCCCGAGGGCTACCGAAAAGCCCTGCGCCTGATGAAGACTGCCGAAAAATTCGGCCTGCCGGTCATCACGATGATCGACACTCCAGGAGCCTTTCCAGGCATCGGTGCCGAAGAGCGCAACATCGCCGAAGCCATCGCCTTCAACCTCCGTGAAATGATGCTGCTCAAAGTGCCCGTTGTCGCCATAGTCCTCGGCGAGGGTGGCTCGGGCGGTGCGCTTGGCATCGGCGTCGCCGATCGTGTCATCATGATGGAGAATGCTTACTACTCGGTCATCAGTCCCGAAGGATGCGCAGCCATTCTTTGGAAACACCGCAAGCACGCGCCCGAAGCCGCAGAGGCTATGAAACTTGTCGCGCCCGATCTCATGAAACTCGGTCTCATCGACGACGTGATCGCCGAGCCTACTGGCGGCGCGCACCACGATCATCAAGCCACCGCAGATACCTTCCGCGACAAGGTGATTTCCCACATCGAGCAATTATCCGCTCTCTCCACGGAGCAACTCCTCAATGACCGTTACGCGAAATTTCGCAACTTCGGCGAGTGGCAGGGGAAATAAGCATTTTCCGAAAACTATATAAATCACCAACACTAAAAATACATCATGTCCAATAAACCGCTCAATATCGGTCTGGTCGGCGGAGGCAAGGGAGCCTTCATCGTGAATCCCCATCAGAAAGCCATTCACATGGACGGCACTCGCCGGATCGTCGCTGGTGCGCTTTTCCCTGATCCTGCAATCGCGCTCGAAGAAGCTGCTAACTGGGCCTATCCGATCAAGGGCTATGCATCCTATGATGAGATGATCGCTGCCAACGCGACCTTGCCTGACGATGAAAAGCTCGACTACATCCTCATCGTCACACCTAATTTTGTACATTTCGATCCGGCCATGAAGGCGATGAAGGCTGGCATCGCGGTGTTCTGTGAGAAGCCACTCTGCCTCAATCTAACCGAAGCGGACGAGCTGGTGAAAACTTCCCGCGAACTTGGCGTGCCCTTTGCGGTTGCTCATACTTACCTAGGCCACTGGACCACTCGCTTCAGCCGCTACATTGTTGAGAGTGGTTTATTAGGCGATGTTCGTTGGGTAGATAGTTACTATATCCAAGGGTGGCTCGCCTCCAAATTAGAAGCCACCGGCCAGCAGCAGGCAAGCTGGCGCGTCGATCCAAAGCGTGCAGGCGGTTCCGGCTGTGGCGGGGACATCGGCACTCACGCCCTAATGCAGTTGCGCTACGTCACTGGCCTCGAAATTACCGAGGTTTCCGCACAAATGGAAACTTTCGTCGAAGGCCGCGCGCTTGACGACCACTTCACGATCTACTGCAAGCTCAGCAACGGTGGTAAGGCACTGGTCCGCGCCTCGCAGATTTGTATCGGTCACAAGAACGATCTCGGCATCGACGTTTCAGGTAGCAAGGGCACTCTGCGTTGGCGCCAAGAGGATCCAGAACGCCTCACCATCCATCTGCCTAATCAACCGGACCGAGTTTACTGGCGTGGCGCCGTCACCGCGGGAGATGGTTTCCTACCGGATGATGTCCCGGCCGATCTCATGGCAGAGCCAACGATTCCAGCCGGTCATCCGGAGGCGTTTCACGACGCTTTCGCCCGTCTCCATCGCTGCTTCGAAGCAGATGTCAGGAAATGGAAAACCGGTGAGAAATTCACTCCCGACGGCAGCAAGTACGCCACCGTTGGCGACGGCTGGATGGGGCTTGCTTTCATCGAAACTTGCATCAAGAGCAGTGAAAAAGACGGCGCGTGGGTAGCCATGCCGAAAGGTATCTGATACGGCACATCCAGCGACGCATTATGGCGTCGCTGGATTTCAGTTTGATTCGTGGACAATTCAGATCGCCTCGGGGGTTCAAAGCATGATTTCAGTCAAGCTTAGCGCACCTAGCCTAACCAGCATATTGGCTGCGCTTACCATGATCCCGATCAGAAAATGAGGTGTAAATTGGAGCCAAGGCAAATGATCTCCTTCACTTATAGTTCGTGGTCGAAATCGACCACAGCTATTATTCCTTGGGATCGGTCTGTGGCTGTGGCGAAGGGCTAATGGACCTGTAATATTGCAATCGTAATTGCGGTGGGGAGAAGTTTAAAGCGCCTGTCCGACGGCATATTCAATTTTTAATAGCCACGTCGGTAACGCTGGATGCCATCTACAATTCCCTGCGCGATCGATTCGCGAAACCAACCGGATTTCATGCGGTCGCGTTCTGCCGCATTGCTGACGAAGCCACCTTCGACAAGGATCGAGGGCAGTGTCGTATTGCGGATTACATAAAAACGCGCATATTTTGCACAGCGATCCACCGTCCGAGTTCGGCGTATTAAGCTGCTTTGGACAAGTTGGGCGAGGCGCCTGCCTTCTTCAGTGGAGTAAAAAGTTTCTAATCCGCTAACTTGTTGCTTCCAAGTGTAGTTGTAATGGATGCTCACAAAAATCGCATTTCGATATCGATTGGCTGTGTTTACGCGCTGCGGCAGCGAGATGAAATAGTCGCTACGGCGGGTCATCACTGTCTGATAACCGAGGTTTTTTAGTTTAGTTTCCAGCCTAGCAGCAGTGTCCAGAGCGAGGTGTTTTTCATACACTCTGCCCCACTGACCACCGTTGTCGTGGCCGCCATGTCCCGCGTCGATGACCACGGTGCGAAAATTCGCGGCGTGCGCCCAGCCACCAAAGGCAAGAAGGCTGGTCAATGCGAGAAATTGAAAAATAGTTTTCATGGGGCGAAAAAGTTAAACTCGTAAAACAATTAGGATATGTTGATATTTTTAAAAAATTGTAAAGTTAATTTCTAATTCTTTGTGAGATCCGTCAAAACTAAGAGATTTAATATCCGGCGGGAGGGCGATCCGATGCCTTGCGGATCTTTGCCCTAGCCTCTGCTGTGGCTTTTTGGTCGTAAGGAATACTGTTGGCTACACGAACGCTTCCATCTGCGAAAGTTAGCAATTGGGGGTCTCCTTGGCTGCCGCGTTGGTGAATTTGGCGATCCACAACTTTGCCGTCGGTGTCGATTTGGTAATGAACCCACATCGTCGGCGTGGCGAGGAACATCACATGCATACGTTGTTGGCGGTCTACCGTGGCGAGGGGTTTACGTAGCATGAGGACGTCGCCGAGGAGAAAGGCTCTGACATTTTGACCAGTCCGGCAATCGATGATTTTTGCGTAAATTTGAGATTTTTCGTCGCCGCTGAAATTGAGGAGGCGGAACTCCCGGGTCATTCCGGCTTTGCCGGGAATACCGACTTTCTGCGACCAATAAGGCATTCCGGGACTTTGCGTAAACAGTACTCGGTTGGTGGATGCCCCCTCGACTCTACTGCCGGGCATGTGCACTACCGCTCCGACCGAGAAATTTCCCGGTTCGCTGAGTTGGAAGCATTGGGCCAGATCAACTTCGCGTGCCAGCGACTCTCCCGCGCGAATCGTCATTTTACCGAACAGAGCACGACCTTTGGGTGTCACGGATTCACCGTGGCTGTCTTTCAACATGAAATCGAGCCACTGAGTGCGTCCATCACTGGCGAAGGTGAGTTCCCGGCCCGCATGATTTGTGATGGTGACAACAGCGATAATTGGTTCACCAGCAAGATATTGCTTTTTAGTGAGCCTGAGAGATGTCGAGAGTTGGGCGTTTGCCATGCCTGCGAAGGCGATGAATAGGATTAATAAACTCCGTATGATTATCACGCCATTTGTTTAGCGCACCCGTGATGACGCGTCAACCTAACGAAAATAACGGTCCAATTCCTGAGGAATTCCGCTCGACCGTCATTCTTAAATTTCTCCGTCAGGGTAGAGTTGGTGGAATTTGATGGCTTCAACTGCGATGGCTGCAGCAGTGCCGAAAATCGTTTCCACTGTCGCCGTTCGGGGCACTTGTGCCGCTGGGCGCGACAATCCGAGGATGAGCTGGCCGTAGTTTTGAGCTCCGGCGACGTGCTGGAGTAGCTTCAGAGAGATGTGGGCGGCGTCTAGATTTGGAAATACCAGCACGTCTGCTGTCGGGCGTGCCTCAGCGGCTGGAAGCTTGGTTTCCGCTGCCGAGGGATCAAGCGCGACATCTGCCTGGAGTTCGCCCTCAATGGCGATATCGAGAAATTGCTTCAGTGCTTCATCCTGCGCCAGCGAGGCAGCGGCAGCCATCCGTTGGGCGTCTGGCGTGTTGGCAGAGCCTTTTGTGGAGTGGCTGAGCATGGCCACGAATGCCTTCCGACCCAGAAAATGGCGTGCTAATTTGCCGGTTTCTAAGGCGATTGCGGCTAACTCAGGGACGTTGGGGTTCGGGTTTAGCCCGCAATCCGCAAGAAATAAGATTCCGCTTCCACCTAGATTTTTGAGATGATCTCCGGTCAGAATCGTCACACCAAAGATTTTAGGCACGTTCGGCAGCGGCTTGATCGTGTGGAGCAGCGCGCGGAAATAAGCAGAGGGAAGCGCTTGATTACCGCCGACGAGCGCATCCGCTTGGCCGTATTGAACCATCAGCGCGCCGAAATAATGTGGTCGGGCGACAACTTCCGCAGGATCTCCGATTTGCATGGTCCGGTAGCGGGCCATGTTTTCCACTCGTTTACAAAATAGCCCGAAATCTGAAGCCAGCGGCGGGTCGATAATATGAATAAATTTAAGCGAAACTGAGTGTGCCGCTGCGAGTGCTCGGATACGATCGCGGTTTCCCAGCAGAATCGGTGCGACCACTTCCTCCTCCACCAACCGGGCGGCTGCACGGATGACCCGGATGTCCTCGCCTTCCGTGAAAACCACTCGCTTTGGGTGGCGGCGAAGTTGCTCTAGAAGGTAATGAGTGACAGCATTGCCTGAAATGGACTGTGTAGGAAAATCGGACATGGGAAATCTCGCATTTGCAGCGTGCGGCAACTTTAGTATGACTTTTCCCATTCGTTCAATCCGATTCATTCTCAAATACGCAAGTGCCTGCTGATTATCATACTCATACACCGCTCTGTCGCCATGCCAAGGGCGAACCGGAAGTCTTCGTGGACGCCGCTATCGCGGCAGGACTCACTGAATACGGGATTTCCGACCACGCGCCGCAAATTCCCGAACCCTTCGATGATTGGCGGATGAGCGAGGCGGAATTTCCCGCTTATATCCGTTGGATCGAGCGCGCTCGAGCCCAGGCCGCAGGGAGGATTCCCGTGCGCGCGGGCTTGGAATGCGATTGGCTCGCAGGTTGTGAGCCTTGGATCGCTGAGCTCGCCACTCGCCACGACTGGGATTATTTAATCGGCTCCGTTCATTACCTTGGTGACTGGGATTTCGACAATCCGAAGTGGCTCGGCCGCTGGGCGACGAGCGATGTTGACGCCGTCTGGACGCATTATTGGGAAACCTATGCAAAGATGGCGGACAGCGGGGTTTTTGACATTCTTGCTCATCCAGATCTGGTGAAAAAGTTCTCCCATATCCCCGCAGGAGATCTCGACCGATTTTACGAGCCGGTTATTGACGCGATTGCCGCCGCTGGTTGCGTTATTGAAATTAACACCGCAGGGTGGCACAAGCCCTGTGCCGAAGCATATCCTACTCCGCGCTTCCTCGAACTCGCGTGCTCTGCTGGCATCGGGCTGGTGATATCCTCAGATGCGCACGCACCCGGGGAGGTCGGCCGGGATTTTCCAAACGCGATAAAGATCGCAAAGGCGGCGGGCTACCGCGAGACCGTGCTTTTTGAAAAACGCCAGCGCCGGAGTGAACCCCTGATTTAGCTCAAATGATTCCCACGCCGCAGTGACATGAGCAGAGGCCGGGTTTCAATCCACCAGCTTTAACGATGCAGGAAGCCTTGCGGGGGCAAAATTATTTCTTGGCCTTTCGTTCATTTTTCACATGCAAGGATTGCAGCCGTTGAAGATTTTTTCATTCGGGGCGTCGTTCATAACGCTTCTATTCAAGCACAGGGAGAACGGACAAGTAGCGCTCTCTCTCGGGAATGTTTGAGAAATATTTCAGAGGAGGCTGTTTTCATACCAAAATCTGGGAGCAGAGCTTCACACGCCCCCGAATCTCGTGCTAGACCTGTGGCCCGGTAGTCGATTAACTATCGCATCACTTTTTTATGAGCCTTCTTTTCTTCAAACGCGTCCTGGCGAATCCTATCCGCGTTGGCTATATAGTCCCGAGTTCCAGATTTCTGACCCGGAAAACTGCGAAACGCATTGATTTTTCCAAGCCGCGGGTGGTTATCGAACTAGGCCCGGGCGAGGGTTGCCACACTCGCCAGATCGTCCGACGGATGAACGCTGAGTCCCGGCTCGTATTGATCGAGTTGGATGACCATTTCGCCGCGCACTTGGAAAAGCAATTCGCCCATGACGACCGGGTGACGGTGTTGCACACCGATGCTCTGCACTTGGCAGAAACTTTAATAGAAATGGGAATTTGTAATCCTGACTACATTGTCTCGGGTATCCCATTCACCATCATGGACCGCGAATTGCGCGAGAAGTTACTCTCCAACATCTCTCAGGCGATGGGACCGGACAGCGTCTTTATCACCTACCAATTCTCACAGCAAATTTCCGAACACGAGCTTTTTGACCTATCGCGCAGCGACCTCTGCCTGCTTAACGTCCCGCCGCTCACCGTGATGGAATTGCGGAAATCTGCCGCAGCCATGAAGGCCTGAGTAAGAAGACGCGTGGGTGGCATCCTAAGATTTCAGAGAAAATGTCCTGTTACGGTAAATTCCTCTTGTCAGATCCAGCATAGCTCCTCATACATCCGCCCCGTGCAAACGGAATGGGTAGATGCCCGAGTGGCTAAAGGGGGCAGACTGTAAATCTGCTAGCGTAAGCTTACGTTGGTTCGAATCCATCTCTACCCACCATTTTTTAAAACAAACAATTTAGGAAGCCTAAAGGCTCCCTTTTTGTTGGGGTCATGATTTAGTGGGACCATCTTTGGACATTTAGTTCTCTTTGAATGCGAGGTGTTTCGGTGAAACGAGTCAATTCTTCAGTCAAGATACTGAAATAAACATTCCGGATTCTGATGAACTAGAAAGCGGTTAGGAACTCGGCTGCCCTTTAGTGGCTGCGCAGAATTACGGATGGTAGGGATTCACCCTATAGCGAAAAGCGTCTTAGACGGTTAATTTTCTCGTGTTGAAGCTATAAAGATTAACACCATGAAAACATCATCCAAACGTATTTCTATCCTCATGATTGCCTCGGTGCTTTTGGCACTTTTTAGTACGGGTTGCGCCACTGTTCGAGGCTTCGGCAGAGATGTCGGAACAGCCGGTGAACACATTGAGGATTCAACCCGCTAATTTTAGCAAACCACAAACTAAAGAAAGAAACTGACCCATGTTAATGACAATCGCAATCATACTACTCATCCTTTGGGCTCTTGGCCTGGTGACAAGCACCACGATTGGAGGATTTATCCACATTTTGCTGGTCGTAGCCATCATCATTGTACTTGTCCGAGTGATTCAAGGACGCCGTATCCTATAATGTAGCGAGATAACTTATGGATTCTTAACCGTAATTAGATACAATCATTGTCAGATAATTGTCATGAATGTTAAATCCATCGCCGCCATCGCACTAATAATTCTGGGTATTGTAGTTCTTGTATACTCGGGCATTAGCTTCACCACTCCGGGAGAAACTGTCCAGTTTCTCGGACTGCGCATTGAAACGAGAGATTCGCACTTTATTCCGCCGGTTGTTGGAGTGCTTGCGCTTCTTGGCGGGATTGTATTGTTGCTTTTGAAGCCAAGACCTATTTAAGCGCCACGCTTGCCGGCCTGAATATCCGGCTAAAATGAATTTGCCATTGCCTGCGTCCCGGTGGAAAGTAATTCCTATAATGAAATTCATTTATCCAGGGACTCTATGAAAGCCAATCTGCCTAATTTCCTGAATCGTTACAAGAAGGCATTACAGTCACATCTTGAACAAGGGCACATGGCTAAATTGGAGTTCGCAATCAAACTTGGCAACGATATCCATGCCAGTGTCATGCCGACACTGGATCTAGTTAGGCTCCATGAGAGAACTTTAGTTATGGATTTGTTGCCGACATTTCCTGAGGCAGAGCGGGCAGTTGTCGTTAAGCAGGCAGGCGCATTTTTTGCAGCAGTGATCGCTCAACCCGTAATGAAGGATGACATCGAGCTGGAAGCGGCTGATCTGAAAACAATAATCAGTGTCTTGAGTGACCGCACAGTCGAACTTGCCGCAGCAAACCGACTACTCGGGCTGGAAATCGTCTGCCGCCAGCAAGTGGAGGCGTCCCTTAACAAGAGCGAGTGCCATCTTTTGAA